>CAZAGT010000422.1:0-2819 GCA_964484515.1 uncultured Desulfobacteraceae bacterium | reverse complement strand
TGGGTATTCAGGAGCGCCATTCCTCCCTTTTCGACAATCCAGTTCAGCTTCCGCTTCCAGATCGCTGTGGTGGTTTCCTTCATCAGCACGAAGAGAGTGAAATCCTGCGGGAGAGTGTAGGGCAACTCTACATATCCTTGTGTCGATGTATGATCCATGTTGACCCAAAAGGGGAAGATCGTGGCGACGCCATCGGACTGAGGTTCAAACGGGTCGGTGTCGAAGGTCGACAAGTCATATTTGATGTGGAGCTCATGGAGCCATTCGAGGTTGTGGTGCATGGCAGGGGACCGGAATCCGATCGCGTTCCACGCTCTCAGGTAGTGATTGATTCTTTGAGATCTTTCTTGAAATATGTGTCTCGACTGAAACAGCTTTCCGTCGTGACTCAAGCCATGCACCCCGATTTCAAAGCCGTTCGCTGTAAGCTCATGCCGGAGCCCCTGCGAGACCTGATATCGTTCGGGCACGAAATTGAAGGATGATTTGAAACCCAGGCTCGCTTCGAGTGCAGCGAGCTCAGAGCACTTTGCCTGCCCTTTCCCCGTGTCCACATCGTGTGTCAGGATCAGAGCGAATCGGCTTTGGCGGGGCCACCCGGACCATCCGGCTGGAGGCTCGGCGGCTGAGGCAAGGATAGGCCATATATCGGAGCAAGCGGCACGTTTTCTTCGGACGACCTGTCGGCGAAGAAATATCTGCAGGCCCCTGGGGAGGAAGGGTTTCAGATGATAATAGGTCGTCCTTAGCGTATTGGAAAAACCTCTTTTTGAAGAGTGCCGACGATCATCTGCCGGCACTGCGGGAGAAGCCCGGTCGGTCATGCGACGGGATGGGGAGCTTGGTTTGCGGCCGCATAGGGTAGGGTTGATTGTGCCAAGGATTTCGCGATTTCCGAGGCAACGTGCTCGATCTGCCTGGATGTCAGCTCGGGAAACATGGGGAGAGAGAGAAATTCCGCGGCACACCTTTCAGCTACCGGGAAGCTGCCATGGTGGTAACCGAGGTCCTGATAGGCGTCTTGAAGATGAATGGGAACGGGATAGTGGATCCCGCAGTGGACCTCTTTTTCGGCCAACACCCTCAGGAGGGCTTCGCGATCCTGAGCTCGAATCGCATAGACGTGATAAACGTGTTTTGCACCGGGGGCCTCGTATGGGATGATGATCCCCTGGTCCTCGATCAAGAGGTCATTATAGAGGGCGGCGTTCTTCCTTCGGGCCTCATTCCATGCGTTGAGATATCGGAGCTTAACACTCAGGATAGCGCCTTGGAGCCCATCCATGCGTGCGTTCCATCCCACCAGCGCGTGTTGATACTTTTTCGCTTGGCCGTGATCGCGAAGCATCCGAATCTTCTCGTCCAGATCAGTGTTATTCGTCACGACGACGCCGGCCTCGCCGTAGGCTCCTAGGTTCTTACCAGGGTAGAAGCTGAAACAGCCGGCCTCACCCATCGAACCGGCGCTTCTGCCGTTGTATTCGGCGCCGTGCGCCTGACACGCGTCCTCGATGACGGCCAACCCATGTTCTCGCGCGACGTCCAGAATAGGATTCATTTCTGCGGTCTGGCCGAAGAGGTGAACGGGGATGAGGGCCTTCGTGCGTGTCGTGATGGCGGCCTCGAGCAAGGAGGGATCCATATTGTAGGTCTGTTCGTCGATGTCCACGAAGACCGGCTTAGCACCGCAGAGACTGATCGCTTCGGCCGTAGCGATGAAGGTATTAGGTACGGTAATGACCTCGTCTCCGGCTCCGATTCCAAGAGCCATGAGCGCCAGCCAGATGGCTTCCGTACCACTGCCTACACCGAGGGCGTGGCGGCAACCGCAGAACGAAGCAAAGTCTTCTTCGAAACGCTCTACGAAAGGCCCGCCGGCAAATGCGCAACGATCGATAACTGCCCTAAGCGCCGCGGCGATTTCATCGCTGATGGATTCGTACTGGGCCTTGAGATCCAGAAATGGAACGTGCATATTTCTCCTCGTTCAATTTTCTGAGTGTTATTGCCGGGTTTCCGGCAACGATCGTATCGGGGGGCACATCCTTCGTCACCACACTGCCCGCCCCGATAATGGCATTCTCCCCGATTGTGACCCCACACAGTAAGGTTACACTTGAGCCGATGGAGACCCCCTTCTTGACCAACGTGGGGATGCATACCCAATCCTCATCGGTCTGGAGTTTGCCTCGTCGAGTGGTCGCCCTTGGCAGCGGGTCGTTGATAAAGGTGACATTGTGTCCTATGAAGACGTTATCCTCAATGGTGACGCCTTCGCAAATGAATGTGTGGCTTGAAATCTTGCAGTTCTTGCCGATCACGGAGCCTTTTTGAATCTCAAGGAAGGTTCCGATCTTTGTCCCATTGCCTATTCTGCACCCGTAAAGATTCACGAAATCGTAAATCTTGACGCCCTTGCCAAGTTCTACGTCGGAGGCTATTTTTTTCATAGTGCGGCGACCTTTTACATCCTCGTGCTGATCCGGAAAGCGGGCTGAGCGGATTTGCGCAATGTGCAATAAGTTTCAAGCTGTCAGCGAATACTATGCGGAATATACGATTAGGCTTTTCGTTAACCTCTGAAGGGGGCGACTGATCGGTTTTTTTGCGCAATCACGCGCATAACCTGATTTGGTGGTGATTTTGGCGATGAACCGTCGGCTGCATTCGGCGCAAAGTCAACCCTATGGTTGCATAAACAACACGCCAGAGAGCGTGGAAAAACAAGAATACCACCCCAATGGAGCGAAAACGCTCCATGTCGGTTGTCTGTAGTCCTTTGTCGGTTGTCAAAAACAAAGCACCGCACTTTGATACTA
>CAZAGT010000421.1:0-2925 GCA_964484515.1 uncultured Desulfobacteraceae bacterium | reverse complement strand
TCTATGAACCGTATTTATTGCCCTTGACAAAGCCCGTTTCATAACAGGGTTAACTCTCGTTAAGTCTGAGTTCGTCGTTACTTACAGGGGCCCCGATCAGATTGGACGTGACTGAGCGTTTCACGTGAAACATCCACGCATCTGGCTTATTACCCCCTGAAACTCCGAATTCCCTTCCCTGGTTTGCCCCAGGCCTTCATTTCGTAGTTTCATGCATGAATATCTTGACCACAAAGCCGTTTCCGGTCTTTAAGGATGTGAGCCGCGATGTCTTTTCGGAGTGAATGGCGGCCGCGTCGGGCCTTTCGGCCACGAGACCTGTCGACAAGCTTAGGTTGACTCAGAGGGGGCAGGATCGATAAGACCAGCCCAGGAGTCTCGGAATCGGAGAGCAGATATCGCAGGCCTCAAACCTGGACCCCGCGAGGTTCAGATGAAAGCAGGATGTTCCACGTGAAACATCCTTTTCCCTTCCCTCACAACAACGATTGTGTTAACAGTGCCAGCACCAATTCGAACCGGTCAAGCTGCTGTTCGTACTTGTGCCAACCGCGAGGGAGCATGGGACAAGTCATCTCGATTGCAAACCAAAAGGGCGGGGTGGGAAAAACAACGACCGCCATCAACCTGGCGGCTTCTATCGCGGCTGCGGAAAGGTCCTGCCTCTTGATTGACTGTGACCCCCAAGGGAACGCGACCACGGGCCTCGGCGTTGAGAAATCGACGACCGAAAAGGGGCTCTACGATTTCATTCTGGGGTCCTCACCGGAGCAGGACGTCATCCTGGGCACCGCCATGCCCCGACTCAATCTGATTGCCGCCACCCCTGACCTCGTTGGAGCCGAGGTTGAAATAGTCTCTCTCGATGATCGGGAATTGCGTCTCAGAAACAGGATCCCCTCCCTCAAAGAGCGTTACGACTACGTCTTCCTCGACTGCCCTCCTTCGTTGGGTTTTCTGACCCTGAATGCCTTGACCGCTGCTGATGCGGTACTCGTCCCACTGCAGTGTGAGTTTTACGCCCTCGAAGGCCTAAGCCAGTTGCTCAAGACGCTCCGTGCGGTCCGCAATGGTCTCAACCCGGGCTTACGTCTGGCAGGCATCCTTTTGACCATGTATGATGCGCGCAATAATCTTTCGCTACAGGTCGAGGAGGAGGTGCGGAATCATTTCCGAGACACCGTCTTCAAGACCATCATCCCACGCAATGTGCGGTTGAGTGAAGCCCCCAGCTACGGGGAGCCGATCCTCCTCTACGACATAAAATCGAAGGGCGCTCAGAGCTACCTCGCCCTCGCAAAAGAACTGATGAGTCGGAGGTCAACCGATTATGACGAAGCGTCGGGCGCTCGGTAAGGGCCTGTCGGCCCTCATCCCCGAAGACCCGGGCATGGCGGCACGGGACTCGCGGTTCCTTGAATGTCCCGTCGAAGCCATCGAGCCGAATCCCTACCAACCGCGCCAACACTTTCAGGGACCCGAGTTGGAGGAACTGGTTCACTCCGTAAAAGCCAAGGGTATTGTAACGCCCCTCCTTGTCAGCAAGTCTCAAGCCGGCTACCAGCTCATTGCCGGCGAACGTCGCTGGCGCGCCGCTCAGCGCGCCGGGTTGAAAACGGTTCCGGTGGTCGTCCGCGAAACGACGCCGATCGAATCCCTGGAGCTCGCATTGGTCGAGAATATTCACCGCCAGGACCTCAACCCCATCGAGGAAGCGACCGCCTATCGAAAATGGATGGAAGACAGCCAAATGACGCAGGCGGCGCTCGCCAAGGCCTTGGGAAAGGAACGCTCCACGATCACGAACCTACTGCGACTGCTGAAGCTTCCCGCACCCATGCAGCAAGATCTCATTGACGGACGGCTGAGTACGGGACATGGGCGGGTATTGGCCGGGATCAAGGATTCCCGCGAACAGATGCGTTTGCGAAATGTCATTATCAAGAATGACCTTTCGGTTCGGCAGGCCGAAGTGCTGGCCCAGAAGAAGCCCAATCCGGCGCCCAAGAGGGGCAAACCGAGTGAGCGGGAGGTCTATCTTCAATCCTTGGCGCAAGACCTCAAAAGGTCCCTTGGTACCAAAGTGGCGATAAGCAAGAAGGGCCGTGGAGGCAGGATTACGATCTTTTACTATTCCGACGATGAGCTGGACCGACTCCTCGATCGGCTGACGTGAAATCCCCTTTGCGCCACCGCAGTTCATTACCGGACAGAAGCCGCTTGATGTTTCCACCGTGATGCACCCAGATCATGCATGCCATGGCCGCTGACGTCCCGACCGGCGCGGCCCCCTGCCCTGTCCACCACAAAAGGAGCGGCATCATCGCGGTTGCCCCAAGAGATCCCACGGAGACAAACCCGGAGGTCAAGACCAGCAACGCAAACAGTATCAATCCGGCTGCGGCCGGCAACGGTGCGATCGCAACAAAGGCCCCCATGGCGGTGGCAACCCCCTTGCCGCCCCGAAAGCGCAGGAAGACGGAATGCTGATGGCCGAGCAAGGCCGTCAGGGCCACCGCCGCCACGCACCCCTCACATCCCGGCTGAGACCATCGGGCCAGGACCACCGGCGCAAGGCCCTTCAGACCGTCCAGCAGCAGCGTCAGCATCCCCCAAACGAGACCCACTTCCCGCGCTACGTTCGTGGCGCCGACGTTGCCGCTCCCCCGCTGACGGATATCGATGTGGGCCGCCCGTTCCGCAATCCATACCCCGAAAGGAATCGAGCCGATCAGATAGGATAATGCGGCCAGAAGGATCCAAGACATCTGAAAGCTCCATCTACCCGCCTTCGCCAGGATGCCCGGCGCGGAAGCGGGGGTGCTTCACTTGGTGGGAGTTGGCTACACCCTACTGTTGCATAAACAACAGGTCGAAAGGTGTGGAAAGACAAAAATAACAACGCTCTCCGCCATTTTTGACGTT
>CAZAGT010000420.1:0-3220 GCA_964484515.1 uncultured Desulfobacteraceae bacterium | reverse complement strand
GCATGAGGGTTGCCGGCGGCCAGGAGATCGGCATGGCCTGCGACATCGCGATCGCCAGCGATCTCGCCATCTTCGGTCAAGCCGGCGCGCGTCACGGCTCGAGCCCTGACGGCGGTTCCACGGACTTCCTCCCGTGGTTCCTCAACATGGAGGACGCCATGTGGAACTGCGTGAGCTGCGAGATGTGGTCCGCATACAAGATGAAGGCCAAGAACCTGATCTCCAAGGTGGTCCCTGTTCTCAAGCAGGGCGACAAGTTCATCCGGAACCCCCTCGTCATTACCGAAGACTATGTCAGAGACGGCGAGATCGTGTACGGTGAGTTCAAGACAGGGCCTGAAGGCAAGGAAGCAAGGGCTCTCGTGAAAGAACTCCCGACCGATTTCGAACTCCTCGACAAAGAGGTCAACAAGATCATCTGGACGCTGGCCAATCTCTTTCCGGGCTGTCTTATCAAAGCGATCGACGGTGTCCGAGCGAAGAAGAAATTCTTCTGGGATCAGTCGAAGCTTCCCAACAGACATTGGCTCATGGCAAACATGGGATACGAGGCGTTCCTCGGGTTCAACGCGTTCAACACCAAGAAGATCACCGGGGAAGATGTGGTCGACTTCATGAAATGGCGACAGAAGATCGCGGAGGGAGCCCCGGCCGTCCCGGAAACATTCGCGGAAGTCCTGGGCAAGCCCCAGGAGTAACCACGCGGATTCTCGGACCGGCGCAGACAAGGCAAAGCCGCGGTTTACGTCGGTCCAATCCCTTGATCTGATGACGTTTCACAGTCTCAACCCGGAGCCTCCACGCCGTACGCGCGGGGGCTCCGTTATTGAAGGGACCGTTGCTGAAGTCTCTGATGCGGCCGCCGGATGCCGGTACGAGGGGAGGAGGACCGATGGAATACAAGCTCATCCAATGTGAACCGCACTTTGATGGTGCGGTGTTGAAGATCATACTCAACGCGCCGAAGGCGAACGTTCTCGAAGCCGCGATGCTCAACGAAATCAGGACCGTTCTCGATTCGCTTCGGACTGAGAAGGCCGTGAAACTCTTGGTATTCGAGGGCTCGGGAAAACACTTCTCCTTTGGAGCGAGCGTCCCGGAACATACCAAGGACAAGGCCGCGATGATGCTCAGGTCTTTCCACGCGATGTTCCTGGACATGGTGGACCTTGCGGTGCCGACCATGGCCGTCGTGCGCGGCCAGTGCCTTGGCGGAGGCATGGAGTTGGCCCTTTTCTGCAACTTCATCGCAGCGGACGAAACAGCCAAATTCGGTCAACCGGAAATAGTCCTCGGAGTGCTCCCGCCTCCCGCTTCGGTAATGCTCGCGCGCAAGGTCGGCCAGGCTCACGCGGACGACCTCGTGCTCACGGGGCGGTCGATTGACGCGGCCGAGGCCTACCGTATAGGGCTCGTCAACTTGCTTGCCTTGGAAGGCGAAGACGCGGGGGAGGTCGCGAGCCGATGGATCGAGGCTCACATACTCCCCAAGAGCGCGTCCAGCCTGAGGATTGCCAATATGGGAGTGCGCATGGACTTCTTCCGAAGAATCCGCGAAGATCTTCCCAAGATGGAGGGCCTCTACCTGAAAGAGCTCATGGAGACCCATGACGCAAACGAGGGAATCGGCTCATTTATAGAGAAGCGTAAGCCCGAATGGAAGCATGAGTAGTCGCGACAGACCGGCGCCCGTCCCGACATACTGCCCCCTTCCTACAGAGCCCAACGCCAGAAGGCCGGACGGTCGAAATCCGCTCGCAACGGAATCCCGGAGGCAAGACTCTCGACGTCGTCACCGTCGCAAACCCCGCATCGGAATCCGGGACAGGCGGCGGGGTCCAGCCTCCCGTTACGTAGATTGGATTCCGGCCTGCGCCGGAGTGACGGGAGGCAAGAGTGGGCCGGATCTCTCACGTTGGCCTTTATGAGGCCGGTGGCGATACGCAACGGAGTAGTGATCCATGAAATACCTCGTCTTGATCGCAAGGCTGGTGATCGGCGCTGTCTTTGTCTACGCAAGCATTCACAAGATCCTCGATCCTGCCGGATTTGCACAGGCGGTCCGGAATTACCAGATGATTCCGCCTCAATATACCAATCTCATAGCTGTGACTCTGCCATGGATCGAGTTATGCGCCGGCTTGTTTCTCATACTGGGGATTCGGACAAAAGCTGCCGCTCTCATGGTGGCGGGGATGATGGTAGTTTTTAGCGTGGCCCTCTCTCACGCGTACTTCACAGGACTGGATATCAGTTGTGGTTGTTTTTCGACCAATCCGTCGCCTTCAGACAAGATCACTCTCCTCACCATGATCCGGGATGTCTCACTCCTTCCCGCGGCGCTTTTCGTGCTCTTCGCGGACAGAGGATACTTCTCGCTCGAAGGTAAGCTCAAACCCGGCCTGCAGGGCGGGGCCGCGTGATACCCGTCATCGGATGCGATGCGTCTTGTCGTCGTCGACTTCAACGCCGGTCGAGGGATGAGTCTTCCCGACGGGCGTGCGTGCGGCCTTGTCGAAGATGCGACGACCTTTTCGGTAGAGGCATGTCTTGAAGAGGCTCTTGTTCTTGTCCTTGTACAATCGAAGGATGAGCCGTTGGTTGGGGCACCGCCCCCGGTTGTCTTTTTCGCAGGTCCTGCCCCTTCCCTTGTCCGGGCAGGGTTGGATCACATCGACGACTCGCCACAATTCCCGGGGCTCGCAGTGACGATCCGATAGACCCTCGTCCTCAGCGAAGAACCTCACCCCTGTCAGGTTCTCGATGAGAGCACCCACGGGGAACCCTTTGAATATGTTGATCCTGGTCTCGCATTCCGGGCACAGGAGATATGACTTCCCGATCGGGATCTTATCGTCAGGGACGTTTGCCACTGTTCCGCAACTTGCACAAGTTACGTCCATAGGTTTCCTCAAGTAGATCCTAATACATAGACTTCAAGCGGGCAAATTATTTTTTGGGAAGAAGTCCCCGGATCGGATCGTCGTCCCGGAGTGTTTACGTAGGCTCATTTTCTCTTTCATATCGATGCGCGATCAAATACGCATCCGACGGCCTCCACGTGGGGTCTGGCCTCACCCCGCCTAAATGAAAACCACCCTTCGACTCATGGTGAAATACAGGTCGAAGAGTGGCTCCAGAATTCCCCGAACCGCCCGACCGGGCGGCAAAATCAACTTCTGAAGGGTCAGCCGCCCGACGTTTGAGGCTGAGGGGGAGG
>CAZAGT010000419.1:0-3359 GCA_964484515.1 uncultured Desulfobacteraceae bacterium | reverse complement strand
AAGCTTCGACTCTATTTCTTACACAAGGACACCCCGGCATTTTCCGGATGAACCAGAATTAGTCGCTTGAACGCCAAAAGAGCGGCCAAGCCTGCCCACCCCTGGCAGTGCGGCTCCCGTCCTCCGTAGCAGGTAAGGTGTCAAACCTCGAATTGTGAATAACGGTAACGGCTTAGCTTCTTGAAATGCATCGGATCCTGCTCGTCCGGTCATGGGGGTCTCTTTTCAAAAACGAGGAATTGAGTGCGATGTCTCCGCATGAGGTGCTACCCGAGGTTTACCCGCCTCAGGAGGGCGGCCGGAGGGCCACCGGGGAATATGCCGGGTTGAGAGCCTTGGCTTATTCTCTGAATCTGATCCGGCCGCCTTGCCCTCAAGAGGCGGATAAACTTGGCAGCTTCTTCAGCGTTCGTGCGGGTAACGTTCTGTTTTTGAAAAGAGACCCCCATGGCCGGACGTTGAGTTGTTTCAAGAACCTAAAATGATACGAAAAATGTAATAAATCGGATCGCTATTTACATTTCAAGGTCTGAAGCCATATCCACTGGGCGGGCCGCACATCTGCGATCGATCCCAGGTTGGAGATATGCATCTTGGGCCGATTTTTGACTCGGAGGTTTTCTGTTGACAAAGGCCCTCAATGGCGTCATTATTGCAATTGAAAATAACATTCAATTTTATCATGGAAAATGCCGAAAGAGAATTCAGACGCTTTCTAAAGATGAAAGGGCTGCGTAATACCCCGGAGCGCTTTGCCATCCTTCGGGAAGTCCTGGCTTCGGACGGCCACTTTGAGGTGGACGATATCTTCGTGCGTCTTCGCGGAGACAAACCAAGGGTCTCTCAGACGACCGTCTTCAGAACGCTCAACCTCTTGGTCGAAGCGGGCATCGTGCACAAGACCCTTTGTGACCGGATGGAGGCCCGTTACGAATCCGTCTTTGGCATGGACCATCACGACCATCTGGTCTGCCTGCGGTGCGGTCGGGTGATCGAGTTCAAGGACGAAGCCATTGAGACGTTTCAGGAAAAGGTGGCCCGCAAGTACAATTTTGCCTTGGTGGGACACCGCCTGGTGTTGAGTGGGTACTGCGAGGCGTGCCGCTAAATTTTTTTATCGTGTTATTGATAGTGAATTGCAATTGCACTTTCTATTTATCCATCATGGAGGTGTTGCTGTGAAATATCACAAGCGTCTGGTTGAACTGAGGCAGGGAGAGGAGGGGGTCGTGGTGGAGATCCAAGGAGGCATCGGCCTTTGCCGACGACTTGACGCCATGGGTGTAACGAAAGGGGCAAAACTCCGCAAAATCAGCAACGCCTTCCTTCAAGGGCCTGTCACCGTCCAGGTCGGCAGTGCGCGGGTCGCCCTCGGATTTGGCATGTCTCAAAGAGTCGTTCTCGAGGTGGATCAGGAGGCCCCTGGATGAAAAAGATCTTGTTGATGGGGAATCAAAATGTGGGCAAAAGCGTCATCTTCAACCGCCTCACCGGCGCCAAGGTCATTACTTCCAACTATCCCGGCACAACCATAGAATTCACCCGCGGCGTCATGCGATTGAAGGGGGAGCGGGTGGAGGTCATCGACGTCCCTGGAACGTACTCCTTGGATCCGACCTCTCCTGCTGAGGAAACCGCCGTCAAGATGCTCGAAGACGGCGATGTTATCATCGATACCATAGACAGCACGAACCTCGAGCGCAGCCTGAATCTCACCCTTCAACTCATCAAACGTCGTCTACCGATGCTCATTGCGCTGAACCTCTGGGATGAGGCCAAGCACACCGGGATCGATATCGATGTCCAAAAACTCGAGACGATGCTCGGCGTTCCCTGCACCCCCACCGTGGCGATTACCGGAGAAGGGATCAAGAGCTTGGTGGACAGGATTCCCGAGGCGCGGGCCTCGGCCTACGATTATGAAGAAGGCAAACATTGGGCCGAGGTTGCTGGCATCGTCTCCAGGGTGCAGAGCATAACCCATCGCCACCATACCTGGCTGGAACGACTCGGCGATGCCTCCGTCCGAGCCCTGCCCGGCATCCCTTTGGGTGTGGCAGTCCTTGTCGGAATGTTCCTGGTTATCCGAACCATCGGCGAAGGCCTGATTGGCTATCTGTTCGAGCCGCTTTTCGAGAATTTCTGGGCCCCCCTGATGCAGCGCCTTTCCAGTCTGCTAGGCGGAGAAGGGATCTTGCATGACATCCTGGTTGGGAAGCTTACGGAGGGCGAGATCGACTTTGGTGAATCCTTTGGGCTCCTTACAACCGGCCTCTACGTCCCCTTAGGAGCGGTGTTGCCCTATGTCTTTGCATTCTATATCGTGCTCTCTTTCTTGGAGGATTCGGGCTATCTGCCGCGGCTCGCCGTTTTGGTGGACAGCCTCATGCATCGGTTGGGCCTGCACGGAATGTCCATTATCCCCATGCTCCTGGGCTTGGGCTGCAATGTCCCGGGAGCTCTTTCTACGCGCATCCTGGAAAGCAAGCGCCAACGATTCATCGCCGCTACCCTGATGGCGATAGCCGTCCCCTGCATGGCCCTTCAAGCCATGGTCATCGGGCTTGCCGGCGAGCATGGCGCCCTGGCCCTGGCGATCATTTTCGGGACCCTGTTTATTGTATGGCTTGGCCTTGGCTTTGCCCTGAACAAGCTTTGGAAGGGTGAAAGTCCGGAGCTACTCATCGACATTCCTCCGTACCGGATTCCCTATTTTCGAGGGCTTGCGAAGAAGATCTGGATTCGGTTGCTCTGGTTTCTGCGCGAAGCCGTGCCCTGGGTCCTTTGCGGCGTTTTTCTCGCCAATGTCCTTTACACGCTGGGAATCATCAGCTTTGTGGGCAAGCTCGCCGAACCGGTCATCAGTGGTGTCCTCGGGCTTCCACGCGAGGCTGTCGGAGGCCTTGTGCTGGGGTTTCTTCGGAAAGACGTGGCGGTCGGTATGCTTAAGCCGCTCGCGCTCAGTTTTGAGCAAGTCGTAGTGGCGAGCGTTGTATTAGGCATGTACTTCCCGTGCGTTGCCACCTTCACGGTGCTTCTCAAGGAATTCGGTCTGTACGACATGTTCAAGGCCGCATCTATCATGATCATTAGTGCCTTACTTGTGGGCGGGCTGCTCAACATCATCTTGATGGCGGTCTCTTAGGCCCCTTTCGTAGATCTGATATGCACGCCATCGCCTGCGTCGAAATGAAGGGCTCATGCCAACGGCACGGCCGTCAACGGCGGAGATAAAGATACGCAGCGCGGGGATTCTACAAGCCCTCAAAGATCAGGTTACTTACGAGACTATCGAAAAATCAGTTTCTGAGAGGCTGATGGAAAATGTCCAGATGCAAGGCTTCCGAAATCCCGAGGAA
>CAZAGT010000418.1:0-3487 GCA_964484515.1 uncultured Desulfobacteraceae bacterium | reverse complement strand
TTGTTATTCTTGTCTTTCCAGACTTTTCGACGTGTTGTTTATGCAACAGTAGGGTTAACTTGTCTCAGAGATCTAAATGGATACGCGTCAACGAGTTTCAAAAAGCGAAACCGGTGTCCGTATTCATCCTTCGTACCAAAGGATATGCTGCGTCTCGAGCGGGATGGCCGCTCCGCGAAAGAGCGGGATGATCCGGGGCGTATAGTCGCCCGGCGGACGATGAGAAGGAACCCTGGCCGTGTAGAGATATCCGTTGATCGCGCCGGGCAGGGACTCTCCCTTTGACATAGGATAGATTTCGGGTGACCCATCGCCGTCGGCGTCCGCATACATCTGGACCGCCACCGTACCGGGATCAAGTTCTTCCAGGTACACGGGCACCGAAAAGGTATAATCAAGGTCTTCCTCAACCATCTTCAGTCTGCCGCATCGCAGCTTCTGCCAGTTCCGATCGAGGGTTTCGGTCCATCGCAACAACTGCAGCGTTTTGCGCGCGTTGTCGGCAGACCGATTGCGGAAAGATTCTCTAGCCGGCAGGTAGAGCTTTTCAACGTACTCCCGGAGCATGCGGTTGGCACTAAAGTGCGGAGTCAACTCGGCCATGCTCATCCGCATGCGGGCCACCCACCCTCGTGGGATGCCCGTGTCGTCCCTCTCATAAAAACAAGGAATCACCTCCGTCTCCAGAAGACGGTACAGTTCGTCAGCCTCTCGGGCATCCCAGGCCGGGTCGTCCCCATGTTCCTGCCCGTCCCCCAGTGCCCAGCCCGTCTCAGGGCGATAGGCCTCCGCCCACCAACCGTCAAGCTCCGACAGGTTGAGACCCCCGTTCACGAGAACCTTCATGCCGCTTGTCCCGCAGGCCTCCCACGGCCGGCGCGGCGTGTTGATCCAGAGATCCACACCCTGCACAAGCTGCTCGGCCAGGACCATGTCGTAATCGACCAGAAACACCGCCTGGCTGCGCACCTCGGGCCTGCGGACAAAATCGGACCACGCCCTGATCAGGGTCTTCCCGGCCTCATCTCTCGGATGGGCCTTACCGGCGATGATGAGTTGAACCGGTCGGCGCGGATTGTTGAGGATCCGAATCAGCCGTTCCTGGTCGCTGAGCAGGAGGTTCGGGCGCTTGTACGTGGCGAAGCGCCGCGCAAAACCAACGGTTAAGACATTGGAATCGAGCTTTGCCTCCCCGTTGGAGGCCTTCGGAGAGGGGTATCCTCCCATGCTTAGATCCCGCTGCAGCTGGTCCCGCACATACCGCAGCAGCTGTCGTCTTCCCTCGGAGCGAAACTTCCAAAGGACCTCGTCGGGAACCTTCTTCAAGTCATCCCCCACCGTCTCCAGGGTCCCGAGCCAGCGCGCCTTGCCGCACACCTCGCTGTGAAGCGCGTCGGCCGCCGCTGAATCCCAGGATGACGTGTGGACACCGTTTGTGACATGCGAAACGGGGACTTCATCCCTTGGCCAGCGCGGGAAGAGGGGCTGGAAGATCCGCCGGCTCACCTTACCGTGGAGCCGGCTGACACCGTTGACGGCGCCGGATCCTCGAACGGCAAGATAAGCCATGTTGAGAGGCTCCCCTTCGTCGGCCGGATTCTGGCGGCCCAGAGCGAGCAGTCCTTGCAGCCCGATCCCAAGCCGCTCCGCGTAGGATCCCAGATACTGCCTCACCAGGGTCGGCGGGAATCGGTCAAACCCTGCCTCCACCGGGGTGTGGCTTGTGAACACATTCCCGCCCCGGGTGGCTGCAAGGGCGACGGGGAAAGGGTGCCCTGTTGCGGCCATGGTGCTCGCGGCCCTCTCGAGGACTGCGAATGCCGCATGTCCTTCGTTGAGGTGGCAGACGTCCACTTCCAGACCGAGGGCCTTCAAGACACGCCATCCGCCGATCCCCAGAACGATCTCTTGCTGGAGACGAAGATCGGCTCCCCCGCCATAAAGCTCGCTGGTGATGCCTCGATCGGCGGGACTGTTCATCGGATCGTTGCTGTCGAGCAGGTAAAGAGTCACCCGTGCTACTTTGGCTTCCCAGACTCGAAGCCTTAAGAGCCGGCCCGGTAGCTCGACCTCGACCCTCAACCACTCTCCTTCAGAATCGCGCACGGGCAAGATGGGCAACTGGCTCGGGTCATTATACGGATAGAACTCCATCTGACCGCCCCTCGCGTCGAGAGACTGCCGGAAATAACCTTGCTGGTAAAGAAGACCGATGCCCAAGACCGGAACGCCGAGATCGCTGGCCGTTTTGAGATGGTCACCGGCCAAGATACCCAGCCCGCCCGAGTAAATCGGCAGGGCCTCGCTCAAGCCGAATTCCATGCTGAAGTAAGCAACCCTGAGCACGGTGGCGGGATATGTCTCCTGGAACCAGGTCGGCTTCCCAAGGGCCCCCTGATGGGCCTTGAGCTGTTCATCGTACATCGCCATAAAGGAGGGATCACGAGCCACCTCCTCCAGGCGGGTGGGAGAGATCGTCTGCAGGACGAGCCAGGGATTGCGGGTCAACGTCCATATCTCGGGATCAATACGCTCCCAGAGGACGTCGGCACTGTGGCTCCAGGACCAACGAAGATCAAGGCCCATTTCGGCAAGGCCTGAAAGGCGTTCCGGCAAGGGCGGGATCAGGTAATAGGCTGAAACGGTCATGTTCTTGCTCCTTCCTTACGTCGTCACCGACGGCTGTTCACTGAGGTCCCTCGTCTTCATCTCTTGCACACCAACATCAATCCATCGCCGATCGGAATCATGCTCGGATCGACGCGCTCATCCGTTCGAATCTTTTCGTTGAGGGCCCGGACGGCACTTGTCTCCCTGTCTGAAACCTCAGGATTTGCCACTCGCCCGCCCCAGAAGACATTGTCGATGGCGATGAGGCCTCCGCGTCGGAGAAGCTCCAGGCAGCGTTCGTAATAGGCGTCGTAGTTCTGCTTGTCCGCGTCAATGAAGGCAAAGTCATAGGCGCCCGCTTCTCCGGGCCGGCGCAAAAGTCTGTCCAGCGTCTCGATCGCGGGCGCCAGACGGAGATCGACCTTTGCGGAAACCCCGCCCTCTTTCCAGTACCGGCGGGCGACGGCGGTCCACTCCGCGCTCACGTCGCAGGCCACCATCTTGCCGTGCTCTGGCAGCGCCATCGCCACGCAGAGGGAACTGTATCCGGTGTAAACGCCGATCTCTATAGTCCGTTCCGCCAGCATCAGTTTGATCAGGAAAGACATGAACTGTCCTTGCTCCGGTGAGATCTGCATCATGTGCATGGGATCGCGCGATGTCTCTTCCCTCAGCCTCGACAGAATCCCCGCTTCCCTCAGAGATACCGCCTTCATATACGCATACAAATCGTCCACTAGGAATAGGGTTTTGCTCGACATTTCTCAGCCCCGACCTCTAATTGTGACATTTTAGATTCCTGAAACGCGTTAGCGCATACGATCCGTCCGGTCATGGGGGTCTCTTTTCAAAAACGAGGAATTGAGTGCGAGGTCTC
>CAZAGT010000417.1:0-3641 GCA_964484515.1 uncultured Desulfobacteraceae bacterium | reverse complement strand
CAATACGCCTTCACGCGTCCGATTGCCGATCACATGTTCAAAAACTATGACGGTGTGCTCAAGGTCGACGGAGCCGTCGGCAGCAAGAAGACCTATGGTCCCCGCGCCTACCTGCGACTGGCTGAGGCGTCTATGGCCGAACAGGTGAAGAGGGTTGTGAAAAAGCTTCGCGGAGAGGGCACGACTCTCTGCAAACGATAGGAGCGGAAAGGGGCTCCTCACAAAGATTTGTGGGCGAAAAATCCGTTTCCTGCCTTCAAGGTGGGAGGATTGTGATGTCTTTTCGGAGCCCCGGAACCGAAGAAAAGATATCACAGCTTTCCCACCGGACCCTGCGGAAATCAGACGAGAATCGGAAAGCCCAGATTTCGATCGAAAACAGATGGGAGTTCATTCGATTGGGCGATGAATAGCGACCTATTGACCAACAGATTCTTGTGAAGAGCTAAGAAAGGGAGGGAATACCCTGGTATTCCCTCCCTCCGGCACGCCAATCTTCGGCATGCACTTGCGGGAGTTTGACTCATGGCTGATGTGATATCCGGCGGAAGTAACAATTCTAACCCGCCTGGGTTCGACCTCATGCACATGCCCCACAATCCGAATCCGGATTACACCATGCCTCCCCTGGAGATCCCCGCCGAGGCCCGGGACAAGATGCTCGGCCGCCTGCGTTTCATTTACGGCGACGGCAAGGCGGAGCAGTGCATGCCTGAACTCGAAAGGCTCATGCGGGTCTACTATGCCCACAAGACTCCTGAGATGATCGAGTTGGAGAAGGAGTTTGATCCGACCGAGCGTTTTTGCGAGAAGGACACCCTTCTGATCACCTACGGGGATCTGTTACGGGGTGAGGGACACAGCGGCCTCAAGGTCCTGGGCAACTTTCTCGATGAGCGGACCAAGATCAAAGACGCCGTAAGCATCCTGCACATCCTTCCTTTCTTCCCTTACTCTTCCGATCGCGGCTTTTCGGTGATCGACTTCAGGGCCGTGGATCCGAACATGGGGACCTGGCAGGACATCGAAGAACTGGGAAGGTATTTTAAACTCATGTTCGATGGCGTCCTCAACCACTGCTCATCACGAAGTCCCGCGTTTCAGGAATTTCTGAATGGGAATCCCCATTACAGGGACGTCGTCATTTCCTATCACTCGCCTGATGAATTGACTCCGGAGCAGCGCCAACTGATCGTTCGGCCTCGGACCTCGGACATCCTTTCCGGGTATCAATCGATCGACGGCCCGGTCTGGGTCTGGACGACGTTCTCGGCCGATCAGGTCGATCTCAATTACAGATCTCCGGATGTTTTGATGTTCATTATTGAAACGTTGCTCTTCTACGTTCGTTGGGGAGCCGATCTACTGCGCCTGGACGCAGTAACATACTTATGGTCGGAGCCGGGTACACCGTCCGTAAACCTGGAGCAGACCCATGAAATTATAAAACTCTTTCGTGACGTTTTAGATATCGTCGCCCCCTGGGTGGCGCTGGTCACGGAGACCAATGTGCCGCACAAAGAGAATGTTTCCTATTTTGGCAATGGCTTCGATGAGGCGCAAATGGTATACAACTTTGCCCTGCCTCCACTGGTGCTGCATACCTTCTACCGGGAAGATGCGACCGCTTTGTCTGAATGGGCCCAGGGTCTCGAATACCCCTCCAAGACGACCACCTTCCTCAATGTGCTCGACACCCACGACGGGGTCGGACTCATGGGGGTAAAGAACATCCTGTCCAAGGAGGACATCGATTTCATCGTGCAGAAGGCGCGCGAACATGGTGCTTTTGTCTCCAACCGGAACGTAGGTGGTGGTCAAGAAGAACCCTATGAGGTCAATGTGACCTGGTTTAGCGCCCTCAACCATGACAACAGCGACGAAGATATCGCATTTCAGGTCAAGCGGTTTGTTGCCTCAAGGAGTATTGCCCTCGCGTTGCGGGGTGTGCCGGGGATCTATTTGCATGGTCTGGTGGGGACCAAGAACGACATCGACGCTGTTCTGAGGAGCAAGGTCAAGCGCGATATCAACCGTCGAACCCTCGACGAGGAAGAGCTGCTCGCAAAGCTGAAGGACCCTGATTCAAAGCTCTCCCATATCGCCTATCAGCTTGGCAGACTCGTGGAACTGCGCGCACGGCATCGGGCCTTTCATCCCAACGGGGATCAAAAGGTGCTGATGCTTTCGAAAGACGTCTTCGCGGCCTTGAGGGCCTCGCCCGAAGGTGACGAACACGTCCTGACCCTGGCCAACGTTGCGAACAGGGTTAGCCGGGTAGAGGCGTCCCTATCCGATTTGGGGATTGACGAAGCTCACTGGTACGATCTCTACGGTAAGCGGGGCTGGATGGCCGAAGACCGGAAGCTTGAAGTGACCCTTCAGCCTTACGATGTGGTCTGGCTGATACCTTTTGCGGAACTTGAGCGCAGCATTGAATCGTAAAAGGTCGATGAGGAGCCCTGATCGAGTCAAAACCCTCAGTTGGTTGGTGTCAGGAGGAAGACAAGCAGAAGTGACGAGTGACGAGAATCAAGACAAGCGGCAGCGACTATTTTGTCCCGCAGCGTTTGGCTTCGATCCTAATATCTCAAAATCTGCAGAATAAGATAGGTACCTATGGTCAAGAATGGCGATCTCAATTTGACGATTTCAAAGTTGGGCGAGTGCCGGATCCCGTCACCGATGTCGGGTATAAAGTTCGTCGATGATGAGGAATGTGTCATCTACCATACGGATCTGAGAGAGATCAAGTTTCTCCTTGAGGCCGGCAAAGAGCCTCCCTGTTTTGAAATGGCCGGGCCGCGCGGGAAGATCTACTTCGATCCTTCTAAGCTCAGGTGCGGGATCGTGACCTGCGGCGGCGTCTGTCCGGGGTTAAACGACGTTATCCGAGCGATCGTTATGAGCCTGTACCACCATTATGGCGTGAGAACGATCTTAGGATATCGGTACGGCTACGAGGGCTTGACGCACAAACATGGGCACGTGCCGATAGAACTGACCCCGAAACTCGTGGACGACATCCACCAACAGGGAGGGACAATCCTTGGTTCTTCGCGGGGGCCGCAAGGCGTCGGCGAGATGGTCGATACACTGGAGCGCATGAACGTGGGTATCTTGTTCACCATTGGAGGAGACGGGACCTTACGAGGCGCTCATGCCATTAGCGAGGAAATCGGCAAACGCGGCTTAAAGATCAGCGTGATCGGGGTTCCGAAGACGATCGACAACGACATCTCCTTTGTGGAGAAGTCCTTCGGTTTTGAGACGGCGGTCAGCGAGAGCCGCAACGCGATTTATTCCGCCAATTCAGAGGCCAAAGGGGCCATAAACGGGATCGGCCTGGTGAAACTGATGGGACGCGAATCAGGATTCATCGCCGCCTACGCCTCTCTCGCGTTCAGTCAGGTCAACTTCTGCTTGGTACCTGAGGTCCCGTTCACCCTCGAGGGTCTTTTGAGGGCGCTGCAAAATCGATTTGAGACGAGGGATCATGCGGTTATCGTGGTGGGCGAGGGCGCCGGACAGGATCTGATGGCCAGGACCGAAGAGACCGATGCCTCCGGGAACGTTCGCCTGGGGGACATCGGGCACTTCCTGCGAGACCAGATCAACGCCCACTTCGGCAAGCTCGGCAT
>CAZAGT010000416.1:3492-3699 GCA_964484515.1 uncultured Desulfobacteraceae bacterium | reverse complement strand
AAACCTCTAACCTCGAACCTTAGGACTCATACGCCTCATTCCTCGGGATTTCTTTACCTTCGCTTCGCTCGGCTCAGTCCCCACCCCTTCGGGGCGGGTCCCCGGTTTCGGAAGCCTTGCATATGGACATTTTTCATCAGCCTCAGAGAAATAGGTTTTTCGACAGCTTCGCTATGAATCCTAATCACCCAAACCGTTATCTTGATC
>CAZAGT010000416.1:0-3482 GCA_964484515.1 uncultured Desulfobacteraceae bacterium | reverse complement strand
CACGATGATGATGAAAACCGCGATGGTCACCGGCGTGGGCACTACCCCGATCACGCCAAAGATGTTCAGCCCCTTGGTTACCAGCCCGAAGCTGGTGAAGAACATGACCCCGATGAGCAGGATTCGCACGAAGCCGGCCTTGATTCTGAGGAGGATGTAAGCCCCTACGAGTCCGCCCAGGACCTGCCCGACCAACCAGGGCGCCGCAAATATGGGGATGATCGCTCCGCTCAAGAGATAAGGCCACACGGCCACGCAATCCCCCATCCCGAGCAGCACACCACTACAAGCGGCGGCAACCTTCAAGGGAACCGCCATCAGGAGGTTGAGCGCCGGTACGATCGCCCAGCCCGCCCCCAGTCCGAAAAACCCGGAAAGAAGACCGACTCCCATGACTGCACCCATCAAGACCCCGGCCCGGGTGATTTTGTAATCCACGACTTTGCCCATCGACTCTTCATAATAGGGTTGGGTCAGCTTAAGCCACGCCGTGAACCGATCGACCTTCTCGACCTCAGGCCATTCGATCTTTGTTCCGCCCCAGATGAAGTAGGTGGCAAGTGCCAGAATGATGAGTCCGAGCGCCATTCGAATCAAGCCCTCTCCGGTGGCCCCCAGTCTTTCGGCCACGAGGATCGCACCCTGGGCCCCCACGAAGGCCCCAATACCGTACGCCGTGGCGGCCATGATACAAATCTTGAGGTTCGCCAGACCCCTTCGCATAAAGGGACCGGTCGATATCAGGCCGCTGAACATCGCTACAATCAAACCGGTGGCCCTGACGATTAAGCTATCGACCGAGGTAAAGGCGAGTAGGATAGGCGTGAAAAGGACGCCGCCGCCAATGCCGCCCATCACGGCAATGATGGCGATCGCAAAGCTCAAGAGGAAAGACCCGAAGAGCAGCCAGAAGATAATGCCACCGGACATCCCGCCCTCCGGCGTTTCGAGCCCCATGGATATGAACGCCATTCCCAGATAGGAGAGAATAAGAACGCCGACCATCACCGTGATTTCGAGCGTCGGGCTCTTGAATACCTTCTTCATGGCGGCTTCGGGCCTCCCTTGTTAAATTTTGCACAAGCTCGTAACATAAGCCAAAGAGTGTGTCAATCCTTACGGTTAGGCTCCATCCATCCGCCTCAAAACGACTCCTTGCTGGGCGGTTTCGGTAATGTGGCGGTCTCGCCGGCGGAGGTGTCCGGAAGGATCCAGCCCCATATACAGGTGCCTCTCAGGTCACAAAAACATTTGACAAATATCGAGCGCCAAGATTATGACAAGTCTCTGAATCTGCACCGAAAACATCATCTCACGGAAATTGGGGAGGCTGCACAGGAGGGGAGAGCGAAGATGGTGGATCAGTCGACGGAATGCCCTCTGACTAGAGGCGAGAGAATCCTGGTCGCCGTGGATGGGTCAAAGTACAGTGAAAAGGCCCTCGATCAGGCGATCAGCATGGCGAGGCAATGCAACAGCAGGCTCTTTGCCATTAGTGTCATCGACATATTTGCGGAATCCTTGGTGCTCGCCCCGGCGCTGGAGGAAAAGCTGTCCAAGGAGACCAAGGAGCTTCTCGAACGCGTAAAGGCCAAGGTGGAAAAGGAGAATATCCCCTGTGAAACCATCGTGCGCACCGGCGGGCATCCCCATGAATACATCATCGAAGAGGCCAAGGCGAGAGGGATCGATCTAATCGTGATGGGAACCCACGGCAGGACCGGTCTCAAGCGAGTCCTGATGGGGAGTGTCACCGAACGGGTGATCGGACATGCTCCGTGCGCCGTTTTGGTCACACCTGCGTAGATGTTACCGTCCACGTTATTTCCGTATTTAGATCTTGCCCCGACCCTGAAATCCCCCTATACCGATAGGCGGTGCGACCGTGTCAAGCCTCTTTAACAGCCGGATTGAACGCCATGTTGAATCTGGTCTATGAGAAGGATAAGCCGGTGGCACGAGGTTCATCAGGGATGCGGGGCCGTCTTGGACTGCGTGCCCGAATATATCTCCTCCTGACGTCCCTCGTTGTTATCACTTTCCTGGGTGGGCTCATCACGGTTTGGTATACCTACCGAATGGACGCGCTCCTGTCCTACATCGTCAATAGGAACCTGAGGGCGTTCCAGGTCGCGGAGGCCCTTGAAACGGCGCTGGTGAACCAGAAGGGGTTCGTCACCTATTTTTTCCAGGATGGTGACCCACATTGGTTGCGCGAACTAGAGGCATATCGTCAGGTCTTCAGGGAACGAATTAGAGATGCCCGGCTTTCATCTGAAACGGCGGATCAAGAAGCGGCCATCAATCTGATTGAGTCGGAGTATAGTCGATACGTTTATCATCAGGATCGGGTGATAGCTCAATACAGGGCGGGTGAACGAGAAGCCGGTGCAGCCCTTCATAAAGCGATCAGGGAGCATTTTTTCAACATTCTTGAGCGCTGTCGAGAGTATAAAACACTGCAAAAAAAAAGGCTCACAGAGGTCAGCGAAGACAGCCATGCCGAGGCCGGACGACTGCGGATTATCGCCGGTGTGGCCCTTTTGATTGTCTTGATCCTGGCCTTCATGTTGGCCTTCTCGTTGGTGAAGAACATCCTCGACCCCTTGCGCAGACTTGCCAGGGATGCGAATCGAGAAGGGGGATCTGTCGGCGCCGGTGATGAAGTCAAGGCTCTCAGTCTGCGTGTGCAAGGTCTCATAGAGGAATTCGATCATACGCAGACCGAACTCGAAAGGAGCCGGGAGCACCTCTTGCAGGCCGAAAAGATGGCCCTGGTGGGCCAATTGGCGGCCGGGGTAGCCCATAGCATTCGTAATCCGCTGACCTCCGTAAAGATGAGATTATTCTCCTTGAGTCGCAGTCTCGATCTCTCAGAGCAGCAAAAAGAAGATTTTGACGTGATATCCGAAGAGATCCGGCATACCGATACGATCGTTCAAAATTTCCTCGATTTCTCACGCCCACCGAAACTCAAAATGCAGCAAATCAGTCTGTCAGAGGTCGTAGACGTTGTCCTTCAGCTCATGCATCATCGCCTCGAGTCCTATGGGGTGGAGATAAGGCTTGAACGTGGACGACGTCTCCGCGAGATACAGGCGGACCCGGAACAACTCAAAGAGGTCCTGGTTAATCTGATCGTGAACGCCTGTGAGGCCATGGGATCCGGAGGTACGATCCTTATAAAAGAAGAGATCCTTGATTCGTCGAGGGGTGACGAGGTCGTTATCCACCTGACGGACAGCGGTCCGGGCATTCCGAAGTCGATTCGGGAGAGGATTTTCGAGCCTTTTTTTACGACGAAAGAGGAGGGCACCGGTTTGGGGTTGAGCATTGCGACTCGAATCATGGAAGAACACGAGGGGCAGTTGGAGGTGGAGACGGAAGAAGGGGCCGGCACGACGTTTGTGATAAAACTCCCAGCTAAGAATTGACTATTCTCGAGGGAATCCACCGGTGAGCGTAATCTTAATCATTGACGA
>CAZAGT010000415.1:0-3767 GCA_964484515.1 uncultured Desulfobacteraceae bacterium | reverse complement strand
GTAACGCAGCCCTTCGGCTTTGCTCAGGGCCGTGAGCCTGTCGAACGGCAGATGGTCGTTTTCCGACAGCCTCGGCACTCACGCTGAGGGCAGGCTGGCAGCTTCTTTCGTCTTTGAATGCGTCGCACTTGGTTGTTGAAGCGATCTAACGAGGGTTCTGTATCAACGCGCTTCAATAGCGCAAACGGTGAGACCCCATGACCAGGCGAACGAAACCTGGATGAGGTTTAAAGAGTTCACTCGGTCGAATGATGAAGTTTTTTGGCGGCACATCGAATACCGCGCTGACACAAAAGGTTTGTAACTATCTTGGAATCGAACCAGGAAAGATTACGACCAAGAAATTCAGCGATGGAGAGACCCTGGTTGAGATCCACGAGAACATCAGGGGAGGGGATGTCTTTGTCCTCCAGTCCACATGCATCCCCGTGAATGACAACTTGATGCAGTTGCTCATCATCGTGGATGCGCTTAAGAGGGCTTCCGCCGACAGGATCACGGTCATTATTCCGTACTACGGCTATGGCCGGCAAGACCGCAAGGTGAAACCGAGGGTACCGATCACGGCCAAGCTCGTAGCCGACCTTATTACGGTCTCCGGTGCGAACCGTGTTGTCTCCGTCGATCTCCATGCGGGACAAATCCAGGGCTATTTCAACATCCCTGTGGACAATATCTTTGCAGCACCTCTATTGCTGAAATACATTCGAAACCACTTCCGGGACGACCTGGTGATGGTGTCACCGGACGCGGGGGGCGTGGAGAGGGCGCGGGCGTTTGCCAAGCGTCTGGAGGCGTCTTTGGCCATTATCGACAAGCGCCGGGATGCACCCAATGAGGCCCAGGCCATGAACATCATTGGAGACGTCACGGGCCGGAATGCCGTGATTCTTGATGACATGGTCGATACAGCGGGCACTTTGACTCAGGCCGCTGCTGCCTTGAAGGAACGCAATGTGGACAAGATCTATGCCTGTGTCACCCACCCCGTCCTCTCAGGGCCGGCGATTGAACGGATTGAGAAGTCTCCGATTGATCAACTCGTGGTCACAAACACGATCCCCTTGAGCGAGGGCGCTCGGAAGTGCGCCAAGATCACGTCATTGTCGGTCCATGAGCTTCTCGGAGAGACCGTTAAGCGAATTCATGGTTCGCAATCTGTAAGCACTTTATTCGTGTAGCACGAAGAAGGGGACGCCTGGTGTGAACAGGCGTTTTGTTTTTTGCTTTGTGAAAATTTTCATAAAACGACTTCAGCGTTTTCAGGAAACCGCCTTGTGCGGATGGTCAAGGTCAGCTTTAGTACCCGATTAGGTTCATAGGAGGTCATGAATGGCCGATTTCACGCTTTCAGCACGTACCCGGGAGGCCTGCGGCAAGGGGGCGGCCCGCCAACTCAGGCGCGCGGATCAGCTGCCGGCCGTCTTTTACGGGCCTGGCAGTTCCTCCGTCATGCTGTCGGTCGATTATCCGGAGCTCCGAACGATCATCAAGAAGGCCGCCAGTGAGCATATCATCCTTGAACTTCAGATCACATCGGATAGGGGCGTCACGAAGAAGAACGTCATGTTGAAGGAGTTGCAGATCGATCCGATCAAAGACACCTATTTGCATGCCGATTTCTATGAAATCTCGATGGACAAGGAGATTGAGGTCGACATCGCGGTTCATTTGGTCAATACCCCGATCGGCGTTACCCAGGGCGGGGTCTTGCAGCACGTGAGCAGAGAACTCAGCGTCTCTTGCCTGCCGGACAAGCTGGTGGACGCCCTTCAAGTGGACGTCTCAGGGCTTGACATCGGGGACAGTCTTCATGTGAGCGACATTGAGGCGCCGGAAGGGATCACGTTGTTAGACGATGAACACTTGACCGTCGCTGTCGTGGCGGCGCCTACCGTCGCACCTGAGGCGGAAGTAGAGGAGGGCGCGGAGGAAGGGCCCGTGGAGGAGGCCGAGGAGCCGACCGAGGACACGGAGAGCGAATCTGATTGACGGCAGGTGGCCCGATATACCTCATCGTTGGTCTCGGCAACCCGGGAATCACCTACCGTAACACGCGTCACAATGTCGGCTTCAAGGTGATTCATGAGGTCGCGAAGGCCTGTCGGGTTCAGTTGCGGCGTCACCGATTTCAATCGAGGCATGCGCGGGCGCTCATAGGGGACGACCAAGTCGTCCTGCTTCAGCCCCTGACCTTCATGAATCGCAGCGGTCAGGCCGTCAAGGCCGCCGCGTATGCCTACGGTGTGGGTCCTGAGCGAACCCTGATCGTCTACGACGATCTCGACTTGCCCTTGGGTCGGATCAGGGTCGCCCGAAATGGATCTGCCGGGGGGCATAAGGGAGTAGCATCGATTATCGCCTCTCTGGGCACACGCGAGTTCCCCCGCGTGAAGATCGGGATTGGACGCCCTCCTCGCCAGGTGCCCGCGGAGGATTATGTGCTGAGTCGTTTTCAGCGCGAGGAAAGGGAGATTATTTCGAGCGTTGTTCATTTGGCAGCGGAGGCGTGCCGTCTGTTTGTGGCTGAGGACCTTGATGTCACCATGAACCGTATCAATGCTCACAACCTAGCTGATAAGGAGGGAGAAACCTGATGCAGAAACTCACCATTGTCGCCCCTTTTCTGGGGGCTGTCGGTTTGATCATCGCCTATCTGATTTACCGTTACGTTGAGAAACAACCTAACGGCACTCCTGTCATGCAAGAGCTTGAAGGAATGATTCATGAAGGCGCCATGGCCTTCCTGAAGAAGGAATACTCCGTGTTGGCGCTCTTTATCGTCGTGGTATTCGTGCTCCTTGGTTTCGCGATCTCTTGGAAAACGGCGATTGCCTTTGTAACCGGCGCCCTTTGTTCGATGTTGGCCGGGTTTTCGGGCATGACCGCGGCAACCCGCGGGAACTCCCGTACCGCCGAGGCCGCCACCAAGCATGGCCAGGCGATGGCCTTGAACGTCTCCTATTTCTCCGGGTCGGTTATGGGTTTGGCGGTCGCCAGCCTTGGACTGCTCGGACTGGGTGTTTGGTTCTGGGTTTATGGTGGCGACCCGGAGACGGCCAAGTACATCAACGGCTTTGCCATGGGCGCGAGCTCGATCGCCCTTTTCGCCCGTGTGGGCGGCGGTGTTTATACGAAGGCCGCTGATGTGGGGGCCGATCTGGTCGGAAAGGTCGAAGCTGGGATCCCCGAGGATGATCCCCGGAATCCGGGCGTCATTGCCGACAACGTGGGTGACAACGTGGGCGATATCGCCGGCATGGGGGCCGATATCTTTGAATCCTACGTGGGCTCTGTCGTCGCGACCGTCGCTATCGGCGCCACGTTGATCGTCACACCCGAGTTTATCGAACGATTCCCGGTTTTGAAAGGCCTTGACCCGACGGTCATCAGACTCAAATACATGGCCACGCCGATCCTCGCGGTGATGGCGGGTCTACTCAGTTCGTTCGTGGGCGTCTTTTCCATTAAGATCTTTCAATCCGGTAACCCCGCGTCGGCCTTGCGGAATACAACGTTCGTGGCTGCCGGGATCTTCGTCATCCTAACCGCCTTCATCGTCAAGACCCTCGGTATGCCCTGGGGTGCCTTTTGGGCCACCTTCTCAGGGCTTCTTTGTGGGATCGCCATCGGGATGCTGGCGGAATACTACACCTCCGGCCCGCCGGTCAAACGCATCGCCGGCCAGTCGGAAACAGGTCCCGCCACGGTAATCATCGCGGGACTGGCCGTTGGGATGCAATCCACCTACCTCCCTATCCTAGGTA
>CAZAGT010000414.1:0-3948 GCA_964484515.1 uncultured Desulfobacteraceae bacterium | reverse complement strand
GTCTCGGATGGCCTTTAAGGTCTCCAGGACCACTCGGGCGCGCTTTTCGACGGAACCGCCATAGGCATCTGTGCGGCGGTTAAAGGCCGGGGAGAGAAACTGACTGTGGAGGTACCCGTGGGCCGCGTGGATCTGAACCGCATCGAAACCGGCCTCCTTGGCCCTGTGCGCGGCCCGGCCAAAGGCCGCAATGATGTTCTCGATGTCCCCGATGGACATCTCTTCATGGGGCGTGTCGACCAGGTTCGGTACATGCGACGGCCCCTGAGCTACGCGCCCCGTAAATTCGGCATCCGAAAAGACCCCACAGTGGACGAGTTGGGCCGCGATCCGACTACCATAATGGTGAGCATCCTCGACAATGGCACGCAAGCCCTCGATGTGTTCATCTTTGTAGATCCCCAGTTGGCCGATCCTGGTTTTCCCCTCCGCCAGCACATAGGCGTAGCTGCTGATGATGAGGCCGATATCCCCTTGAGCGAGCTGAACCATCAGCTCCTTCAACTGCGGGGTGGCACTGCCATCCTCGGCGGCCATCCCCTCCCAGGTGGCGGAACGGACAAAGCGGTTTTTGAGTGTCATTCCCTTCAGAGTTGTGGTTTCAAACAATCTCGACATATCCCCTCCAATTCACCTTGATTTTGAGAGCTTCATTTAGCCGTTGATCCTATTAATCGCAAGCTTTTCGTACGAAACTGCATGAAATGATGTAGTTAGATCCTTAACGCCAAAGAATCTGAAAACGTCAAATTCAAGTATCAATTTCATAGAGTTTCCCACTCGATCAACCTAGCCGCCTGTGGCAAGAGGCGGCGCTGACTCCTACTATTAACGTGGTCATTTTCATTTAAAATCATATACGCTCATGAGAAGGGGTATTTCATAGAGCACGTTTGTCGACTTCATAGTTTCACCGCCCCCTTCGCAGCCGCTGTAAACGCAGAGCCGCAATATTTCTTTCGTTTGCCGTTGAAAGGTCGGCAAACGAAAACCCGCAATCACTCCGTGAAGTAGGCTGTGCTCCAAACGCGAGCCTTATACATGAAAACCTTCATTCAGTGAATTTTGCCCGAAGGGCTGTTGTTCTTCACTTTCTGGTCTCCTTGCCATGCCAAAGCCTTAGCGACAGCAGGTCAGCAGAAAGTGGAAAGGAAAACCCACTCAGCGTCCCTTGCGTCTGGTTCCTGGCGCCAGATCCTGACTAAAATTAAACAAATCTACGCCAAAGGGCACTGAAAGGCCACCATAATCTATGAGAGGATCGTGACTCACGTTCCTGAGAAGAGGCCAGTCTGCCCGGGATTGAAAGTCTTTCGACTTCAGCTTGGACAGCTCTGAGTATACATGGCTAAAAAAAGAGCCTCCCCTTTGTGTTTTCTCCTCAAAGACAAGTTTCCACCCGCACTCAGGGACGAATACGCCAATATCGGGTCCAACCGGATGACGGGCAGCGACGAAAACGCACACGGCGCGCTGTATCCGTCTCTGAGAGAAAAACCAAATATCAGCTTTGGCATCATAGCCGTCAATATGGTCTTCATTTCGCATTCATGCTGAAACTTGCACAGCCTAGGGGGTCCCACTATGATCACAGTTGAAATGACTCGCGCCATGTTTTCTCACGTCT
Source organism: uncultured Desulfobacteraceae bacterium (assembly GCA_964484515.1). Taxonomy (GTDB): domain Bacteria; phylum Desulfobacterota; class DSM-4660; order Desulfatiglandales; family HGW-15; genus CAZAGT01. The sequence continues at coordinate 2,321 of CAZAGT010000414.1, read as the reverse complement.
GCTCAAAGATCCTGCTGGCCTGGCTTCTGGTGGTGTGCCCAGGCCAGCCCCAAGCCGCAGCAGATCCAAGACGTCTCATTGAGGCGACCAAAGCAGGTGATATGGAGGCTGTGAAAAGATCCCTGGACCGGGACGGTGCGCGGGTGAACGGCACAGACGCGGAGGGGGTCACCCCGCTGATGTGGTCTTCGAGGAACGGCCACAACCGGATCGTGAGGTTACTTTTGGCAAAGGGGGCTCGTGTCAATACCAAGGATTCAAGGGGCGCAACCGCGTTGATGCTGGCCTCCGGATACGGCCACGTCGATGTAGTGGAGACGTTAATTGATGCTGGCGCCGACGTAAACGCAGGCGGCCTCACCGCATGCGGCACCGCGCTGCTCTGGGCGGCAGGGAAGGGCCGCACCCAGATCGTTGAGCTGCTGTTGGCTGCCGGTGCCAACGTCAACACGAAGGATTCGGAGGGTAACACACCCCTGTGGGCGGCATCAGGCGGCGGTCATGTCGAGATCGTGAAACGCCTTTTGGCCCTTGGTACGGACCCCAACGATAGGGGTTTTGCCAAAACAACACCCTTGATGGCAGCTACCGCCCACGGTCAAGTCGAAACCGTGAAGGTCTTGCTGCATCACGGTGCTGATCCTAACCTCATGGATCGGGGCGGCACCACGGCCCTGGTCATAGCCGCGGGATACGGCTTTACCGAGATTGTTAAGATTCTGTTAAGAGGTGGGGCGAAAGTAAACGTCACCGGGAGACGAAAGAGCGCCTTGGAGGAGGCCGGGCGGCATCGTCACGTGCAGATCATGCGATTACTCCGGGAGGCGCAACAGAGAGAAGAAAGCGCAGATTTGAAGTAAGCGCTGATCACACATACTTCGCGCAATTCGTGCGGATAATCGATAAGGGGTAGGCCCTGGACCGCTTGAAGGATGGTGAGCCCTATTTTACCTCAGCGATTCCGTTGCCGGGCGTGGCCCAGCGATCATAGACACTTAAGTCATGGCCAGGGACGATCAGACGCTTCGAAGACGCCAGCTTCGTAATCGCCACCAGGGCCTTATAGCACTCATACATGTCCAAGCCGGTCCCAATACCGGTCATTTTCTCGATGTTTTCGAAACGGTAGACGAGATCTGATGCAACCACCACGGTTCCCGCCGCTGTGTTGACCGTTATGGCCTGGGAGCCGAAAGTATGGGTGCGGGGAAAAAGATGACAGGTGATACCCGGGTACATCTCTGTGGTGCCATCCATGAGTTGAACCCGACCCTCCCAGTTGTATCTTATCATTCTGAGGACGTCATCCTGCTGGATACCTATTTTGGCCTGGGGGTTTTGCCCGCTCTCAGTAGCGGCAAATGCCAATTCGCTTTTCTGCATCCAGATCTTGGCATTGGGGAAATACTCCAGGTTGCAGTTGTTGACATGATCCCAGTGCATATGGGTCACAAGGATATCAGTCACTTCTTCGGGCTCAATGCCGATCTTCTTGATGGCCCTATCCGATCTAATCCAGCCCTTAACGTTCCAGAGTTGGGCCATCTTTTCGCTACATCCGGTATCCACCAAGATAACCCGACCGTTGCCCTTGATGACCCAAAAAGCCCAATCCATCGGTACATTTTGATCGGCACTCGCCAGATACATCAGGTAGGGCATGGGATAGCTGTCTGATGTTCCATAGTGAACAATGAAGACGCGGTACTCGGGTGTCCGTTCCGTGGCAATCGCTTCTTGCGTAATGAAACCGTTACTTAATGCAATGACAACAAGGCTGATGGCAAGGATGCCCATCACGTTGATCTTTCTCATGCTATCCTCCCCTTAAGTGTTTGAGTCCCATAAGCGGTCCAAGGCCCAACTCTTGTCACCAACAATAGGCGACCAGCTCGTGACCGTCCGAAATGGCCCTTTGCCCCTAGGCTGAGTTCTGCAGGAATTATTACCTCCCGATGGAAGACTTTGAGCGGAGTTGCCCAGAATAGAAAGGGCGTATCTCCAAATCGGACGCGGTCGCGTGCGGATCGTCATCTCTTGACGGGTATGAGTCGCACGCGGAGTAAGGTGCAGGATAGGAAAATAACCTCGGGGGGTCAAGGCAAAAGAATCGGGTTTGGTCGTTCTTGCACACTACTTACTCGCCATGTAATCGACGGTGAGGTTGGCCAGCGCGCGAACCCCGACAAGCAACGCCCTTTCATCGACGTAGAAGTGTGGAGAGTGGTTCGGGTACCACTTGCCATCTTCCGGCTTTATTCCTAGGAAGAAAAATAGCCCCGGTATTTTTTCCGAAAAGAAAGAGAAGTCCTCTCCACCCG
>CAZAGT010000413.1:0-4008 GCA_964484515.1 uncultured Desulfobacteraceae bacterium | reverse complement strand
CTTTAAGGCTGTTGATGACCCGCTCCCCGATCTCGGTGCTGTCAACCTCCTTCTTCCCCAACTCTTGGAAGTAGAGCTCAAGCGAATCTACGAAGTCTTCGATCTTTGTGACGCTGACGGGTCGCTTCCGACAGGCCATGTTGATCCCCGCGATGATCTTAGCCCGATTGAAGGGCTCCCGGCGGCCGTCCCGCTTAATCACCATCGGCAGGACCTCCTCCAATTTCTCGTAGGTGGTGAAACGCCGCTCGCATTCGAGGCACTCCCGCCGCCTCCTGATGGTACGGCCGTCCTTGCTGAGACGGGAATCGATGACCTTGTTATTGATGTTCGTGCAATAGGGGCATTTCATCAGGACAACCTCAGAATATCGATCCGGGCGTCTTGCAGCATCTGATCCGCCAGCGGATCGTCGTAGCCTTCCTCGAAGTACACCCTCTCGATCCCCGCATTGATGATCATCTTGGAACAGATGACGCAGGGCTTGTTGGTGCAGTAAAGCGTCGCTCCTTGAATTGGCGTACCGTGGTAGGCCGCCTGAATAATGGCATTCTGTTCAGCGTGGAGCCCTCGACATAGCTCGTGTCGCATACCGGAGGGGATCGAGGAATCCTCTCGCAAACACCCGACCGCCTCACAATGTTTCAACCCGGATGGTGCACCGTTGTAACCTGTCGCAAGGATCCTCTTTTCTTTGACCAGGATCGCACCGACCTCACGGCGGAGACACGTTGAACGCTTGGCCACCACTTTGGTGATCGACATAAAATATTCGGACCAGGGAGGTCTGGACAAGAGAGGGCCTCCTTTTCAATGGTTTTACCTCGGGGCGCAAATGAAACGAGGTGAAATGACAAGATACGGCAGCGGGCGTCGGTGTACCTATATGGACGTCAGCAATCGATTTGGCTCACCCTTCTTTGGTGGCGACCGCCTTCAAATTCCGTGTTCAGAAAGACGTTCATGATCTCGAGGGATAGATCAATCCCCGTCACCCTGCCACCCATGACCAAGATATTGGCATCGTTATGAAGTCTGGACATCTTTGCCGCGTAGAGATTATGGCAGAGGGCCGCACGAACGCCCTTGTAGCGGTTGGCCACAATAGACATGCCGAGCCCGGACCCACAAATGAGGATACCTCGCCGGAATTCCCCGTTGGAGACGGCCTGGGCCAATTGATGTGCTATCTTGGGGTAGTCGGAGGACTGACTGCTGAAGACGCCGATGTCGGTAATGTGGTATTCCGGAGACGCGTCGAGCACCGCCTTGACCGTCTCTTTGAGATCGAAGCCACCGTGATCGGATCCTATAACGATATCCATGGGTTTGTTCTCTCGTAACACTAAGCGTTCCAAAAAAACTCAACATGTGGCCAGGCCTGAATGAGTTCAACCTGTTACATTCTCTCTTATTCAGACGAGAGATGGCAAGAGGCTGAAATCATTCACGCGGGTGATGGAAGGTCAGCTTTAGAGACACCTCGATGTGCCGCACCGTTTAACCGTCATAGGTCTTGAAAATGATGCTCGCGTTTGTTCCGCCAAAGCCGAAGGAGTTTGACATGGCCGCTCTGATCCTCTTCTTGCGAGCGACATTCGGCACGTAGTCCAAATCGCACTCGGGATCCGGCGTCTCATAGTTGATGGTAGGAGGAATGATGCCGTGCTTGATGGCCAGAACGGTATAGATGGACTCGACGCCGCCCGCCCCTCCCAAAAGATGGCCGATCATCGACTTGGTCGAACTGATGGCCAACTCGTAGGCATGGTCACCAAAAACGACCTTAATGGCCCGGTTTTCTGAGGCGTCGTTCAGTTGGGTAGAGGTTCCGTGGGCGTTGATGTAGTCAATATCTTCCGGTTTCATCCCGCCGTACCGGATGGCCATCGACATGCTGCTGATCGCGCCCTCCCCTTCGGGATCGGGTGCGGACACATGATACGCGTCCCCTGACAACCCATAGCCGACCACCTCGGCGTAGATATTCGCCCCCCGCTCCCGAGCCCGGGTCAATTCCTCCAGGATCAGGATCCCCGCGCCCTCACCGATGACGAAGCCGTCCCGGTTGAGATCAAAGGGGCGAGACGCTTTCTGAGGCTCTTCGTTACGGGTGGACAGGGCGCGCATGGCGCAAAACCCTCCCACGGCCAAGGGCGTGATCACGGCCTCGGCCCCGCCCGTGATCATGGCATCAGCCAGTCCCTCCCGAATCAGTCTGAAAGACTCCCCTACAGAGTGACAGCTGGCTGCACACGCCGTTTCTATGGATATATTCGGCCCTTTGGCCCCGAGCTCGATGGCGATCTGACCGGGCACCATGTTGGCGATAATACCAGGGATGAAGAAGGGGCTGATCCGGCGGGGCCCCTTCTCGAGCAGGATCCTATGGAAGTGCTCGATCATCTCCAGCCCACCTAATCCCGTCCCGGTCAAACAGCCGATCCGATGGCTGTTGCTGTCGTCAATCTTCAGTTTGGCGTCTTCCAACGCCATTCGTGCCGAAGCCACAGCAAAATGGATAAACGTGTCAAAACGGCGGATTTGCTGTTTGTCCACGAAGTCCTCAGGCTTGAAGTCCGTGACCTCTCCGGCTATTCTGCTGGGAAAAGCAGATGCATCGAATTTCGTGATGGGGCCCAACCCGGATTTTCCCGCACAGATAGCCTCCCAGTTTTTCTCAACGCCGGTTCCCAAAGGGGTCACCATACCTAATCCTGTGACCACGACCCTATTATTCATAAAGCTCCGCGCCTCCTTGAACCTGCCCGCCTGCCTCGGAGCGGCAAGAAATCCTATTCGCCCTTAGCCTTCTTGACATAGTCAATGGCATCCTGAACGGTCGCGATCTTTTCCGCATCCTCATCGGAGATGGATACGTCGAACTCTTCCTCCATGGCCATAATCAGCTCCACCTGGTCCAACGAATCGGCTCCCAGATCATCGACAAACCCGGCCTTGGGAACGACATCTGCCTCCGATACATCCAGCTGTTCACAAATGATTTTCTTCATCTTTTCCTCGATACTCGACATGTACATATCCTCCTTCAAAGATATTACCCTCTCCGTGGCGATCCAAGAGCGGGCAGTGGCGCGCATTTGGCAGGGTTGATCCTAGGCCATCAGCATGCCCCCGTTGACATGAAGCACTTGACCCGTAATGTAGCCGGCGCCGTCCGAACAGAGCCAATATACAGCCTCGGCCACATCTTCCGGTTGACCCATACGACCCAATGGAATTTGATGCAAGAATCCTTCCTTCACCTTTTCAGGTAATGAGGAAGTCATCTCCGTATCAATAAACCCGGGGGCAACCGCGTTCACAGTGATCCCCCGGCCCGCGACTTCTCGCGCAACAGTCTTTGTGAAACCCATGATCCCCGCCTTCGAGGCCGAGTAGTTCGCCTGTCCGGCATTTCCGATTTGCCCCACCACCGACGCGATATTGACGATTCGAGCCCCGCGTTGCTTCACCATGGTCCTGATAGCGTGGCGCGTCATATTAAAAACGCTTTTCAGATTGACTGCTAACACAGCATCCCAGTCGTCCTCTGTCATTCTCATCAACAGAGAGTCTTTGGTTATACCCGCGTTGTTGACCAGGACATCCACCTTCTTGAGCCTGGCAAAAATGTCCTCGAAAAGATCGCCCACCGCCTCATAGGAGGAGACATCAACCCGGTGGCTCTCGGCCTCGCTGCCGTGTTGCTCGAGAAGACCCAGTGTCTCATCGGCAGCGGAATCATCCGGATCGTAGTGCACGAGCACAATGCGGGCGCGCTCTGCGGCGAATTTCAGGGCAATCGCCCTGCCGATACCTTTGGACCCGCCGGTAATCACCACCACCCTGGGGGCTTCACTCATAGTCTCTGCTCCGCAAACATATCTAAACCTTTGCAACCCTCAATGTCCGGCCATGGAGGTCTCTTTTCAAGAAACGAAACGTTACCTGCTCGAACGCTGAAGAAGCTTGCAAGCAAGGCGGCCGGAGCAGATTCAGAGAATG
>CAZAGT010000412.1:0-4034 GCA_964484515.1 uncultured Desulfobacteraceae bacterium | reverse complement strand
CCTCCCACCGTGGACGCTGGAAACGGTTTTTTCGCCCACGAATTCTTGTGAGGAGCCTAGGTAGAAGGCTGAAGTCTGAAGGACCACCTTCCCCCTTCTACCTTCCCCCTTCTGCCTTCTTCAACCGTAGATCCCGGCAAGGGTATCGGGGATGTGATCGGCGGGCCGGACCAATTTCATGGTGCGGGCTTCGGCACGGCAACGGACCACGCAAACTCCGCATCCCATGCACTTCTCGGGATCGACGCAGGCCTTGACGTGGTCTTGGTCCGCGTCGGTTTTGATTTCCACGGCGCCAAAGGGACAGCTTTCTAAGCATCTCCTGCAACCGCGACAGTCGTCTGGATCGACGACGGCCAAAAACCGGCTTTTGGCCAGGGCCTGAGTCAAGGCATATTTCGTCTGTAACCTCATCGGCCTGATGACATCACAGCAGCACGCATGGCAATTGCAGAGAAGCAGATTGACGCCTTTCTGATTAAGGCTGATGTGCACAACAGGATAGTTGTCCAGTTCCTCGATGCGGCTCAAGGCCTCCTCGACGCTTATCGTCCTCCCGTCACCCCGTTTGAGGTGGTACAGGGCCGTCCGACCGACGACAATGCACTTCTCATTAGGGACATTACACTCACGCTGGGGGTGGAGACGCTGACAAACGCACGGAATCAATGCCAGTTGGTCCTGGGCCTTGAGGATCTCCCTCACATCTTCACAGGGTAAGACGTCTAGCGTGTTCTCGATCGATTTCCATCGCGGTATGATTCTGGTGGCCGGCAACGCCCCGCCTGCCAGTTCCTCCAAGAGAATATCGATCGGGCCGCCCTGTTCTTCAAAGATCAGCTTGTGCCACAATTCAAAATACTCAACACCGAGGGCCTCATCAAACTTAGGGTTTGTTTGGGTGTCGTGGATTTGAGAAAAAGTGCGGGCCATTTGATATCCCTTTCGGGTAGGGAAGAGGACGCCCTTCTCAAACAGCTCCTGCAGGTGTGCTTCCACCGTAGCTTCGTCAATATTCAGCTTGGCGCCGATCTCTTCGGGCGGTGCCGGCAGTTCCTGCACGATCTTGGCCTGCTCTAATGACATGAGTCGTTGCAGGATTTGCGGCATGAGGACGGAATCTTCAAGCCCCAGCCTCCCTGCTAGTTGGGCGTAAATGGGATCGATGTCGTTCATGGAGTCCTCATTTCCTCTCAAATTTTTTCCTGACGCCAATTCCGAAAGGTTCTCTCGCGTTGTGCGATCGCCTTCCGATAGGTTCAGGATGGAAGGGCGCTTACCGACCGCGTCTCCGAGGTGAATTTCGAAGACCCGCTGCTCTTCTACGCCTTGGCAGCGTCCTGATGCGCCGTTTCATCCGCGGTTTCCTCTTTGGCTGTGGCGGACTCCCTGGTGCGGCGTCGTGCGAGGGCCTTGATGATTGCGTGCACCAGCGTTGCCAGCGGGATGGCGAAGAACACGCCCCAGAATCCCCAGAGGCCGCCGAAGACCAGGACCGCGACGATGATGGCCACAGGATGAATATTCACGACCTCTGAAAAGAGGATGGTAACCAGAACGTTTCCATCCAGGATCTGAATCAATACATAGGCCGCCACGACATAGGCCAGGTCCGAACCCAGTCCCCATTGAAAATAACCGATCAGCGCCACCGGGATCACCATGAGCACTGCGCCGATATAGGGGACGATCACCGAGAGGCCGACAAACAGGCTTATCAACATGGCGAACTGTAGACCCAAAATGGCGAAGGTAACATAGCTCGCGGCCCATACAATCAGGATTTCCCAAAACTTGCCCCGTACGTAATTGCCGATCTGCTGATCCACTTCTTGCCAGACCTCGGTGGCCAACGCGCGGTCGGTGGGGAGAAACCGAGTAAACCACCGCAACATAGGGTTCTTGTCTTTCAAAAGGAGGAACACGAGGAGGGGTACGAGGAAGATATAGACGAGGATCGATATGATGCCACGGACGGAGGCCACCGAGATGGACAATATCCGCTGCCCCACGGTCGCGATTTCGGAGCGCAGCAGATCGATGAAGTGCGTTACCTGTTGTTCGGAGACAAAATCCGGGTACCGTTCGGGCAGACGCATCAGCTCTCTTTGGCTCCACGAGGCCATGGCAGGTAACTCTTGGAACAATTGCCCTAATTGGGCCCAGAGAAGAGGAAACAGCTTTAGCAGCAAAAACAATACAAAGATGACAAAGCTCATAAAGACGAAGAGCACGGCAACCAATCGCGGGACTCTGCGTTGCTCCAAGAAACTAACCAGCCCTTCGAGGAGGTATGCAAGCACAATGCTCGCGAGCACGGGTGCGAGCATATGCCCCAACATAATGATGACCACGGACCCGAAGATGACAAGCGAGGCCAAAATGATGACCTGCGGGTCGGAGAAGTGACGTTGAAACCAGTTGGTGATGAAATTCATGGCAACACGTTTCTATGTTTGAGGTTCGGAACCATATCCTTGGGTCAACCCTACGCGAGTGAAGTCACCATTTGGGAGTACCGACGCGTCACCGACAATCAGCTCAGGAGGTCGTGGGAGTATAGCACCACAAAAAAGAAAGCTCAACGCGGCTTAATACCGCCCGCGACCGGCCGATCTTGACAGAAACAAGGGGCTCCCCTTAACCTGCTGTCCAGCGGCCGAAAGAAAACGCCTCGGGTTTTACGGAGCGATAGGAAGATGAGGGCCTATGAGCCCCTGATGGCGGGACGACGGCCTGTTGAGCAGTCTGTTTAGATGGATTGCCTGAAATTCGCAAGCCTCATGGCGGTGCTTATCTGCTTGCTCGCCAAAGGGTCGGAGCAATGGGGCTGCCACTGGCAATGGTACCCGAGTCCCCAGATATATCCTTTCCTTATTCCGGCGCTGCTCACGGGGAAGTTTGATGTCGTCGGCGGGATGGGCATCCGACCCGATCGCAATGTAAAGGTCAATTTCGAGACTGGCGAAAAACCGCCTGCTGAGAGGCCGATGCTCCCTGATGGCCGAAATCCTAAGGCGTTGAATTCGGATTGCCCGGATTTGAGCCGGCCTTGAATTCTTGATCGTTAGTGAATCCGTCGCCGTCCGAGTCCTTGGCCTTTAACTCCTCCGTAACCTTTTCGCCCGCCGGAATAGCGATCCTTTCATAATCCTCGCCAAAGGGATTTCGCTTGCCGCCGCCTTTGGGGTCCAGATGACAGGTCGCACAGCCGTATCTCCCTCCCACTTTGCCCAATCGGAAGGGCTTGGCTGAGGCCACCGACGAGAAGAGGAAGAAAAACAGGAACACAACAGCGACCGCGAGGCCGATCGTCATAAGGGCTTTCCCAGATCTTGCGACTTCCATCACCATGCCTCCTCTTGAGAACGTTGATGTCAGCCCAGCCGCCGGCCGCAGGAGCGGCGAGGTTGATCGACCGGGAAACGTCATGAGGTCGGTACTCGAATTTGACATTCTGAGATTGTTCGACGTCTGTCGCCCGGCCCCCATGGCCGGGCGTTAAGGTATCAAAGATCTCCCTTCATGAAGTTTCATACGAGGTCAACAGAATATGTCACAGTTGCGTCGGATTTGTAAAGGGAGACCCATGTTCAGAGGCCGTTTTCAAGCAGGTCACCCCAGGGGACTTTCGAACGAGTATCAAAGAGGACGCCCTTGCAAGACCTTGATCGAGGTGAGTGTCAACGGTTTGACATCGTATCGGATCTACGGGAAAAGCCTGGTGGGCCAAGAATCCGGTGAAGAGGGGTTGCATTTCAAGTTATTGAAATTGCTTCTGTTTAAGCTTTGTGGCATGGATTCTGCTGATCGATTCTGGCACAATTCGTCCAGGCCGTATTCGCGCGAGGAAAGAGTTTTATGGCCAAGATGCGCATCAACAACGAGGAGATCGCTGTATCCGATGTTTTCGAAGTCATAGTCGAAAACTTTCCCGATATTATTCAGTCGGTAAACGAGGCCGGCGATCTCATATTTGTCAACCAGAAGGCCGAAACCGTCCTGGGGTACTCCCGTGAAGAACTGCTCTCGAT
>CAZAGT010000411.1:0-4058 GCA_964484515.1 uncultured Desulfobacteraceae bacterium | reverse complement strand
CACTCAATTCCTCGTTTTTGAAAAGAGACCCCCATGACCGGGCGAACAGGTGTCGAGGGACCTGAAAACGTCAAACTCAAGGTCCATCTTCCCTAGGTTCCCCAGTCGATCAACCTGGCGGCCCTGCGGCAAAGGGCGGGCTGACTTCTTGCATAGGCATTAACGGAAACCCAGGTATGCACATGTCTGAAATACTAGACCGCATCGGCGCCGTCGTGTGGGGCCCCCTGACAATCATTCTCCTGGTGGGTACCGGTATCTATCTCACACTCCGGGTGAAGGGGATTCAGGTGAGAAAATTCACCTATGCGTGGCGACTGATCTCCGGCCGTTATGACAACCCCGAGGATGAGGGCGAGATTACGCACTTTCAAGCCCTCAGCGCGGCGCTGTCCGCGACCATCGGGACTGGAAACATCGCGGGCGTCGGAACGGCCGTGGCCATCGGGGGACCAGGGGCCGTCTTCTGGATGTGGGTTACGGCCGTATTCGGAATGACCCTCAAGTACGCTGAGTGTCTACTCGCCTTGAGATACAGGACCTGTCACGAAGACGGATCCGTCAGCGCAGGACCGATGTATTATCTCGGGCAGGGTCTATCTCAGAAGTGGCTTGGGTTTCTGTTCGCCCTTTTCGCGGCGGTTGCGTCCTTCGGCATAGGAAACATGGTTCAGGCCAACTCCGTGGCCGAACCGCTGCAGAGTTATTTCGGGGTCCCGAAGCTCGTCACGGGGTTGGTGATCGGTGCGCTGGTCTTTGCGGTCATCGTGGGCGGCATCAAGCGGATTGGGCAGGTGGCAAGCCGAATCGTCCCCTTTATGGCCATCTTCTACGTGCTTGGCGGCATCTGCGTGATTGTCCTCAATTTGAGCCGCATCCCCTCTGCGTTTGCCATGATATTCCATGATGCCTTCACCGGAACGGCGGCCACAGGGGGCTTTGTCGGTGCCACCTTCGCACAGGCCATCCGCTTCGGAGTGGCCAGAGGGGTCTTCTCAAACGAAGCCGGATTGGGAAGTGCGCCCATCGCTCATGGGGCCGCCCAAACCAATGAGCCTGTCAGGGAAGGCCTGGTGGCCATGCTCGGACCGTTCATAGACACGATCATTATCTGCTCGATGACAGCGCTCGCCATCGTTCTTACGGGCGCTTTCAAGGAAGGACTTACCGGTGCGGAGCTCACGGCCGCGGCCTTCAGCAAATCCCTGCCGGGGATCGGTGGCTACATCGTGGCCGTCGGGATCGTCTTCTTCGCCTTTTCAACGGCCATCAGCTGGTCCTATTATGGGGACCGAAGCGTCGAGTACCTCTTCGGTTCGGCATTGGTCATGCCTTACAGGGTCATTTATTGCCTGCTCCTGCCCGTGGGCGCGACCGTACACCTCAATGTCGTGTGGACGATCTCGGATATCTTCAATGCCCTCATGGCCTGGCCCAATCTCGTGGGGCTCCTGGCCCTGAGCGGTATGGTCGTGAGGCTTACCAGGGAGTATTTCGCCGATCCGGGCCGGGTATACCCGCAGCTTTAAGTGCACCCTAATGTTGCATAAACAACACGGCGGAAAGTGTTGAAAGACAAGTATAATCAGGCTTTCTACCGTTTTTTACGTTCATTCTGGTTATCACCACCAGTGCGTTCTAAGGGAAATTCAAAAGACGCCCTGTTGTTTACCCTCCCGCCTTCGCTAAGGCTTCGGCGTGGCAAGTCGGGAAAGCCGATAATACCGCATCTCCTGTGTTGTCAAGGGTTCGCAGTAGTCTACTACAGCTTCACCCTCGACGCCTTGGATCTGCAGCATCCTCGACTTTTGCAACATTAGGATGCGCTCTCGTATGAAACTTCATGACCCGCCTATTCGATTCGACTCACCGTGACCTCGCCACTCAGGATCCGTCTCTCCTCCCCCCGGCAGTCCTCAATGATAAGGGCGCCATCCCGGTCAATGCGAAGGGCCTTGCCCCGTATCGTCTCGCCATCACCGGCGTCAAGCTCGACCTCCCGCCCTGTCAGGAGAGAAAGTCGGTTCCAACGATTGTAGAGCAGGTCCGCCGAGCCGGAGAGGAGTTGCCGGAGATACGCCTCGAATCGGCTCACGATCTGGATCAGAAGGTCATTTCTTGAAAACGATCTCCCCGTCTCCCTGAGGATACTTGTCGTGCGCTTAGCCGATTCCGATTGGTCCTCAGGGCCCCAATCGACGTTCAATCCAAGGCCTATCACGGCAGATTCCAGTTCCCCAGCGCGTACCGAAAGCTCCGTGAGGATACCCGCCAGCTTCCGGTCGCGCACGAAAATATCGTTAGGCCATTTGATAAGGGCCGATACGCCGGTCGACTTCTCGATCGCCACAGTTCCTGCCAGCGCCAAGGTCATCGTCAGTGCAAAGGCCCGCTCCGGCGGAAGTGTCGGTCTCAGTAGCAGAGAAAAGAGGAGGTTCGACCTCGCGGGCGAAAGCCAACGTCTCCCGAGCCTGCCTCTCCCAGCCGTTTGCTCTTCAGCAAGGACGATTGTCCCGCTCGGAGCACCATTCGAGGCCAGCTCCCGTGCAAAGGCGTTCGTGGACGGGAGGGACTCGACGACGATCACATTCTGCGAAAACTCGGAATCTCCTAATTTTTGGGTGATATACGCTCTGTCTAAGCTTTCCGGCATGAGTTTCGATCAGCTTCCCTCAGGGGAGCGCGGAGAGATAACGCTGCATGCGCGAGAGGTTGATTAGAGACCGTCCAACTCCTGCTTCAGTGCTCTCGCCATGAGTTCCCTTACGGCCACTTTCGGATCTTTCGCCTCGTGGAGGATCTCATAGACCTGCTTGACAATCGGCATTTCGACATCCATCTTTTGCGCCAGCCGGTAGGCCGCGATCGAAGTGTTGACACCTTCCGCCACCATGTTCATTCCTTTAACGGCGTCCTGCAACGTCATCCCTTGTCCGATCTTGAGACCCACCATTCGATTCCTGCTCAGATCGCCGGTGCACGTCAGCACCAGATCACCCATCCCCGCCAGCCCGGCAAAGGTCAGCGGGTGAGCGCCCATGGCGACCCCCAGCCTGGTCATCTCGGAAAGTCCCCTTGTGATGAGGGCCGCCCGCGCATTGTGACCGAAGTTCAGGCCGTCGGCCGTGCCCGCCGCGATGGCAACGACATTCTTTAACGCTCCTGCCAACTCAACCCCGATCAAATCCTGGGTGGCATATACGCGCAAGTGATCGGCATAAAAGACGTGCTGCAGCCGACTGGCCTGCCCGATGTTGCGACACGCGACCGTCACGGCCGTAGGATACTTCAAGATAACCTCTTTCGCGAAACTTGGGCCAGCAAGGGCCGCAAAATCTCGAGTGTGTTCCTCTCCCAGAACGCTCTCCGCGACCTGTGACATGGTCATCAGGGTGTCGTTTTCGATACCCTTGGTCGCAGCCACAAGGGCGATGCCGGGGGCGAGATGCGGTTTGATACCGCCGACCACGGACCGAAACACGTGAGAAGGGACAACGATGAGGATCAATTCCTTCCCCGCAACGGCTTGCTCGTACGATGTTACCGGGTTTAGTCGAGGCGACAGGGATATCCCGGGCAGGAAGAGATCGTTCCTTCCTTCCTCTTTGATTTGAAGGTAGACCTCTTCCTCTCGGACCCACAAATCGACGCCGTAGCCCTTTTCAGCGAGGAGGTTTGCGAGCGTTGTTCCCCAACTACCGCCGCCGATGACGCCTATCTTCGTGAACTCTGAAGCCTGCATGGCACCTTTATCCGGAGATAACTGGACCCAAGAAATCAGGGCGCCTCCCTTTTGAAAGCGAGGCGCCCCGCTCAGTCTTTACCTAAACCTCACTCGTCCAACAACCTGGCCACACCAATGACCTTCTCGCCCTCAGCCAGATCGATGAGTTTCACGCCCTGGGTATTGCGTCCAATCAGAGAAATATCGGCCGCCCGCAATCGGATGATCTTTCCGCTTTCGGTCATGATCATGAGTTGGTCCTGATCGGTGACCTGGTAAGCATATACCACCGGCCCGTTTTTTTCCGTCGTCTTGACCGTGAGGATGCCACGCC
>CAZAGT010000410.1:0-4073 GCA_964484515.1 uncultured Desulfobacteraceae bacterium | reverse complement strand
GGTCGTAGCGATTGTGCTCCTCTTCAGTCAGCCTGAGTCGGTGAGCCTACACACCGCCTGGGCAGCCATCGGTGCGGGGCTATCGATGGGCCTCTCGGCCGTCGGTTCGGGGATGGGTTCCGGTTTGCCCGCCGGAGCGGCCTGCATGGGGCTTGTCCGGCAACCGGGAAACAGCAGCCGGATCTTGACGAGTATGCTGATTGGATCGGCGGTATGCCAAACACCAGCCATTTTCGGCATGGTAGTCGCCTTCCTCCTCATCTTCCTCGACTTTTCAAATCTTCCCATCTATCCCGGTTGGGCGGCGCTTCTCGGGGCCGGCTTGGCGACGGGGTTATCCGCCATTGGGCCGGGCATAGGTAACGGGATCACAGCGCAGGAGGCGGTGGCCGGCATTGCGAGGCATCCGGAGACGCACGCCGAGGCGACGCGAGGCATGCTGGTCGGTATGTCGGTCGCGCAATCGACGGTCATCTACGGCTTCTTGGTGAGCCTCATGCTGCTCTTTTATAAGATCGAAACGAACTCCAGCCTGTCAGCGGCCATGCGCCTGCTGGGGGCGGGATTCTGCTCCGGTTTCGGGGGCATCGGCCCCGGCATCGGCGAGGGAATCACGGCCGCCTATGCGGTCAAGTGGATTTCCAGGAAACCCGAGGAGACAGGGCTGTTGCTGCGGACAATGCTGGTAGGCATGGCGGTTGCCGAATCGACGGGGATTTACGCCCTGATCGTTTCGTTGTTGCTCATCGTTGTGCTGTAGCGGCCGGCACGAGACCTTCACGGAGCATTGGGAGCTTTGGGTGCAGCCTCTCAGCGACGCTCACAGAGGCTGCCGGTCATGGGAGTTCATTCTCGGCGGGTCCTGACGGAAGCCCGGTTACATCCAAGGACCCGCGGTGGGCACTGTACACAATATACCTTTTGGAGGAGGGATAAAATGGAGATAAGCGGTCCGGATTTTGTCAAGGCATTGGCCTTTCTGGGCGCCGGCCTGGCCATGGGCTTAGGCGCCATCGGGCCCGGCATCGGGGAGGGCTTTGTGGCCGGCAAGGCGTGTGAGGCGATCGGCAAGAAGCCAAGCGAAGCGGGGCTGTTGACCCGAACGATGCTGGTGGGTCAAGCGGTCTCCGAATCCACGGGGATCTATTCGCTGGTTGTGGCCCTGCTGTTGCTCTTTGTCGTGTAATTCCTCATTGGGCGATCCAAGATCATGATCAGTATCAATACGACCCTATTCATCCAAGTCCTTCATTTCTTGATCTTGATCTTTATCCTGAATCGGATCATGTTTCGCCCGATCACCAGACTGATGCGGGAGCGCACCCGTCATATCGAGGGACTCCAGCGGGAGTCGGAGCGGGTCAGGTCCGAGGCGCAGCAGCTGGTTCACAGACGGATGAGACTGGAGACCGCCGCCAGAAGAGAAGCCGGAGTTGAACGTGCGCGGCTGCAAAAAGAAGCCGAGGATTTGGCTGAGGAAATCCTGGGTGACCAGAGGGCCAAGGCGGCCGCGATGAGGGCGGACGTGATGAAGGAAATCGATCACCAACTCTCCGCATCGCGGCGGATGATTAGGGAAGAGGCCGCCGTCTTGGCCGATGAGATTTCACGGGGTTTGCTGACACCGAAGGAGGGACCGCACGATCATGGCTAGAAAGATCGTCTCACACTACGTGATTGGGGCCCTGGTCTTTATCAGCCTGGTGAGTTTCAGCTTGGATGCATCAGCGATGGCAGAGATCAGTGCGGGCCGCAGGCTGTGGGACAACATCATGCTCTGGGTGAATTTCGGCATCCTGGCGTTCCTTTTCCTGCGATACGGGAAGAAGCCCTTGACGGATTTCTTGGAGGGTGAGAAGAGCAAGATTGAAGAGACCTTGGATGCGGTCAATGCTCAATTGGGAGAGGCCAAATCCGAACTGGAGGCCGAGCGAGCCAGTTTGCGGGACCTTGAGGGGCAGCTGCAGGAGCTCCGGGAGAGGATCGTAGAGCTCGGTCAGAAAGAAAAAGAGAGAATTCTTGAGATGGCCCGCCGCAGTGCCGCTCAGATGATCGAAGACGCCCGCAAGGAGTCGGAGTATCGGGTGGCGAAGGCTAAGAAGATCCTCAGAGACGAAATGATTGATCTGGCTGTCTCTCTCGCAGAAAGGCAGCTGAGAGCTCGAATATCATTTCAGGATAAAGATGACCTCATCCATCAATTCCTGGAAGATCTGAAGACTTCCGGGAGGTTCTTTGAATGAGGCGTAGGCCGTTGGGGTGAAAGTCGCCGACCAATTCCGATGAACAGGTGGAATTCGGGTATGCCTGGATGCCGGGCGGCCTGGATTCCCTATATCCATCCAGGGACATCGCGTAGCAGGGACGCGGTCCAAAG
Organism: uncultured Desulfobacteraceae bacterium; assembly: GCA_964484515.1. Taxonomy (GTDB): domain Bacteria; phylum Desulfobacterota; class DSM-4660; order Desulfatiglandales; family HGW-15; genus CAZAGT01. The sequence continues at coordinate 1,696 of CAZAGT010000410.1, read as the reverse complement.
GAGCAAGCTATGAACGAAAAAACCGCCATCAAGGTCCTGTTGATCGACGACGAAGAGACCTTGTTGGAGTATATGTCCAAGCGCCTCTTGCGAGAAGGTTTTACAGTCAAGATGGCCTTTTCGGGAGAAGAGGCGCTTGAAGCGGCCAATGCGGATACCTTCGATGTCGCGGTTGTGGATCTCAAGATGCCGGGAATTGACGGTGTTGAAACGCAGAAGAGCCTGAAGAACGTCCAGCCCTACCTCCAATGCATCGTGCTTACCGGCCACGGCTCCATTGATACGGCCCTCGAGAGCGGTCAGCAGGATGCCTTTCGGTACCTTTTGAAGCCGGTTGACTACGAGGACCTCGTCGAGACCATCAAGCGGGCCTTCCAGAAGAAACTCGAGATTCAGGGTCTTCGGTTTCGTGAACAGGTAGAGGAGATCACGCGCTCGGGCATGGGACCACAGGGCATCAAGAAGGCGATCGACAGGTTACGGAAGATCTATGGAGTCGAATAGCTCCCACCGGGACGGGCTGCGAAAGGACCCCGAGGCAACCACGGCCCCCCAGAACGAGCTTGACCGGGCAAGGACCCACCTTGAAACCATCCTCGATTATTCCGAAGATATGATCTTTGCGACAGACGCGGACGGTGTCTTGTCGTACTTCAGCAAGGGAGGCGAACGGATTCTGGGTTACACCAGGGAAGAGGCGGTCGGACGCCACATCCATGAACTCACCGCGGATCCGCCCGCCTTCGAGAAACTCATCGAGCGTTCCCGTAAGGAGGTGCCCGCGTCCCGACGCGAGTTGGCATTCCGGCACCGGGACAGCCACACCGTCACCTGTAACGTCTGCCTGATAAGCCTCAAAGATCACGATAATCGTCTTTCCAGTCTTGTCGGTATTTGCCGGGAGACGACCCTTCAGAAACAACTGCAGGAGGAGCTGATCAGGATCGACCGATTGACGGAGATCGGTCGTCTGGCCTCCGGCATCGTCCATGAAATCAACAATCCGCTGGCCGTAATTGCCGAGATCTCAGGGTGGGCGGGAGCCGTCGTCTCTGATGCAAAAGGGTTGAGCCAGGAAGACAGATCTGAACTCGAAACGGCTGTCAAGCGCATCGGCGAACAGACGAGTCGGTGTAGAAATATCACACGCCGAATCCTGGGTTTTGCGCGTTATACAGCCCCCTCCAAGACGTCTTTTGACATCAACGAGGTGCTCAAAGAAACGATCACCTTTCTCGAGACGGAAATACGCAACGAGCAGATTGCCGTCGAGTTTACCCCCCAAGAGGACCACCTCATCATCCATTCCGATCCAAAGATGCTGGAACAGGTTTTCGTCAATCTGATTACGAACGCCATTCACGCCGTTAGGGTGAAAGCAAGTGGGACGGGGCGCATTGAGCTGAGCGCCAAACAAGCCGGGTCGAGGGCGGAGATCGTCGTATCGGACAACGGGGTGGGTATTCGGCCGGAGGACAGCGAAAAGATATTCAACCTCTTTTATACGACCAAGCCCCCCGGTAAGGGGACCGGTTTGGGGCTCCCCATCTGCCGTCAGATCATCACGGAACTGGGCGGGGAATTCGATTTTGAGAGCAAGTCCGGTGAAGGAACGACATTTACGATCCGGATGCCGCTTTCTTAACCCTGTTATGAAACGGGCTTTGTCAAGGGCAATAAATACGGTTCATAGAAC
>CAZAGT010000409.1:0-4112 GCA_964484515.1 uncultured Desulfobacteraceae bacterium | reverse complement strand
TGAAATACCCCTTCGCATATACGTCGATGTCTAAATGAAAATGATCTTATTAGTATGTTTCCGGATTTCGAGGTCCTGAACCTCTACGTGATTCGCTGGGAGGTCCGGCACACGTTATGGCGAAGCAAGAGACGGTAGAGATCATTTCTTATGGAGAACCTCTAATCGGCATTTACCCGCCGATGAACCGGTCGATCGGTGAAGATGTCCCGCTTTCGAAGACGTGGGGCGGTGACACCTCGAACATGGCCCTGGCGCTCAGTAAGTTGGGTCATCGGACGGCCTACATCACCCGGGTGGGGAACGACGGTTTCGGACACAGCTTCCTCCACCTTTGGCGGCAAAACGGGGTCGACACGTCTCAAATCACATTGGACGAAGAGCACAGAACAGGTCTTTACTTTGTCTCCTTCGAGGACGGAAAACACGAATTCAGCTATTATCGCAAGAACTCCGCCGCGAGTTTCGTCTCCTCGGATGATATCGATTGGCAGTTTGTGAGTCAGGCGAAAGTGTTGCACCTAAGCGGTATCAGCCAAGCCATTAGTACGAATGCCCTGGAGGTGTCATTTGACCTGCTCGAGTTCGCCAAGAGCAAGGGTATACTCGTCTCCTATGACGTGAACTATCGTCCGCCCCTCTGGAAGCGGGAAAAGGCCAGGGCGGTCATCCTGTACACCATCGCGGAATACGCCGATATCCTGGAGATTACTGAAGATGAGCTCGAATTCTTGGGTTATGGCGACACGCCTGAAGCCTTCCTCAGTCATTTCACCCGGCGTCCCAGGATTCTTGCGATCAAGAGGGGTGACCAGGGGGCATACCTCAGGGAGGGAGAGAAGGAGATCAACCTAGAGCCCTTCGAGGTGAGGGTCGAAGATACGGTGGGCGCCGGAGATGCCTTTGATGCCGGCCTGGTTGCCGGAGTCCTGGAGGGGATGAGCTTTGAACAGCTTGGTCTTTTTGCGAGCGCCGTGGCCGCGATGACTTGCAGGGGTGTCGGTCCCTTGAGGATGCAGCCCAGCCGAGAGGAGGCATGGAGCTTCCTGGAATCAAACAAACCGTAAAACAAAGCCCCGCCTCCCTCAACGCGACAATCGAAAGATCAGCCTCAACACACGGACCCGCATCCCTGACCACTCTCAAGGACGGGAGCTGGAGCCCTGACGGAAAGCGAGTGACCTTCGATTCCGATCGGATAGGTAGCTTCGACATATGGATACTGGAACTTGCCTCATAAGGGTAGGTGCGGAGGTCCTTAAGCAGAATCAGGCCGGTATTCTTTTCCCGCGTTCCAAGCCTTGGCAAACGATTCTCCAAGTCTCCAATAGGATGTATCCGGCTGTGAGAGTATCATCGGCTTCATCTTGTTGAAGTCGAGTTTCCCGTCGGAAAGGTATTTCTCATCTGTATACGTGCCGACGATCTCACCGATGAAGATCTCATTGAGTCCACTCTCCACAACCTGCTCGAGCTCGCATTCTATGTTGAGGGGACAAACCTCTATCATCGGCGCCGTTTTCAGTTCACCGTAGAAGAGTTCGAAGAGCTTAGACTTATCGGTCTTCTTGCCCGACTTGATACCGCAATAGTCAGTCACCACGACCATATCTTCGGAGGGCAGGCAAAGGCTGAACGCGTCGTTCTCCTTGATCCCGATGTTGGTGTGATGATGCTTTCCTAAGACGATCGCCATCATCGGCGGTTTGTAACTGGCCATACTGAACCACGCAACCGCCATGAAATTGGGCTTACCCTCAACATGCGCCCCAACCAGGGCAACAGGCATCGGATAGGCGGGTATTGTCGAACCTAGATTGACTCGTGCCATTCTGTTGGTCCTCCTGTTTCTTTGTTAACATAAGCCCGCAAAAAATAGCATTCTGGCTTATGCGCGTCAATAAGCCCGGAAGGCTACAAACTTCACCGGGAAAGGCCCCGTTATGAGTGGTACCCACGGCTCGGTTGAAATCAGTATTTAAGAGACTTATTTGATAGTGTTATTGTGGAGGCCAGGCAAATATAATCGAAGCCTGAGGCGCCAAAGAGATCACAAAGAATTCAGAGAACGGAAAGGAACCATCTCATGACGCGCAAAATGATTTTCCTGGTGATTTTGATCTTACCGCTGACGCTCGTCACTCCGATCCATGCGCAGGACACGGGCGAGCTGCTCAAAGCGGTCGTACTGATTCGGGCCTCTGTCCCGGAGGACGCACGTACCGCAGGTTATCTCGGCACAAGCAGACAGGCCAACGGAGTGGTCATCGATTCGAACGGTCTCATCCTCACCATTGGATATGCGATTCTGGAGGCTGAGAAGGTTGAAGTCATTCTCGCTGGGGGAAAAATCATCCCGGCGAGTATCATTGGCCATGACCTGAACAGTGGCTTGGGAGTGATCCGCGCCGAGGAGCCTCTTGACATCGTCCCGATGCCGCTGGGTGATTCGTCCAAGTTGAAAGTCGGATCCCCAATGCTTGTGGCCAGTTACGCAGGCCCGGACGAGGTCCAGGGGACCCGTCTGATCGCTATCCAGGAGTTTGCAGGGTATTGGGAGTATCTTCTCGAGGAGGCCATCTTCACGGCTCCGCCCTATCAGGATTTTGGCGGGGCCGCCCTGGTGGACCGTGACGCGCGACTCGTAGGAATCGGATCCCTTTTCACGCAGGTTTCCATCCCGGGTTCCGGTCTGGTCCCCTGCAACATGTTTGTCCCTGTCGATCTCATTAAGCCGATCCTTGGGGATCTGCTGGCCACGGGCCGTTCCTCGGCTCCGCCAAGGCCCTGGTTGGGCATCCAGGCCCAGGAGGTGCAGGGGCGGCTTTCCGTCATACGAGTCTCCTCAGGGGGTCCGGGTGAGAAGGCGGGTGTCCAACGCGGCGATCTCATCCTTGCCGTCAACGGCGTGGAAGTAAAGGGCCTCGCCGACTACTACCGGAAGGTGTGGGCCTTAGGCGGGGCAGGGGTCGATGTAAATCTGCGGATACTTCGCGGCGCGGAAGTCAAAGAAATGATTGTCAACTCGATAGACCGCTACGAGATGCTGCGCTTGTCCCCGACGAAACGAATGAGAAGCGAGGAACAGACTTAGGGCTCATTGCTTGTCCCGTATCGCATTGAGCCTTTCGGCTGCCTGAGCGGCATATTCACTCTCCGGGTATTTCGTGATGATCTCCGCGTACAATTGCCGCGCATGCGGGTAGTTCGTCTGTAACTCCTCAAACTGTGCCGTCTCATACATCTCTTCGGCCTTTTTCCCGGAGCAGGAGGAGATAGCCAAGACAAATACCATTGCGAAAGGCAGAAGATACTCCTTCATAAGCCCCCCATTTCGCCTTTGATTCTGACCTCAAGATAGATCTCGGCGCCAACCAGAATTTCTTCGAGCAGCCGGTCAGTCCTCCTTGCCAACACTGAAGGCCTTGGCCACGGCCTCTCCGAGACGGTGGTAATAACGCGTGCGGGGCGCATACACCACGGGATCCATCTTCACCGGATCAGGCTTGTCATCGGTAAAGCAATCTTCATTGACATAGGTCTCCATGATCTCACCAATGACCAAGTCATGACTACCCAGATCTACGGTATGGATCACCTTGCACTCGAGGATAAGGGGGCATTCCCGAATGAGAGGGGCCGTCTCCAGGGCACCGTAAAACAGATCAAAGAGCTGCGATTTATCCTTATCTTTGCCGGAGTAGATTCCGCAGTAGTCTACCTCTTTGACGATATCAAGGGAGGGAACATTGACGGAGAACGTCCCATGCTCTTGAATGCCCTTCAGGGTATATCTACCCTTTCGCAATGCGACTGAAACGGACGGCGGCTTGTGACCGGCAATCCCACACCAGGCGACCGTCATAAAGTTGGCCTTCCCGTTGACATTGGCACCTACTAATACAGCGGGCATCGGATGAAGCACCGTCTGCGGTCCAAGTTTACGCTTTTCCATATCAAGCTTCCTCCCTTTATTCTCATATGAGACTTCATGGAACGAGGTCTCTGGTACCTTAACGCCCGGCCATGGGGGTCTCTTTTCAAGAAACGAAACGTTACCTGCTCGAACGCTGAAGAAGCGTGCAAGCCGTTCGGCCCCGAGCTCACGGCCG
>CAZAGT010000408.1:0-4139 GCA_964484515.1 uncultured Desulfobacteraceae bacterium | reverse complement strand
CCATGAACCAGGCCACTTTCTCAAGGATGTTCTCGATGCGTCCGCCGAACATGCAGATAACCACGCAGGCGATGAAGAGAATATAACCCAGGATGAGCATGCCGCTCTTATCGGCGGCCACCGATGCGTCAGGTAGGTGGCCGAACAGGGCTGCAAAGCCGGCCGCCGCCCCCGCAGCGGCCCAGCCGGGCCAGCCCACCTGAAAGATCGCCATCAGCGGATAAAACCATCCCCAGAGCTTGGGCCCCGGTTTGGTCCGCATAAAGCCGGTGAGGGCCGGCTCGCCCGTGTAAAGGGTGTAGCGGGTGAACTCCTGATTGAGAAACACCTGAAAAAAGACCGAGAGCGTCACGACCCACATGAGGCTGGGCCCATACTTGACGACCGCGCTGGGGCCGATCAGCCACTCGCCACTGCCGATGGACATGCTCAGGGCGATGGCGCCCGGGCCGACGATCTTGACTATATTACCGAAATTGAAGGGCGGCGGAGCGGGTAGGTCGGCCACATTCCAGGCCTTCAGGGCGCCTCCAGAATTCTTTGGAGCTTCCATACTTCTTCCTCCTTCATCGAAGGTTTGCGTATCTCGGGATCTGACCCGAGTCGCCTTACGACCGAAGCCCCCCGCTTACGGGCCCCTGGGCAATAATACCTCACAAAAAAGCCTCCTCAAGGATGGAGCGACCCTTGGGAGGCGTACTGGCACAGTTTTTCTAGGAAAGCGTTTCATGATTCGCCCGGATCATCGGATACAGAGGCAAAAAAGCTTACCTAAAGCTTGGCTGCCTTATATTTAAATATCTTAAGGATGTCAACAAAATTTAATTTAAGTGAGCTTGCGTGCAACGTGTGGGGAAATGCGCTTGACAGGGGAGGGAGACACCCCTATCATCCCCAAAATCCTTGGATGTCGCGGCTATTGAGCGAGAATGCTTATCTTTTTGCCGCACCTTCCTGCTGGGAATGTCGCATTAGGGATAGGGAGGCTTGGAGTTATGGCCACGATGACGCCGCGAGATAGGGTCTTGGCGGCCCTTGGACACCGGGAACCGGATCGCGTACCACTCGATTTGGCAGGGCTATCGACAACGATTGAAGCGGATCCCTACCAGGAATTGAAAAAGCATCTGGGGATTACGAGCAAGACTGAGCTTTTTCTCAGGGACCACGTGGATCCGCCCGAGGAGCTACTCGAGGAGTTTCAGATCGACACGCGCTATGTCCGGTTAGGACGGCCCAAGAATTTCAAGGTGCAGATTGACGCCGACAATTCTTACGCGGATGAATGGGGCACACGGTGGAAAAAACCGGAATCGAGTCTGTACTGGGACCCGGTCGATTGGCCCCTTAAGGATGCCACGATCGAGGACCTCGAGACCTACCCCTGGCCCGACCCCAATGACCCCGGGAGGACCGAAGATCTGCGCGAGAAGGCCCGACGGCTGCATGAGGAAACCGACTACGCCATCGTTGCCGACATGCCGGTCCTAGGGGTCTTTGAGACCGCCGGGGTGTGCCTTCGAGGCATCGAAACGTTTATGATGGACCTCGTCCTTAACAAACCTTTTGCCGAGGCGCTCCTCAACAAATTGGCCGATCTGCATATGGAGCTCTACGGCCGCTATCTGGACGCGGTCGGCGAGTACATCGATGTGATCGTGGTCTCGGATGACCTTGGCGGAGAGCACGCCCCCCTGATCTCCCCTGAGATATATCGAGAAATGGTCAAGCCTGCCCAGAAGAGGCTCTGGCAATTCATCAAGAGCAAGACCAAGGCCTATTTGTTCATGCATACCTGCGGGAGTGTCTATCGGCTCATCCCGGATCTGATCGAGCTTGGTGTGGATACCTTGAACCCGGTTCAGGTCGCGGCCAAAGACATGGACACCAAGAGGCTGAAAAAGGAGTTTGGAGACTGGCTGGCCTTCTGGGGCGGCGTGGATACCCAGAGGGTTCTTCCATACGGGTCAACAAAGGATGTAGCGGAGGAAGTCAAAAGACGTGTCGCAGACCTGGCCCCGGGAGGAGGTTATATCTTGACAGCGGTACACAATATTCAGGCCGGCGTCAGCCCCGAAAACATCTGCGCCATGTACGCCGCCGCCAGGGAGTACGGGACATATCCGATTAATCTTTGATCGGTGCTAACGTACGTTCTGTGCAGGTGGTCATCTTTCGGTGGCAAGGCCACATAAGACCGTACCACCGCCAAATCCGAAACTCGAATATTGAAATCCGAAATTCAGCCGCCCGCGGCGGGCAAGAATCCAAAGCCCGAATGCCCCAAGGTATTAAACAACCCCTTTAAAGCCCCGTTCCTTAGCCGCCGATCCTCTATTCGATGAGGCCGTATTCCCTGGCCATACCTTCGTCATAACCGGCGCGCCGGTTTTCACAGCGTTCCCGCGGGCATAGTTGACAGCTCTGGAAGTTGATTTCAGTCGTGAAGAAGAGCCCTGAGACTGATTTTCGGGGAATCATGAGGAGACTCTCACTAAGCCTCACGCCGATTTTGCCCTCTACATCGCCAATGATCGAGAATAGAGGCCGCTGCTCCTCGATAGGCCAATCTTTAAGAGAGCCCGGACTCATGAAGGACATCCCTCCGAGGGCAAGCGAGGAGCGCAAGCCGTCTTCCATATACTTTCGAGCCTTGGTAAGGGCTACGTTACCGATGGTATCAAGGTAGTACTTCTCGAGCATGTCGGGGTATTCCGCGACCTTTGCCTCCAGGTCATCGCCGAGTGTAACCACGTAGGGAAAGACCCGTCCCACCTCTTCAAGATTCTTTCGCAGGACGCGGCTCTTCAAACGGACGCCTTCGATCGTGACGTTATCGTCTCCCTTCTCATCAATGTAAGCCACCTTATACACGGCGCGGGCCGAGATCAAAGGGACCGCAACGTCGATGAGGGCCTGGATCTGCTCCGATTGTTCCTCCCCCCTTATCCGCAGCCGACGTTGCACTTCTCCAACGTCGAGATCCAAGGGTATGTTTTCAAGCAGTTCCATTTGTTCCTTTTCGTCGATCTCCCAAGAGGGGTGCAGGCGCTGTTAGCCTAGGCTGTAAAGGATCAATAATTCTTTCGCCTCCGGGGCCGAAGGTATACCACCCGGCCGACGACTTGTTCTGTGCTGCGGACAAAGGACCACAGACGACGGGCACGGAGCGTCCCCGCTTCACAATGGCGCTAATAATCCGCCCTGCCGCCGCTCAGGTCCATAGCATAGCCGGTAATGAAATTTGCGGCTTCAGAGGCAATGAGAAAAGCAACGAGGTCCGCTACCTCCTCCACTTTCCCCAGTCGTCCGAGAGGAATCTTACTCTTAAGGAGATCCAGTTGTTCTTCCGGCAGGCCGTCTAAGAGTTCCGTCTCGATCAATACCGGGCAAACCGCGTTGATTCGAATGTTGGAGTCGAGCACTTCCCGCGCGGCGCTCTTGGTCATCCCGACGACACCATGTTTGGCCGCGCAGTAATGGGTCATGTTCGGGTTTCCTTCCTTGCCCGCAATCGAGGATATATTGACGACCCGACCGTAGTTTTGCTCCAGCATGTAGGGCATCACGTACTTCAGCGCCAAGAAGGTGCCGTAGAGATCCGTCTTGATGACCCTTTCAAACTCTTCCTCCGGGAGTTCGTGGATCGGTTTGGGCGTCCCGGTGATGCCTGCGTTATTGACCAGGATATCGATCCTTGTATGGTCCTTGGCAACCTGATCCACCATCTCCTTGACCTCCTTAGGAGAACTGATGTCGCAGGCGTAGTAGCTCGCCTCGATATCTTCTTTGTGGAGGACATCCAAGGCATCCTTCACCTTAGCCGCACCTGGGGCCGTGCGGCCGTTCAGAACAACGGTGGCCCCCATTAGGCCCAGCCGGCGGGCGATGGCGAACCCAATCCCTTTGTTCGACCCGGTGATGAGGGCCACCCGGCCCTTTAGACTCTGATCTATCATGCATCGGCCTCCTTGGAGGCTGTCGCAAAACCCGCATCTGCAGCGTTACCCTCATCCCTTGTCACTGCGGCGGATGAATTCTCCGGCGTGGGGCGTGAGGTGTGAGGCATAAGGCGAGACAGTAAGCGATTTTTACTTTACCTCAAGCCTCAGGCCTTACGCCTTGAGCCTTTCGCGTAC
>CAZAGT010000407.1:0-4172 GCA_964484515.1 uncultured Desulfobacteraceae bacterium | reverse complement strand
GGTGGGGACCAACTGGACCCTGGATGACATGCACAAGGCCTGCGAGCGGGCCTTCAACGTCATGCGGGCCCTCCATGTCAGACAGGGGCGGACCCGAGCCCACGACGAGAGTATCATCCCCTACTTCCAACAGCCGGCCAACTGGCCGGATGACCCCGCACCCCAGGAACTCGATGCGCGGAAGTTCAAGGAGCTTCTGGAGAGATACTACGAGCTGCACGGCTGGGATACGGCCACGGGTTATCCGACCAGGGCCAAGTTGGAGGAGATGGGGCTGCACGACGTGGCCAACGAACTTGCCCGACTCGGGAAACTCGCTTAGAAAAGGTGTCGAGGTTTGCCCTGGTGTCCTCTTGCCGCCAGGTCGACCTTGACAAATCCTGGACAGACGACAGGGGTAGCGGGTGGAAGGGCCCGCTACCCTTTTTCAACCTGAAAACTCCGTAGAATCTTGCGTCACACGAGGTAAATCATGCCAGCCCTTGAGTTCTCCGCTCCTTACAACAACGACCCTGCAACCCTTGAAGAGATCTTCGCTTTCAAGGACCACGCAGGCAACCGGATCCGGGAGATCTACCTCTCCGGACCCCAGGAATTCGCGGGTTCAGGCAGGGTCACCGAGGCGTTGAGCCTGGAGCAATTCCTGGCGATCGTGGGCCGCATTCGTCAGGAGGGCATCAAGGTTAATCTGGTCTTGAACACGACCTGCGAGGGGACGCAATGGTATTCGGCCAAGCAGATCGACGCGGTGCTGGAGTACCTAGGGCTGGCGCACAAAGAGCACGGCGTCGAGGCGATCACGCTTGCCAACCCCTTTTACATCCAGATCATCAAAGGCCGTTACCCGGATCTGGAAGTCACGGCCTCGGTCCTGGCCGACATCGACTGTGTCCAACGGGCGGTCATCTTCAGGAGGGCCGGCGCCGACGTGATCACGCCCGACGCCAATATCAACCGGAACCTCGACCTCCTCAGGAGAATCAAGGAGGCCACCGGCGCGGAACTCAAGCTGATGGTCAATGAAGGCTGCCTCTACAAGTGCCCCTTTCGGAAGTTTCACTTCAATTACATGTCCCACAAATCAAAGGAACTGGGCGAGATCGAGGGCGACGCCTTTTTTGCCGGCTGTCTTCACGTGACCCATGGCGACCTCGCTCAGATCTTGAAGTCCGGTTGGATCAGACCGGAGGATCTCGGCAAGTACGGCGATGTCAGCAACTACTTCAAGATCGTAGGACGGGCCAGGCCCAGGACGATGGTCCTCAGGACCGTCAAGGCCTATATGGAGGAAGCGTGGGACGGCGACCTCCTGGATATCGTGTCGAGCAGCCTGAACCGGTTTACCATCGAGTTCGGTGCCCATCTGGACAACAAGACCCTGGATCAGTGCGGCTTCTTCGAAAAGCTGACTACTTGCGGATACCGTTGTGAGGAGTGTCAGTATTGCGACGATCTGGCCCGGGACCTCATCCGGCTTCACGTGCTCACCAGGGGCAAACTGGAGGATGTGGGCATGAAGGAGGCGGCCGACGAACTTGAAAAGGCAGGCAAACTCCCGCAACAAGCATTCCGTTAGACCCTTGCGCAAGAGATTTCTTCAAACACCAATTGATCCCCCGTATCTTTGAAACCGTTTGTGATTCCTTCAGCCGGCCTTTCAGCCAACCGAACCCGTTTTTCAGGCCTTCCCCGTGTTGATCTGAACAACGGAGACCCCTTTCTTGGCAATCCGCGTCGCGTTGTGGGAGGTCTGGACGTCGCCTTCGATGTTAGCGACAACATACTCCTCCTTGAGAGCGTCCAAGGTCTTTTCAAGGAGACTGGTCTTATCCGCCCCCGGCCAGCTCATCAGGTTCATCACCAGAATCCCGCAGTTTGAGCCCTTTTCGCCCCCGCGATGTTAGACCCCTATAGCGCAATTTAACAAAACCGACATTAACTAATAAGTCTTGAGTGCGTTTATTGTTGCTATTGCTGAATTTCTTTAGTATTCTGTCACCATAAAGTTCAATCGTCTGAGAAGCGCTCATGGATGCACAGATCCTGATCCAGAATTACATGGAGATCTTTGATTCCGTTAGAGACGGACTGATGTTTGTCGGTACGAATGGGGTGATCGGCATGGCCAATTCTGCCCTCGAGAAACTTACCGGCTTTGCCAAAGACGAGTTGACCGGGTCTACATGCGCTGTCCTAAACTGCGACGTCTGTGAGCTGCTGCGGTCTGAAAGCGAAGAAGCATGGTGCATGCTTTTCGAAGTCGGGGCCGCCAAGGAAAAGCGCTGTCTCCTGATGCGGAAGGATGGTTCCTATGCCTCCGCCGTCAAAAACGCCTTTCTCCTCAAAGATCGAGAGGGGCGGACCGTCGGCGCCTTCGAGACCTTTACGGATATCTCCGAAATCGATCGGCGGGAGCAGAAGATCAGAGAGCTTTCGATGCGCCTGGAAGGCGCGCCGGGTTCTCACGGTATGGTAGGCAAGAGCCCAGCGATGAAGAAGATCTATCAGATCATTGCAACGGCGGCTCAAGAAGATGCGCCCGTCATCATATACGGGGAAAGCGGCGCGGGTAAAGGCCTGGTCGCCTACGCCGTCCACAAAGCCGGCAGGAGGCGAGATAGCCCCTTCGTCCACTTCAACTGCTCGGTGCTTGATGAGTCGTTACTTGAGGATGAGTTGTTCGGCCATATGAAGGGGGCCTTTATAGGTGCGGATCGCCACCGCAAGGGCCGTTTTGAGGCGGCTCAGGGAGGTGATATCTTTCTCGACGAGATCGCGGATCTTCCCTTTTCGGCACAGACCAGACTCCTTCGCGTTTTGGAGACGAAGCAGATTGAGCGGCGCGGTGGACATCCCCCTGTTCGAGTGGACGTACGCGCGATTACGGCCACTAATCGGAATATCCTCGAGCTGATCTCCCAGGGAGCGTTTCGCAAGGATCTGTTCTTCCGCCTGAACGGCATTCCTATTTATGTCCCGGCCCTCAGAGAACGACGGGAAGACATTCCATCATTGGTTAGAACCTTCATTCGAGAATTGAGAGAGAATACCGGAAAAGAGATCAAGGGAGTCAGCCCGGAGGTGATGGGTCTTTTTGGTCGCTACGAGTGGCCCGGGAATGTCAGGGAGCTGAAAAGCGCCCTGGAATATGCCTTCGTCATATCAGAGGCGGGGACGATTGAAATCCCTCATCTCCCTCGGCAAATGCTCGGGAGTGTGTCTCAGGGTGGAATCAGGCCAGGCCCGGAGTTTCCATCGAGAGAGGTGGTCCGCCAACCCAATGAAAAGGAGGCCCTCTTGGAGGCCTTGCGTCTCAGTCGGGGCAACAAGACACGGGCGGCCAAGATCCTGGGCGTTCACAGGATGACGGTTTGGAACCGGATGAAGAAATACGGCATTCAACTCAAGAAAGAGGTCCATTGAATGCCCACTGAAGTGCACCGCGAATAAAGACCCCCATCGCAAGTTTTCCATGCCAAGCATACAGCCTTTCTCGAGGCTATCGAAGACCCTATACACCTATCCGGCATCCAGCCGATTGCCACCCGTCGATTGAAGCGGCGGCATGATCAAGGCCACCAACGCAGAAAAGACAGGCAGTGAATAAAGGGCTCACCGACCCCAAATGCATTTGGCTTGCCGTGAACCTTTCACCCCCAAAATCCATGATCGCCTTTGAGACGGGTTTCCCACCCAATGAAAAAATAGTGAGTGTCCCCAGCGATATTCCCGGCCCCTTAAGTCACCACGCACCGCTTTGCCTCTCGTTTCATTTTGTATACTTGTTTGCTTCTCGCATCAACCAAAGTGCGTTTTAGTGCATGCCCATCACCCAGCCGTATCCATTCCACGAAAAAAAAGATCTTAATTCAAGAGCTTAAATTACTACTAAAAAGGTGGCATATGCCTTGCTTTTTGCGAAGGAGCCAACGGGTGCAAGTTCTGAAATGACAATCGGCAACAGAGAGTGTCCATTTCTGAAATGGCCCTGGGATCAGGGCAACGCCCAGTGGCAAAACGTATGCGTCTTGCGCAAATACACCCTAACGTTGCAAAAGTCGAGGATGGTGCAGATTCCAGGCGCCAAGGGTGCAGTCCCGATGAAATCGGGATATCCTCGGCTTTCCCGACTCGTTAGGGCGTAGCTGAAAGCGAAGCCCAAAGGGTAAACA
>CAZAGT010000406.1:0-4175 GCA_964484515.1 uncultured Desulfobacteraceae bacterium | reverse complement strand
GTCCCCGGTTTCGGAAGCCTTGCATCTGGACATTTTCCATCAGCCTCAGAGAAATCGGTTTTTCGATAACTTCATTAGTATCCAATAACGATTTAAGGCGCTAGGTAAAAGGTTTCGAGATAGAACTGGGGAGTTCTCAAGTGCTCAATTTACCGGAGCAATGGAGTGTTGGGGAATTAATTTTACGGCCCATTACTCCAAAACTCCAGTACTCCAGGTTCTCCCAGTTTCGGGGGCGGCATTATCATATTCATAAACCATTTCACCATGACGACAGCCGGTTTTGGACAGGCATGGCGTCATATCTCGGATTAGCCCCTCTACGAACACCTTGGCTAAGAGGTGCGGCGGGATTTGGGCGAGCCTCCGGGCGCGCCGTTTCGTCGCCGTCCGAAACGGGCTGGGAAAGCCGCATATGGGAAAAATCTATTGATTTTCCACATCTTTTCAGATAGCGTATGGTTGAGTCCGTAGTCAATCCCTGATTACAGAGGATGGTCCTACAAGGACTTCCGGCGACGAAGAACCTCGGGTGTCACGTCCCTCCCCGGGAGGTGTCGGCTTTGGTTTAAGCCCGCTGCAGCTTGATGAGGTAGCCATGGATTCTAGGAAGCTACCCAGTCCCAGAAGCCAAAGCTCCTTTCAGCGATACATCTGAAGCGTAGGACAGAGGTGTGTTTGAGCAATCTTAGGGTCAAATGATCCGGGAGGTAAGCCATGGAACGAGTAGCCAGGGTGACCGAGATCATCGCTGCATCACCCGAGAGTTTTGATGACGCGATCAAGGTAGGGTTTGAGCGTGCCGGCCGCACGCTGAGGAACATCACAGGCCTTCGCATCTCGGAGCAACGCGTATCAGTCCATGAAGGCAAGATCAGTGAGTACCGGGTCCGGATGGAAGTGATATTCGTCCTCGAAACGTAGACGAGTCGAGGGTTTTTGATCCATCGGTTGAACACCGGGGCGAAGCGTCTTTGGCCTCGCGCGGGGCCGTAGGTTCAAGGATAGAGGGGAGCTGCTAAGCAGGATCTGAAGCGCCGGCAGCAAAATCCGATTATCCGAGACGGCAGGAGACGGCAAAAGAGATGAAAGAGAAGAAAGCACCTCACCCGACCTCTGCGGTGGAAGATCCTTTGGGGCATGTGGGTCGATTCGCCATGAGGGATGAAGAAATGGCCTTCATGGAAGGCATCGGACCCGAGCCTCCCGAACGGGATCAACCGATCAGCGTTGGCGAGAGGGTCAAAGAGGTCAGGGAAAAGAAGGGCTTGAGTCTTCAGGATGTCTCGCAAAGGACCGACATTGATATAGAGCGTTTGAGGCAAATTGAAGCCGACGACGTCGCACCCCCCCTGGGCACGGTCATCAAATTGGCCAAGGCCCTGGAGATGAGAATGGGTTACTTCATCTCCGGCGAAGGCCAAAAGGCCTATACGATTGTACGCGGGGGTGACCGCAAAGTTGTCTCCCGGTATGATGCAACCAGAGCGAAATACTACGGCTACCAATACGAGGCTCTAGCTCCGAACAAACGGGATAGACACATGGATCCATTCATGGTGAGCCTGAAGCCCTCGCAGACCGAAGAGGAACGCTCGACACATGCGGGTCAGGAATTCATTTACGTGGTAGAGGGCGACATGGAGGTTCGCCTGGAACAGGAAGTACACATTCTCAGACCCGGCGATTCGATCTACTATGATTCGACCGTTCCGCATTTGGTGAAGGCTTACGGTGACAAACCCACCAGGATTTTGGCGGTTTTGTATACGGAACGCTGAGGCTGTCGGAAAACGCCCATCTGCCCTGCCGTTCGACAGGTCGTTCGGCAGGCTTACGGCCCTGAGCAAAGCCGAAGGGCCGCGCTATCCTCATTCCACGGAATCTCGGAGGCCTTGCGTCTGGACATTTTCCATCAGCCTCTCATGATGTTGTTTTTCGATAGCTTCGCTGGAGTTTTGACCACGTACTTGGGATGAAGGGAGTTGTGAACCACGGATGATAGCGTTTGATCTGGAATGCTCAAAAGGGCATACGTTCGAAGGCTGGTTTAATAATTTGGAATCGTTCGAGGAACAGCAGGCCAGCCGACTGGTGAGTTGCCCCTACTGCAACGACAAGAAAGTCAAGAAGATCATGTCGCCGGTTACGACGAAGACCTCTTCGCGGATCGAGCTCGAGGACGTCCGGAAGGGGATCGATTACCGCAGACTGGCTAAGGAAATCGTCGATTACGTCAATAAGAATTTCGATGATGTCGGGCCCGATTTCACCACGGAAGCGTTGAAGATGCACTACGGGGTATCAGAAAAGCGGAACATCAGGGGATCTGCCACTGCCGATCAGGAAGAAACCCTGCAAAAGGAGGGGATCCCGTATTTTCAGTTTCCGGTCCCCAAGATTGATGATGAAAAGCAGAACTGATCGATCGGGGCCGACATAGTCGTTCAAGCGCAAAGGTTACCAAGCTGACCCATGCAGAAGAAATATCAAATCGTCGTGGTCATTCTGATCAGTCTTCTGATTGTGGGGTTCTTTCTCAGTATCTACATATCGGTGGAGGAGGAAATCCCGGGGAACGCAGTGGTCGTGGTAACCCTGGAGGACAAGCAGTACCATTCTATTCATTTTGACTATATCTGCGTGGCCGGTCTGACCGCCGAGACGATGACACGTGCAGAGGCGGAGGCCGATGGTTTCAAGCCTCATGCCCACTGCCAAGACCTTGGATACTTCAAGGGAAACCGCCTGTTCCTGTTTCATTACATTCTTTCCAAGTTGGGTGTAAGGGTTAACAGTCGCTGGGATGAGAACGGAAACTGGTTGTGGTAATCATAACGGTAAGGATCTTCCTTCCGGCGCGCGCCGAATCCTAAGCATCGATCATTTGACAATCATAGCTAACTGCCCTAAAATTATATCATAATAGAATTCATTGCGAATTCTCTAACCCTCTTTTACCCATTATCCCGATCCCGTCGTTCGATATATCACAGACCGAGTCGATTGCCTGAGACGGTGTCGTTATCCACCGGGGAAGAGGTATGCAACACGCACCGCGGACCGGCGCAAACAGATGACCGGCATGCCCGTAAAAAAGTCTGGAAACGCCAACAGCAGGTGATAGGGATTTCAAATGCCACAACCCGGCTTCAAGCAGTTCAAGTTCTTTGGGTTTTCGGACGTGGGCAAGGTGCGTAAACACAATGAGGACAGCTATCTCTGTAATGAGAAGGCGAAGCTTTTTCTCGTAGCGGACGGTATGGGGGGACATGCGGCGGGCGAAACAGCCAGTCAGATGGCCATTAGTAGGGTTGAGGAATACATGACGCGGTCCCGGACTGAGGAGGCACGTCAAGGCCCCGGCTTCAGCAAGAACCTCACCTCAGAGCAGAATCGCCTTTTGGCCGCCACACGTTACGCGAACCAACGTATTTATGAGCTTGCGGCCCGGACTCCGGCAATGAGGGGGATGGGGACGACCATCGTGGGGGTTGTCATCGAAGGAAATCATCTCGCGGTTGTGAATGTCGGAGATACCCGACTCTACCGGGTCCGGCGAGGAGAACTGGAACAGATCACGGAAGATCACACCCTGGTAGGCGAGCAGCAACGAATGGGTGTCCTTACCAGGGAAGCGGCACGGCGTCATGCGCAACGGCATATCCTGACCAGTGCCCTTGGAATCTACAAAAGGCCGCGCATAGATATTGGGCGGCACGAAATTGAGCCGTCCGACCTATATATCATCTGCTCCGACGGCCTGCACGATATGCTCGAAGACCACGAGATCCTCGCAGCTATTACCGCCGTGAAGGATAAATCCCTCTACAAGATCGGGATCTCCTTGATTTTAAAGGCCAACCTGGCAGGAGGGTTGGACAATATTACCGTCGTGCTCCTCTCTTTTTTCTGACGAGCCGCCCGGCGATCCGTGTGGCCTCCACCTGACCCCTCCTATGAAACTTCATCAAAGGAGATCTTTGATATCTTGATGCCCGGCCATGGGGATCTCTTTTCAAGAAACGAAACGTTACCCGCTCGAACGCTGAAGAAGCGTGCAAGCCAGGCGGCCGGAGCAGACTCGGAGGATGCGCCCAGGCTGTCAATTCGGCCTATTCCGCGGTGGCCCTCCGGCCGCCTCGGGTAGCGCCTTATGCGGAGACATCGCACTC
>CAZAGT010000405.1:0-4183 GCA_964484515.1 uncultured Desulfobacteraceae bacterium | reverse complement strand
TCACAGACCTCATTTCATGAAGATTCACCAGAAGACAGAACCAAGATCACGACTTGAGGACCAAACGCCGTAAAATGAAAAAACGTGTTCTGATACTCGCTACGCTGGACACAAAGGCGGAAGAAACAGAGTACCTCAGGAAGAAGATTGAGGATCTGGGGGTAGACTCTCTCATTATGGACCTCTCCTTACGGGGTCCGGCAAGGTCTCCGGCGGACATCACACCCGAGCAGATTGCCGAGGCCGCCGGGACCCGGATTGAGGTGCTGCGTAGCACCCCGGAACGTTCTAAGATCACTGATGCCGTTATCAAAGGGGCTTCGCGCCTTGCGGCCGAGCTTTATGGGACTGGAAAAATTCACGGCATCATAGGCTTGGGAGGGTCGACCGGCTCCTTGATAGCCACCGAAGCCATGCGCGCCCTCCCCTTTGGCCCGCCTAAACTGATGATCTCCTCCACGGCCGCCTTGCCCGGCCTTTCGACCCGCTACCTTGGTACCGGCGACATCTTACTGTTCCATTCCGTCATCGAGGTCTCCGGATTGACAGCCCCCCTCACGAATGTTATGGACAGGGCGGCCTGTGCCTTGGCGGCGATGGTCCAAGGCGACGTTGGCTCCCCCAAGACCACGCGTACAAAAGCCATCGCGATGACGATGCTGGGTCCCTGTGAAAAGTGCGCCAGCACCGTCAGGGCCGCCCTCGAAAGAGACGGGTACCAGGTCATCGGGTTTTCGGCTGCCGGGATCGGTGATCGCGCCATGGAGGAGATGATTTCCCAGGGGTTTTTCCAAGGCGTCATCGATCTCGCTCCCGGGGGCGTCGGCGAACACCACTTCGGCTTTATGCGGGACGCCGGCCCTAAACGACTCGAATCCGCCGGTCTGGCCGGAATCCCTCAAATCATTTCCACCTGCAGCGTCAACCACATGACCCCGGCCAAATCACGCTATAAACCGGAGTACCATAAGCGACGCAAGTATGAGCTGGACAAACACCGAACCTGGCTGCGTCTATCTTCAGAGGAACTCGACGAGGTCGCCACAATCTTTGCCTCGAAACTGAATCACGCCGCGGGCCCCGTCAAGATCGTCGTGCCCCTGCGCGGCTGGTCCTCCGTAGACTCTCCCGGCAACCCGACCTACGATCCCGTAGAGGATCGGGGCTTCGTAGAAGCGCTCAAGCGCGAACTCAGACCCGAGGTCGTCGTGCAGGAAGTGGATGCCCATATGGAAGACCCGGCGTTCGCCAAGGTCGTGATCGAGGTGGCTCGGGAGATCTTTGACTGATGAGTACCGAGTTCAGGATCCAGACTCGGGAGGGCGCGTACGATATCGAGGCCCATGTCAGACGAATCGGCTCTGACCTTTTGGTCGCTGTCTGGGGAGGAGCGCGACCCCATATTGGTGCGGTCTCGATCGCACAGCCCCGACCAAGCCTGAGAGACGCTTCCCTGACCAGCTCAACGGCCTCGGTCCTCTGTCTTCTAGGCCACAAAGAAGGTGATTTGGCCAAGGCCCTGGCGGAAAAACTGGCTGCGACCCTTAATACCAATGTCGTTGTTACCGCAGGGATTCACTGGGATGATTTGAATCCGGCAGACATCCGGAAGATCCTCAAGAACGCCGAGATCCTTCAAGAGATGATCTTGGCCGAGCTATCAACTTCAGCGTGAGAAACTCATGAAGAAACCACGTCTTGTCATCGGCATTTCCGGTGCCAGCGGAGTTATATATGGGATCGAACTCCTCCGCCTTCTATCTGAACAGGATATTGAAACGCACTTGGTCATCTCCGAGGCTGGCAAGACGAACATCGAGTTGGAAACCAAATACAAGGTCAAGGACGTCGAACGACTGGCGACTCATGTATACGATAGCCGCGATGTGACGGCGCCCTTGGCGAGCGGCTCGTTCCTGACCGACGGAATGGCCGTTGTTCCTTGTACAATCAAGACGTTGAGCGGGATAGCGAACTCCTACGCAGACAATCTTCTGCTGCGGGCGGCCGACGTAACCCTCAAAGAACAGAGAAAGCTGATCCTGGTCGTCAGGGAAACGCCGCTTCATAAAGGCCACTTGAGGCTCATGCTCACGGCCGCCGAACTGGGTGCTCACATCCTGCCTCCGATCCCATCCTTCTATCATCAACCTATAAGTATCGATGACATCATTCATCACACCATAGGGAAGATCTTCGATCTTCTCGAGGTTTCGCACGATCTTTTCAGGCGATGGGAAGGACCTAACATTTCGCGACCCCCCTGCAGGCGTTAAAGGCCAACGGGCCTTAGGGTTCGCGCAAAGACAGATTCACAGAATTGGCGTCCGGATGTGGGTCAGATTTGGTTGCGCCGATTGAGTAAGACCACAGGAATAGCAGCACCATGTTAAGGACGTTGCGATTGAGGCGCGACCAAAGATGACTTGAAGATGGGATGCGAAAATGTGAAGTTGTTTTTGCGCGAACCCTCAGTCAAAGAAGAGAGGAGCAGACATGATGCGGTTGCCCAAGTTTGAGTACCATGACCCGTTAACCCTTGCCGGGGCCTGCCAAATTATGAGCGAACTTGGTGAAACCGCCAGACCCCTCGCGGGCGGGACCGATCTCCTGGTGAATTTGAAAAAGGGCACCCTTTCGATCGATCACGTGGTCTCTCTGAGCAGGATTCAAGAGCTGCGGCAAATATTGCGGTCCGGGGACCGGACAGAGATCGGCGCCTGTGTAACCGTCGCTGAACTTGCCACATCAAGCGATATCGTGACACGATTCCAAGGCCTGCAGATGGGGGCTGAAAACCTTGGCTCCCCCTTGATCAGAAATCGTGCCACCGCGGGCGGCAACATTCTCTCGGCCCGGCCCGCAGCCGATCTCCCACTTCCGCTGATAGCCTATGGCGCCGAGGTCGTTTTGCAGAAGGCCTCAGGAGAGAGAACCGTTTCGCTAGACGACTTCTTTAGGGGGCCCGGTGAGACCTTGGCCGAACCTGACGAGATATTGTCAAGGATTTTGCTGAAACAACCACCCCCCAACTCGGGGGCCTGCTATCTGAAACTGGGGATCAGAAAGGCGACGGAGATTGCCATCGTCAACGTCGCGACCTTCATGGCCCTCGAAGACGGGGGAAAAACCATCAAATCAGCGCGGGTGGTTTTGGGGGCGGTGGCACCAACTCCCGTCCGAGCCTTGTCGGCGGAAAAGATGCTGAGAGGTGAACGGCCAGACGAGAACCTCTTTGCAGAGGCCGCCGAATCCGCGGTAGCTGATACGCGCCCAATTGACGATTACAGGGCCTCAGCTGACTACCGCCGCGCCATGGTAGCCGTAATGACCAAGCGGGCCTTGACCAAGGCCCTTGAAGACGCAAGGGCAGGAATGGAGTAAGGGGGGCATCCATGAAACGAATCATCACCCTAACGGTCAACGACGACACGCATGAGATCGCGGTTGAGCCGAATCAGACGCTCTCCGAGGTCCTTCGGGCTCAACTGGGTCTGACGGGGACCAAGCAAGGCTGCGGCACCGGTGATTGCGGCTCTTGTACGGTCATCCTTGACGGCAAGCCCGTAAATTCGTGTCTCGTTTTGGCTCTCGAGGCCAACGGGGGCCGCGTCCTGACGATCGAGGCGCTCAAAACACCTGACGGTCTCCATCCTATTCAACAGGCGTTCGTTGACAAGGGAGCGATCCAGTGTGGATTTTGTACACCGGGAATGATTCTCACGGCGAAGAGCCTTTTGGACGACAATCCAAGGCCCAACGAACAGGAGATCAGGAAGGCAATCTCAGGAAACCTGTGCCGCTGCACGGGCTATCAAAAGATCGTGGAGGCGATTCAAGAAGCCAGCAGCAAAATGAGCTCATGACGACCGGAGACGTTTGGGCATTTTTGAGTGAAGTGACAAGAAGGGAGCCTTCATTAGTGGGCCATCTGGGGCGAGCTTGGGGTTCCACGTAAAGCTACGCTCCGGGCCACATGTTTTCCTATGGTTACGCCTTCTTATTTATCGTTTCTTGTTACTCGTCACTCGTAACTTCTTCTTGACTCCGCGTACGAAACTTCATGAAATCGGTACTTGAATTTGGCATTTTCAGGCCTTTCGAGGTAAGTTGCCCGGCCATGGGGGTCTCTTTTCAAAAACGAGAATTGAGTGCGTTGTCTCGGCATAAGGCGCTACCCGAG
>CAZAGT010000404.1:0-4218 GCA_964484515.1 uncultured Desulfobacteraceae bacterium | reverse complement strand
CCACCGCAGAGGCTGGAAACGGTTTTTTCGCCCACAAATTCTTGTGAGGAGCCTTGAAAAGAGACCCCATGGCCGGGCGTTAAGGCTTTAAAGACCTCATTTCATGGAGTTTCATACGGGAGAGATGCCGACTCCCATCTTTAGTCTTGTTCGGGAACACCGAAATCAACTCTGTAATCGACCGAGCAACATGTGGACTGGAAACGTGGGTCGAGCCCCATTTCTTGAGCCTCTCTGACAACGTCTTCCGACCAGACGGCCATCCGGGTTGCCCCCGCGAGCATGGCGAGCCTTTCGAGCAGGCGGCCTTCCTGATTCCTGGGTCTTTCGCAACCTAGGGCAATCGGGGTCTTAGGGAGCTTGAGTCTTGCCGCGGCGATCAAACGGGCCACGGCCATGGCAGACGGCGGAGGGGCATCTGCCATCGGTGTCCCCTTGAGGGGAGAAAGGACCACCACAACCACGCCCGCCAAGGGGAGTCCGCTGATCAACTCGAATGCCCGAATCTCGCCTCGCTCCTCTCCGTAGTGCAGGCCGGCTACAATGTGCGGCACCAGTTCCAGGCCGCTCTCAACGATGTTGCGCAAGGAGTCAGTGACGCGTGAGAGGCCCTCAAGATGGTAGACCCTGGTGGCCGTCTCGCTATCCCCGATGACGTCGATGAGCGCCTGGTCCAGCCCGGCAGCCTTGAGCTCAAGGCATGTGTCGAGGCCGGGAAAACCCACGTGGGCTGAGATAAAAAGGCCGGTGTCTTGCTTGATCTTCTTAATAGCCCCTGTGTAGCGCTGCCATGGAAGCCTCCCTTCCTTATCAGCCCCGCCGCTCAGGAGTATCCCTCTGTTGCCGGATTGCTTCAGCTCACGGCATTTCCTAATGAGGTTTTCCGGGCCCGTCACCTTGAGCATCGGCTCGAGCAGCAGGCCTCGACAATGCTCGCATAGGAGTTCGCAGTGGTCGCCCGTGATC
Source organism: uncultured Desulfobacteraceae bacterium (assembly GCA_964484515.1). Classification (GTDB taxonomy): domain Bacteria; phylum Desulfobacterota; class DSM-4660; order Desulfatiglandales; family HGW-15; genus CAZAGT01. The sequence continues at coordinate 3,252 of CAZAGT010000404.1, read as the reverse complement.
GAGATCGCCGCGTAGCGGCCGCGTTGCCGACCGTAACGAATCGTGCCCGGCAAATAGAAAGTGAACGTGGTGCCGAGATGGGTCCGCGCCTTTTGCCAGGCAGCCTGGAACAAGGACCTGTCAGCGGGAGGAATGGTGCCGTCCAGCATGGCCTTTTCCTTGACAGAGGTACAAGGTGCCGAATAAATTAGGTGAAAACCGCCTGGATCGGGGTAGGGGCGGCGGATTCTGAAAGCCCGGTTTTTTGACGGTCCCGTTTGGATCTCACAGGATGTGCCATATCTATCCGATTGCGTGGAGGAGGATAGGGGAATGAGGATGATAAATCAAGGTAGGCGAGTGGCCCTAAGAGCCCTGCTCATGGTAACGGTCCTGGTTTCCTGCGCGTCTATCCCCATACTCGAGATAAACTACCGCATCCCGCTCGACTCAAATTCCCTGGAGGGTAAAGAGGTTGCCTTCCGCGTGGAGGACGACCGCGCTGATAAGAATATGATCGGTCCAGGGGCGGAGAAGGATCTGGAGCAATGGACCGGGGATTTCTATCTTTCACTGTCAAAAGGGACCAAACGGGGTTTTAGGAAGGGGATTTACGATCTTCCGCAAATGCTCGAGGAGACCTTCCGAAAACGGTTGGAAACGGAAGGCGTCAAGGTGGTCGAGGCCTCCGGGAAAGAACATCCGGAACTGGTCATTGCGCTCAAAGGGTTCCTCTTGGATCTTACGACGGTTAGTGTGGTGGAAAAGAAGTGGGTGGCGACCCTTGAATATGAGGCCCGATTGAAGAACGCAGACGGCACGATGGCCAAGCAGATTATCAGCGGGCGACAGGAGAAGACGAAACTGATCGGGTTAAAGCAGGCCAATGAGATGCTGGGAGACTTCTTTACGGATGCGGTCAACAGATTGGATTTTGAAAGGCTATTTGAACAAGCCGGACTCTAGGACTTGAGAAGTCACGAGGAGACCCCCATCCTTCCTATCTAATTAGGTGAAGGGCAAAGGGTAAAAAAAGTCCTCAGCCTTTCCCTTAACCTCAAACTGCAAAGCGCCCCTTGGGCTCAAACGCCTCTTTTCAGACCTCACCACATGCCAGCCACTGTACATCCCTCCCGTTTTTTGATATAGTTTAAGATAGTTGGCTTACTGCCCAACCAGATTGCACAAAATGTCAGGGGTACGACTTGGCTGAAAAGGCGAAAAACGACGATTCTCACGAAAAAAAGCACGGGCTCACCAGTTGGCTGAAACTCAAGCTGCTCGGCGGGGAAAAGGTGGCCAGCCCGGTCGATACCCAGTTTTTGACCGACTTATCAGACGTCAAGACCATCGGACGTTATGAAATCCTCCATAAGTTGGGTCAAGGCAGCATGGGCGTCGTCTACTTGGGGCGGGATCCCTATATCAATCGAAATGTGAGCATCAAGGTCTCCCGCCCGGCGGCCGACGTGGGGGGCGAAAAGGCCAACCGGTATCGCGAGCGCTTCTTTGTCGAGGCCCAGTCGGCAGGGCGACTGATGCACCCGAATATCGTCGCCATTTATGATGCCGGCATGCACAAGGATTTCTGCTACATCACCATGGAGTACATCGACGGGCCCCCGCTGGAGATATTCTGTCGAAAGGACAAGCTGCTGCCCGTCAGTAAGGTGATCGAAGTCTTGATTGCGGCCTGCAAGGCCCTCGACTATGCCCACAGAAAGGGGGTCGTACACCGGGACATCAAACCCTCTAATATCATGTTCGCAAAGGCCGGGGGTATCAAGATTACCGATTTCGGGGTCGCGCGGATCAAGTCCGAGCAGACCATCTCAAAGGGGATTGTCGGATCGCCCAGTTACATGTCACCGGAGCAGGTGAAGGAGGCTCCCGTCGAAGACAAGAGTGACATCTTTTCCTTGGGCTGTGTCATGTACGAGATGTTGACGGGCCAGAAAGCGTTCTCAGGGGACAACTATTTCTCCATCATGTATAAGATCATCAATGAAGATCCGGTGCCCATGCACGAGATTCGGCCCAAGCTTCCCAAGATTATGACCAGGATCGCTGGAAAGGCGCTGGCCAAAGATCCCAACCGGCGCTATCAATCTTGTATGGATTTCGCGTATGATTTAAGCGTCGCCCTGCGGGGAATCAAAGGGAATCAAAAGAGCGAGAAGGCGGCGAACATCGTGGAGTACGTTCACCACGTACCGTTCTTTGAGAATTTCAACAAGGAGCAGGTCAAGGAGATCCTCAACGCAAGCAGTATCATCAGGGCTCGCCAGGGCAAGGTGCTGGTCACGGAAGGAGATATTGACGACTCATTCTTCATCATCCTGAGCGGCAAGGCCGCTGTGAAAAGGAGCGAGCAGGACATCGCGATTATCAGCCGGGGCGAGTGTTTCGGCGAGATGTCTTACCTGAGCGGCCAGGCCCGAGCTGCGACCGTCGTGGCCAAGGCCGACTGCATCTTGATGAAGATCAGTGCAACCCTGTTGGACAAGTCTGCCGAAAGTATGCAGTTGAAGTTTCTCAAGAACTTCTCGATGACCCTCATCAGGCGGTTGTCCAGCAGCTTGAATAATTACGATTGAAAGCTGGGTTTTCCGGGGAGCCCGGCTCCTGAGCCCTTTAGAGAACCCAATCAGAATGCCGCACCCTGGTCGAGCAGCAGCCCGTCCAGGGTGGTGTTTTTTGGTGTGCACCACCTAGCAGGCAATCAACGATGGCCGTCAAACCCATGGTATGTCTCATCAGCCTCGGTTGCGCCAAGAATCAGGTCGACAGCGAGCATCTCCTCGGCCTGATCAAGGAGGCGGGGTATCCGATCGTATCAGCGATAGAGGCAGCGGATATCGCCGTCCTCAATACCTGCGGCTTTGTTCAACCGGCCGTGGAAGAATCGATCGACGAGATCCTCGACTTGTGCGCCCGCAAGCACTCCGGCGAGCTGAAGCGTGTCGTTGTGGTGGGTTGCATGGTCCAAAGATACGGCTATAAACTTCGCCGGGAGATGCCCGAAGTCGACGCCTGGCTTGGCACAGGGGCTGTTGAGCAAATCGGTGATCTATTGGCAGGTCGCACCGGGCGGACACCTCCCTTTCACATAACGCGACCTCGGGCCCTGGCGGACCATAGGACCCCCAGACTGCATACGACGCCTTCATACAGCGCCTACCTCAAGATCGCAGAAGGGTGTGACCACAAGTGCGCCTACTGCATGATCCCCCGTTTGAGGGGGGCATTCAGGAGCCGAACACGAGGGTCCAT
>CAZAGT010000403.1:0-4223 GCA_964484515.1 uncultured Desulfobacteraceae bacterium | reverse complement strand
GGGGCGGACCAGGTGACGGCATGGGACCTGAACCGCGCCTCCGGCAAACTTACGCCGGGCACCGTGCCCTACGCGAGTATCACGTCGGGTGGCGGGTGCCGCCATATGGCCTTCCATCCCGGCGACAAGTTCGCCTATGTCCTCAACGAACTGTCATCGTCGATTGAGGTCTTCGATTTCGATCCGATTCGTGGTTCCTTCATCTGGGTTCAGACCGTTTCGACGCTGCCTGAGGACACTAAGCACGTCCGCCCGAAGTTTGATCCCACGAATCCAGGCAAGGTGCCGAGCGGCACCAACACCACCGCGGAAATTCGGGTCCACTCGAGTGGCAATTGGGTTTATGCCACGAACCGCGGTATGAACACCGTCGCGATGTTCACGGTCGACCCGGATTCGGGTAAGCTGACTGCGACGGGCTGGGTTCCGACCCAAGGGGAGATCCCGCGTGGCATGAACATCGATCCATCGGGGGCCTTCCTCTGTGTCGGCGATCAGAACTCGGACCTTATCGCCGTCTTCCGCATCGATACGCAGAACGGCAAGCTCAAAGGCCCGGTCCACACGCTCAGTAGTCCGGTCCCGGTCGACTTCGCCTTCGGCCCGCCGGCGTAGCCCATCGCTCAAGGGGCTCCCGCATCCCTAAGGCCACGGAGACTTCGGCCGACGGACCCTGCGAGTCGTGACGAGGCCGCTACCATCCTGAGGGCCCTGGCAAGCTGCCAGGGCCCTCGGCATTTGGGGGATGCCGCCGCGCTCCGAGAAGAGACACTCATCGCGCGACAATTCTAGATCGTGCAGTTTGCTTGCATGCGGAAACGAAGTCAAAATCGGTGAACGTTCAGGATGAGGTTTAGCAAAGCGATATGGTGATGGGCCCTCTGTAATTGCGCCAACTCGGCCTACGCCACCACGGTCATGGCCGGGTTCTTCCCCATCTTCTTTAGACAGTTCTGGAGCCGCGGTGCCGACGTGAACCTCAGCACGGCCGAGCTCGGATTCGGCAATTCGATCGCCAGCCTCCTAGTCGCCCTGACGGCCCCGATCCTTGGTGCCATCGCCGACCAAGGCTCAGGCCGCCGAATACTATGGCTTCTACAATATGCTGGGCAAGTTCGCGACCATCCTCCTGGGCCCGGCGCTCATAGGGGCGGTGGGGCTGATCGTGAGGCATATCCTGATGCCTTCTGCGCTTACGCCGGCAGAGACGGAACAGGTGGGTCGGCTGGCCGCACGGTGGGGGATCGCGTCGCTCCTGGTCCTTTTATTGATCGGCGCTTTGCTGCTTCACTTTGTCGATGAGGAGAAAGGAAAGGCACAAGTGGCTTATCTTAAACAGAGGACATTCTGAGGCTGCGGCATTACCGTAATCTTCGGGTCGGCGCTTCCGCATTTCTGATAGGCCATGGCGAGTGCATCGCTCATATTGGTCACCGGATCAAGTCGCGCCTTTCTGGCAAGATCGAAGTTTTGCTCCTCCGTCAGAATGATGTAATAGCCCTTATCCTCGCACTCCAACTCCTTGAGGGCCGTCCAGCCCGCGATCGCAAAGTCTTTTCGGAGGGCCCGCTCCATCTCCAGCTTGGTCGGGTAGTCGAACCATTGAAAGAAGTCTTTCGGCTCCGCGATATCGGGACATTCAAGGAGTACGATAGCCGCACCGCCCCTTTTTTAGAGCGTACCTATTGTTATCCATGGTCTTGGCGCTCTAGTAAAGGCTGATATCCATCGGATAGCCACCGGCCGTTCCGATGACGATATCAGCCTCTTCGCCGATCTCAACACCATACATCTGATCCACCATCTTGGCGGCCTCCAGCCAGGCGGAAACCCAATTCCCAGCGAAGATCCCTGCAATCTGGTTGCCGAAGTTGGGTACCGCGTTGACGATGAAATCCGGGTTGACGATCTCTCTCAGCGGCGGGGCATCGATGGGATTTTGCAGGGCATGCCGAAGATCCTCCCAGATACGATCAAGAGGCAATCGAGAGCACACCAGCAAACGCCAACCTAACCCACCTCCCGGGCCCCGCAAAACTCCGGACTGTCTGCCTTTTCGCTTGCTTTCGGGACGACAACAGGAGTATCATTTCTGTCGTCATCAGCGCTTCATCACCTTTTCTGCGCCCTTCCTAGAGGTACCTTCCCATGAGGACATACTTCAAGATGGCCCCAGATCGCCCCTGAAGGGACACGTCGTTCCTCAGGGGCTCATACCGGCGTTCCTGCAATCTTGTGTCCCTCTTCCCCTATGTGAATACTCTAACTATTACCCTAATTGAGCGAAGCGTCAATCAATACCACCAGTAAACTGGTGGTATGGGGCCGCCACAAGTGGCGGTCCTGAAGACAACATAACGCGAATTTGGGAGGCAACGGCATGGATCGGAGCTTCATTGATTGATCTAGACCGGCCTCTTCTGCCCTGTCCTCGTCGGACGGCGACCCTTTCTCGGATTCTATGTCAGCTGAGAGGTATCTTTATGAAGCAACTCCAACTTTGGCCTACGTATTTATCGCAGGCTCAAGGAATCTCGGCACTAATCACTGGCATAGCCATTGTTCATACCACTGGCATGCCAGTGGTTTATTCCTTTTGAATTAGTGGGCTCTCAGCGGTCAGCTCAGGAATTATCACTCACTCTATGACGGAATATAGTTTGGGTTTGCAATGTCTTGTTTTTCACAACGGAAAAAGACGAGGGACATCGAGGATGTCCGTTCCCCTAGGGTATTATCATCGTTATATGTACCAGCATTGAGCTTTCTGGAGGTTTTTAAGGCCCCTGATTGAAAGGGAGGAATCGAAATGAAACCTTCTCAATTGCCCTCCGAGCAACCCGAACATAGGGGCCAAGCAGAAGTTCCGCCAAACCGTGAGGCACCTTCCGAATCCGACTTTCACGAGAGACTCAAGGAGGTCATGGACAGTCAATATTGGAGATTCGAGGTCTATCGATCCCTTTGTGAAAAGGAGGGCGTTCGGCTCGACGATATCAAGGCCATGATAGACTCCGGAGAGCTCCACTCTATCCCCGCCGTCCCGGCGGATTCGTTCAAGAGGGACATGAGCCAGGGTCGCTTCAGGGAACTGGCGGATTTCGAGAAGCCGGGGGCCTGGCTCGTATCGAGTTCAACCACGGGAGATCCGAGTTATGTGTGGAGGACTGCGGCGGATAGACAGAGCGTGATTGATTCCTTTACGAATGCGTACAGTGCGGTCTCGGTTTCGAGATGTCTTGCCTTCAGTCCGAATCCGGACTTCCTCAGAAAGGCGGGCAAGAGATTCGCCTTGGATGAACATCAGACGGAGTTCTATGCCCTGATCCCGTCGCTTGCTTCGGAGCTGGCGTTTGGTGAAGTCGATTTCTTGACGGGGGTGCATGTCCCCAGGACCCTCTGGACCATGATAAAGACGATGGGCAAGGGAAGACCTGTGCTGAACGTCAGAAAGCGTTTTCTGACACACGCCCTCAAAAACGCCGAGCGAGAGAACATGCCTGTATTGCTGGGTTCATCTATCCTCCTGCTCTACCCCGCAATCAAGAGCCTGGCGAGAAATTTCGACTTGGGCAAAAACGTCTACTTCTTGACCGGCGGAGGCGGCTGGGACGGCAAGAAAGGTATTTTGAGCGGGCAGCCGATTAACAAGGGCCAGTATGTTAGGGAAATGCTGGAAAAATTCGGCATGCCGGAAGAGGCTGCAGGGACCAACTTCTGGGATACGTTCGGCACGGCGGAGAATGGCAAGGCGCAGCCCGGTCCCTTTTCAAAAGAGCTCGACGATTTTGTTTTCGAGGTCGGAGCGGATGTAAAACTCTACGCCCTCGATCCCGTCGAAGGAGTTGCCAAGGAAGGGGACATGGGTATCCCCAAATTCATATCACCCTACGGTGTGGAGGGTTTTGCCGGAGCATGCGTCCAACAGCAAGACATCATCAAGGTCGTGTCGCTCTTTGACGATGGCTCTGTCAGACAATTTACCCATGTTCATCGCGCCACTTGTGCCGGCTGCGCGCTCGATGCCGCAGACGGCGTAATGGTCTAACCCGATTGAGCGAAAAAGTTCCACTCTGAGCATCAGAAGCCAGGGGTCGTGACCTAATAGTCAATTCAAGTATACCCTACTGTTGCATAAACAACACGTCGGAGGGTGTGGAAAGATAAGAATAACAACGCTCTCCGCCATTTTTGACGTTCACTCTGGATATCACCGGCTGTGA
>CAZAGT010000402.1:0-4234 GCA_964484515.1 uncultured Desulfobacteraceae bacterium | reverse complement strand
CGTTTGTTGCGTCCAACCCTCGACGGCGACCCGTCCGCCCCGAGCGTCAATCCCCAAGCTAATTTGGCCCGGGAACCTTTCGCAAGCCGCCACCGCAAGATCGGGATTCGCATAGGCGGCAGTGCCCAGGATGATCCTATGAACTCCGAGTTCAAGATAGGTGGCGGCCGTCTCTAGGTCCCTAATGCCGCCTCCCAATTGGACGGGGATCGCGACGGCCGAGACAATGTGCTCGATAGAGGCCCGATTCATGGGTTTTCCTGCAGCGGCCCCATCCAGGTCGACCACATGAAGCCTTTCTGCACCCATCTCAAACCATTTACGGGCCATCTCCTCAGGGGCATCGGAATAGACGGTTTCCTTCGACATCAGCCCCTGTTGAAGTCTGACGCAACGTCCCGCCTTGATATCGATGGCCGGTATAACGATCAAGATTCCGCTCCTTGATGCGCGTCATTTCCGGGGAGCCTCTTCAGAAGCTCATCCAGGCCTAATTCGCCCAACTCCTCCGCAGTAACCCAATGACCTTTGCTTTTAAAAAAGGTTCCTATATCAAAGAGATTTTCGCTCAGGGCCTGCTGGGTCTTATCAAATCGGCCTTTCCAGAGAAGGCGTCCGTCTGACGGGTTGATCAGGTTGAGGTCAAAGGCGACCGATGCGGCGTCGCGCACGGCGTAAGCCGTGCCTACACGTTCTTGCCAGCGGTATACGTAGCCGATGAGGACGGCGTCGGCCGCGAACAACTGGCCCACTTCTTTATAAAGCTCGATTTCGCTCAAGACACGGTCCATTGATACCAGCTTCGAGATCGCCCCCCTGGCCTGATCGGGCGTGATCAGCTCGTAGGTCTTACTCCTGGCGAGCCTCTCGAAAAGGCTGTCTGTCAGACGATCGGCCACGGCGTTCGACACCGGCTCCGCCGCGAATACGGCGCCCGAAATAGGGCTCCGTACCATTCGCGGCGCATCATTAGCCCTTAAGGCCGGGCGAAAACCTGCCACAACGACCTTTTCGAGCTGAAGTGCGGCGGCCGTCTCGTGGCGGCCGGCCCCCCGAAGATATCCGCAGCCGGCATTCAAAATGACGAGCACCAGAAGGAGGCAGACGACGAGGCCACCCGGTTCCCAGGACAGGTCATCTTCCTCTAGTGGCTGTCGGAAAACGCCCATCTGCTGCGTTACCCTCATCCCTCGTCACTGCGGCGTATACAAAAGGCCCAAGTCGCAAGGCATGGGGCATGAGGAAAGACAAGGTGAAGACCTTCATTGCTTTTACCTTGAGCCTCAAGCCTCAAGCCGAAAAACTCGTACGCCTCATGCCTCGGGATTTCAGAAGCCTTACATCTGGGCATTTTCCATCAGCCTCTCAGGAGAAGGTTTATCGACAGTCTCCTAACCTTGGACCGCCTCTCAAGGATAAGGTCGTCACGGCGCGCTACAGGACCCCCTTTGTCGAAGGTACCGATCCCTTGGATCGCTCCTCCAGTTGAACAGCTTCATCCAACGCCCTGCCGAAGGCCTTGAAGATCGCTTCGGCTGCGTGATGAGGATCCTCACCCTCATAAAGGTCCACGTGGAGCGTGATGCCCGCGGAATGCACCAAGGCGCGCAAGAACTCTTTGACAAGACGCACGTCGAATTTGCCGGTTTTGGGGTCATTGAGTACCACCCGGTAGGCGAGATAGGCACGATTTGAGATATCGACCACGACTCTCGCGAGCGCCTCGTCCATGGGCACAGTAGCCTGCCCGTATCGTTTGATTCCCTTCTTGTCCCCTAACGCCTGCCGAATCGCTTCCCCAAGACAAATCCCAAGGTCTTCGACGGTGTGGTGATCGTCTATCTCCGTGTCCCCTTTAGCAGTTACCTGCAGTCCCATGAATCCATGGGCGGCCATGAGGCCCAGCATATGGTCCATAAAAGGGATCCCCGTGTCGATTTGCGCCATCTCGCCGCGGTCTAAATCCAGCTCAACACGGATGTCGGTTTCTTTGGTCTTTCTCTCAACGGTGGTTGATCTGTCCATGTGAATGCGACCTCGTCTGGTAGCGAAATGAATGCGGCCCGTTGAACCGCGTCTCCGCCATTCCCGATGATCTCTCGGGGTAAAGGAGGTGCCCGGATTTGCTGCGCTCCCACGTAGAAGCATAACCCCGCGCGTCACTAAAGTAAACCTCCTTGGGGGGAAGACCCGATCCAGGGTATCGTCTTATCCTTCGGAGTGACGTCCGGGGAATGTGGCGGCTGTCACTTTTACGTGCGTTCACTCTCTTCTCGGGGCCGGGGGTGACAGGGTCTCGTTTTCCAGCGTTGATGCACCCAGAACCATTGGTCAGGGTATCGCCGCACCACGTTCTCGATGGCCCGGTTGTATTGTGCGGTGTTGGTTTCGATGTCTTTGATCTTGTCACCGCTCTTGATGGGTTCGATCGCGGGTAGGATGTTCACTTCAAACCCGCTTTCGGTACGGAGCATGAAGATAGGTACGACCGGAGCATCCGTCTTCAGGGCTAGGAGGGCCATGCCTTTGCTGGTGCAGGCCGGATGTCCGAAGAAGTCGACAAAGACCCCCTCATACCAATCAACGTTCTGATCCATCAGGAGGGCGGTGAGTTCGCCCTTACGAAGGCTTTTTAGGATCTTGGCCGCGGATCTCCTCGTGGGGATCAGGTTGCTGCCGAAACGGCTGCGAAGATCGCTGAAGAAGAGGTCGAGCGGGCTGAAATCGAGCGGCCGATAGACGATGCTCGTTGGGAAGGGAATCATGGCTGAAAAGACCGTCAAGAGCTCCCAATTGCCAAAATGGGCGGTCAGAAGCAGGACCCCGTGCCCCCTCCGGTGAGCATCCCGGAGATGGCCAAGGCCCTTGACACGAATAACCTTTGAGAGGTTGCGCCGGCTTTGTCGCGAGGCCCAGGCGATTTCAAAAAAGACCATGCCTAGATTCTCGAACACGCGGCGCGCCAGCCTCCTGTTTGCGACCGGGCCGTCGGCGTCGAACGCAAGTGCCAGATTCCTGAGAACGATCCCTCGGTGGCGAGTGTCGAGGTAGTAGGCGAGGCGGCCGACCCGACAACCCCGCAGGCGACACCTTCTCAAGGAAAAAAGCCCCATCATCTTCACGAGGAAGGCGATGACGTGCTGAAGCTTCAATCTGGGGACGTATATCGTCATTTCGAAACAAAAAAAGGACCCGACCCGCGTGCCGGCTCCTCTCTGATGTCCTGGTGGAGATGAGCGGATTCGAACCGCCGACCTGTGCGTTGCGAACGCACCGCTCTCCCAACTGAGCTACATCCCCACGTAATGCGGCTATTATAAATATGTTTGACGGTTCTGCAACATCTATTTTCTGCGTCCAAAGGTCGCTGGCAGGTTATAGGCAAACATCGTGAAGACCCTGCCTGTTGCCAGCGAACTGTGGTGTATGGTAGGCCGGCTTGAGCATCGACTCTTTTTGCACCTAGGTCACGTTAAATCCAACGAATGAACGGCGACATGTAGATGATGAGGTTACCACTGATATGCAACAGGATCGGCGTCAGGATCGTCTTGGTCATCTCGTAGCCGACACAGAAGACGATGCCTCCCAGCAACGGGAACAGGACCTCGTTACTCAACCAGAGGTGCACCCCGGCGAAGAGGAGCGAAACGATCGTCAGGCTAAACCATAGGGATCCCTTTTGACGCAAGCCTCGATAGAGGAGTCCACGAAAGTAGAACTCTTCCGCCACGGGTGACAGGAGCCCGGCGGTGATCAGGAAGCCCGCGAACGAGGATGGGTGTTGATAGGCGGTCCCTCCACCATTACCGAGCATGGAGACGCCAAAAACCGTCCTCCAGCTCATTAAGAACAGGATACCGCCCCCCGCGAACAACAGCGTAACCACGGCGGCATCTTTCAGGCGCTTGGCGAAATCGGGTCCTTTCAACCACTGCGGTCCGCCCAGCCACAGAATGACGATATCTGCAAGACGGATCAGACCGAGCAATACGATGGGAGCCACGGACAGCCGCCGGCCCTTGACGAGGATGGGTAGGGATTCGACCACCAGGATGGCGAGCGTTATGATCACTACCCGTCTCAGCCCGACGACGGGATCGCTCCAGCGCTCAGGAATGTTGAAAACACCTTGCATCTCACATACCAACTGGGGTCCGTAAGCAAAACTTTCAGCAAAGGGCCGAAACTCTGCTCTCTAACGATCAGATAGAGGGATTGCGCGGCCGTGTAC
>CAZAGT010000401.1:0-4276 GCA_964484515.1 uncultured Desulfobacteraceae bacterium | reverse complement strand
TCGAGCCGCCGCCATCCTGGTGGAGGCCACCGCAGGAAAATATGGAACCGTTGTGGTGGGACGCAGAGGCCTATCCAAGGTACAGGAGTTCTTCATCGGCAGGGTAAGCAACAAGGTCATCCAGTTGGCAAAAGGCCATGCGGTCTGGGTTGTGAGCTAGCGTTCAGCCGGAAATGCCCCTCCTCCCCCTGAGCAACGATTTTTTTCCAAGGCTGAAAAATCCACGGGCTTCGATCTGTTGCGTATACGGAAGACCCAAGGGGCGAGGCCGAATGTGAAAGTCAAGAAAGAAAATTCTCCCAATGGTTTTTGCTCGAACGTCGACCTGGCATTCCGTACGATTCGGTGAAAACGCTTGTTTCGCCTTGCTCAGAAGAAAACTTGCTTGCTTCGGAATTGGATACGAAAACTCGCCTACTGTTATGTCAGGAGGAGCGGGAACAAGGAGGCTGCTGAGAGAACAGTCTCGCAGCAGAGAAAGCGATTGACTTGCGGGACAATCATGAAACCGTCTGCCACGATTCTGATTGCGGACCGCAACCGTCACGTAAGAGAGCTTCTCAAACGTGAAATGGCTGCTGAGGGATACAGGATTAGGTTGGCAAAGAACGGCCAAGAGGTCCTGAACGGGCTGGCTGACAGGGAGCGTCTCGATTTGCTGATCCTGGACCCCGATCTGCCGGGTTTGAATGAGCTGCACATCATGGAGGACTTGCGTAATGGGACTCTAGCCCTCCCGATCATTATTCACACGTACGTGCGAGATTTTCTCGATGGGCGGAAGGTATTCACTGCCGCCGCCACGGTGGAGAAGAACGGCCATAACATTGATCGCTTGAAACAAGCAGTGGTAGAGGCATTGTTCGGAACCAAAGTATGAGCCGCACCTGCTGACCGGCGTCCCTATAGACACTTGATGCTATCCTTACTCCTTCTCCTTGATCGCAGGATCGACGTGGACAATGACCTGATCAAGATCCTCCATTTCAGCCTTCAAGCAGCTCTCCACCGTCTTGGCGATGCGATGCCCCTCAATGACGCTCATCTGTCCGTCTACAACGATGTGCGTTTCCATCTGATAGCGTCCCCCTGACGTGCGAACCTTGAGATCATGCAGGTCCAGGACTCCATCCACTTGGCGGCTACAGTCCCTGATCCTGTTTAATACGTCAGGGCTGGGTGCCCGATCGGTGAATTCCTGGAACGTGTTCCAGAGGATCTCCAAAGCGACCTTGATGATGAAGAACGAGACCAGGAGGGCCGCATAGGCATCCAGGATGTGCCACGCAGGCTTCAGACGCGCGCCGGTCACGCCCAGGAAGACGGCCACTGAGGAAAGCGCGTCCGAGCGGTGATGCCAGGCATTGGCTGTGATCAATTGGCTTTTGATGCGCCGCCCAACGATTACCGTGTAGTGATACATAGCCTCTTTTAAGGCGATAGAAAATCCGGCGCCAACCAGGGCAAACGCGGTTGGATGGTATTCTTCGTGGTGGTAGACGCCGAGAGCGGACCTCAAACCGAGATACAAAGCCGTGGCCAGAAGAGCCAGCCCGACGGCGGCAGACGCCATGGTCTCAATGCGCGCGTGACCGAAGGGGTGCTCCTCGTCGGGTGCCTTGCGGCCTAGCTTGAGACCTACAAGCACTACGGCGTCGGTAAAGAGATCGGAAACCGAGTGAATGGCATCCGCTATGAGGGCTTGACTTCTGCCGAGGAAGCCGGCCACGAGCTTCAGAGCGATCAGGAAAACGTTGACAAAGACACCAACGAACGTGACCCTTCTACCGGCTCTGACTGAGTCTGTCGCAGGTGATGACATAGATCATCTCATTCCCATCAGATCAAATCCCTTTGGGGCTCGCAATATCTCTTAAGGTAAGGTCGAGAAACCGATATACTACCCTATAAGAATATGCTGGGGACCCATGGAGGCTTTTCTGAAGGTGACGAAAGCCGTCCCCGATCCATACAGGTTAAAGATCGTGAAGCTGCTACAGCATAAAAGCATGTGCGTCTGAGAAAGGCAAGTGGCCTTGAGCGGTTTTCAACCTGCCGTCTGTGAGCATTTGAAGCTCCTTGAGTGAATGATCACCTCACGCGTGGAGCAGACAGCCCGCGTGCCGCCACCAAAGAGGTCTTCGTGTTTTCCTACATCTTCATGAAAATCCTGGAGTCTCGGCCGTCACGGTATGATTGCGGCATCAATTTCCTTACGGCGGGTCATGCGCGAGGCGTCAAGAAGGAGATCATCGAAAGATGGGTTCGGCCAGGCTTGAGCGTGTTGGATATTGGATGCGGCACGGGTGAACTCCTTGAAGAGGCCGCCCGCAAGGGGGCGAACGTAACCGGGATAGATGCCTCCGAAGGCATGCTCGCAATCGCCAGGCAGCGTTTTTGCGCGGCCGAATGCAGAGGAAGACATGCCCTGATCCACGCCGGGGTGGCCGAACTGGACTCTCTTTTTGGGGAAGATGCATTTGATCTGATTACAGCTACGCTGCTCTTCTCCGAACTCCATTGCGATGAGCGGAGCTGGGCCCTCGGTCAACTGCGGCGGATTCTAAGGCCATCCGGGACCCTCGTCATCGCCGACGAGGTCAGGCCGCGCACGCGTCTAAAGAGGTTGTTGTATTTCTTGGTCCGTTTTCCACTCGCCGTCATGACCTATCTATGGGCTCAGACAGGCACGAAGGCCGTGCCGGACATCGCTGCGGAGATTTCCCAAGCCGGCTTTGAGACCGATTATGAAAGGCGTTCATTTCTCGACAGCTTTGCTGTTGTCAGCGCTGCAAAACACGAAAGGGCGGATTCCGTGCCCCCTGGCACGCCGCCCGCCAAGAGCCCGCAAGACGATGTTTCCTTGTTCAAAACGGTGTGGGACTACCTCGGCCGCTGGTTTCCCAACCCGGTCGAACCCGGGTTGCGGAAGATCGGCGCGCCGGACTCCCGTTCGCCCGTGTGCGTAACCAGTAATTTCCATTTGACGGTGCGCCGGGTGGAGAGGGCCCTTGTGGGCTCCGATGCCTGGTTACTTGTGGCCCCGACCAACGGTATCAATGTCTGGTGTGCCGCTTCCGGTGGTGACATGACTGCCAACGGCATCGTTGCCGCCATAAAGACAAGCCGTATCGTTGAACGCGTCACGCATCGGAAGTTGGTTTTGCCTCAGCTCTCGGCTCCCGGTGTCGATGTCAAACTCCTCAAGGAGCAGACAGGCTGGTGGGTCGAATTCGGGCCCGTCTATGCCGCAGACCTTCCGGCTTATCTCCGAAAGGATCATCAGAAAACGGCCGCACAGCGCCGGTCTCGGTTTCCACTTCGCTTTCGTCTGGAGATGCTCGTCTCGATGAACGCGATGGTGTGGCTGATCGTGTTCGCGTTGCTAGCCCTGATCAACCCTAGTTGGGCTGTCCTAGCGAGCGGCCTGTTTTGGGGCGGCGGCCTGGTGTTGTATGCCGCGTTTCCCCTCTTGCCCGGCCGGAGCGGTTGGCTCAAGGCGGGTCTACTATGTGTCGTGGAGCTTCTGACGATTGCCTTTCTCAACGTCATCGTGATCGAAAAACCTTGGTGGGCCTCCTGGGGCTGGATGCTAACAACTGTTGGTTTTTCCCTCTGGCTTGGGTTTGACCTGAAAGGGATCGTGGGCGGGTACGTCTCGGAGGCGGAATCCCTGATGCACAAACTAGGGGTGAAGTCTCTCGGGACGTTCTACAGAGCCACCCCCGAAAATCGAAACGCTATTCAACACGACCCTGGTGCCTGCACGAATTGCCTTCGTTGTATCGACGTTTGCCCGCAGGCCGTATTCGACTCTAGCGAAGGCGATCACCACGTTCGATGTGCGCATGCCGAAAGATGCCTCGCTTGCCAGGCATGCATCAAACAGTGCCCGGGCGGCGCGCTCTCCGTGAGTCTCCCGCTGCCCTAGCTCGTCGTCGTTCCCATCTGTTCAGCTATCGCTACAATCGGTCGCAGTACGCCTTCCTTTTGCAGGGAGGAAAACATGCTGACACCAAGCCTCTTCTTACTAAGGTTAGCCTGCACGGCCTTTTGTTAGAAATCCTCCAAATTCAACTTGTTATTCGGCCTTTGGCTCGGGCTGCCCTGTGGCACAAAGGTCGCTCATTCTGACGGCGAAGGGACGTCATGCATGTCTTTTCAGGGAACCATAAGCTGCTCGTATGAAACTCCATCGAACGAGGTCTATGATACTCTAACGCCCGGCCATGGGGATCTCTTTTCAAGAAACGAAACGTTACCCGCTCGAACGCTG
>CAZAGT010000400.1:0-4295 GCA_964484515.1 uncultured Desulfobacteraceae bacterium | reverse complement strand
CCACCCGTATCTCATTCAACCATTATCGACACCCCGGCATTTGCCGGATGAACCTCTTTTTTCTTTCCTCATGCCTTATGCCGTCCGCCTTGAGCCTTGAGTGTACGCCGCAGTGAGCAGGGATGAGGGTAACGCAGCCCTTCGACTTTGCTCAGGGCCGTGAGTCCATCGGCTCTGCTCAGGACCGTGAGCCCGTCGAACGGCCTGTCGAACGGCAGATGGGCGTTTTGCGACAGCCTCTAGGGGACTACGATGAATGATCTACGAGAGATGGACCGTGTCTTCTATCGTGACCTGAAAAGGGAATACCCGATCATTGTGCGCGCAGAAGGAGTCCGTCTCTTTGATGACGCGGGCAATGAATACCTCGACTTCGGATCCGGCATCGGCGTCGTGAACGTCGGATACAATGTGCCCGAGATCAACGCGGCCATGATCGAACAGGCGCAAAAGACGACCTTCGTCTACTCGGCACCCTTTACCAATGAGGCCCAGATACGGCTTTCTAAAAAGATCATCGACATGAGTCCTGCCGACATGTCCAGGGTGCTCCTCCTGTCAGGGGGCTCGCTTGCGGTCGAGGCCGCTATCAAGCTGGCGCGACAGTATCATATCGAGCGTGGCCAGGGCTCCAAGTACAAGGTCATCGCACGCCGAACCAGTTATCATGGTAATACCATCGGGGCGCTCTCGGCATCGGGCCGACCCACCTGGAGGGCCTACTTTGAACCATACCTCTTGAATTTCCCGCACATCCCGCCCCCGTACTGCTATCGCTGTCCCTACGGTCAAGTGTATCCGGATTGTGCAGTGGCCTGCGCGCGCGAGCTCGAGCAGGTCATCCGGTTCGAGGGGCCTGAAAATGTCTCGGCTTTTATTGCGGAGCCGATCATCGGCACCTCGGCCCCCGGGGTCACGCCGCCCTCGGGATATTATGCCACCATCCGGGCGATCTGCGATCAATATGATGTCCTCTTCATCAGCGATGAGGTCATCACCGGTTTCGGCCGTTCCGGCCGCAACTTCGGTATTGAGCACTGGAACGTCCGTCCGGATATCATTGTTGCGGCAAAGGGGGTCGGCGGAGGGTATTCGCCGTTGGCGGCCGTCATCATGAGTGAGCGTGTCTATGACGCCTTTGAACAGGGGAGCGGCGCCCACACGCAGGGATTCACCTATTCGGGAAATCCGCTGTCCGCGGCCGTCGGCTTGGCGCTGCTCGAATATATCGAGACCCACGGCCTTGTCGACCGCGTGGCGAGAATGGGACCCTATCTCAAGGAGCGTCTGGAGAGCCTCAATGACACCGGTATCGTCGGTGACGTCCGCGGTGTGGGTTTCCTGCAGGGCGTGGAATTTGTGCAGGACACCAACAAGAAGACCCCTTTCCCGAAGGAGATGCAACTGACGACTCGGATCGTCGCGGCAGCATTGAAGCGGAAGTTGATGATCATTGGCGGAATGCCGGGCCTGGTCGACGCCGAATTGGGCGATCAACTCCAGATCACACCAGCCTTTACGATGACTGAAGAGGACATCGACACCGCAGTCGAGCTCATTCGAGAATCGATCCAGGAGGTCAAGCAGGAATTACGGATTTGGTAGCCGCTCCCAAAACGTCCTGTCTCGAACGCCTTGGCGCTGTGTCATTCGTCGGCTGAAGTATTAAAGGCTTCGCAAGAAACGTGGAATGCCTATCCCGCGCCATTCCGGCGAAAGCTGAAATCGAGTATTTTCAGCATTTGTGCGAACTCCCTTCGGGTCTGAGCCTCAGTGTCGAAGACTGTTGCGAAGCGGGCGGTGAAAACAGTGCAGTTGAAAAGAACGAAACCTATTTCATGTTCTCATTTCTATCTGGAGGTCGACATATGAAGCTAGAGGATATCTCCAAGGTGGCGGTGGCCGGTGCCGGGACCATGGGCTCTGGCATTGGACTTTGTTTCGCTCAGGCGGGTTATGATGTCGCACTCTACGATGTGCAGCCCGATCAATTGGACAAGGCCTTGACCCGTATAGGCAACTCACAGGAGGTCCTTGTCCGGGAGGCGATTGTCACCCGCAAAGCCGCCGACGAAGCAAAGCAAAGGATCTCGACTTCGCTTGAGCTCGAAGGGGCGCTGGATGAGGCTCAGTTTGTGCTCGAAACCATCCCCGAGAAGCTTGAGCTCAAACAAGAATTTCTCGCCAAGGTCGAGTCTCTCTGTCCGCCTGAAACGATCCTGGCCACCAATACCTCCGGGTTGAGTATCACGAAGATCTCATCCGCCTGCGAACTCCCAGGGCGGGTCGCCGGCATGCACTGGGTCAACCCACCGGAATTGGTACCGCTGGTGGAGGTGATTCGCGGTGATCAGACGGACGAAGTGACGGCGGACATCATTTACGAGTTGGCCCGGAAGCTGGGCAAACGACCGGTGCTGGTCCGTAAGGATGTACCGGGCTTTGCCATGAATCGGCTCCAGTTCGCCGTATTCCGAGAGGCCCTTCACCTTGTCGAAAGCGGTGTCCTTTCCGCCGAAGACCTGGATCAGACCATGAGCTACGGCCTCGGCTTTCGTTATCCCTGGCTGGGGCCGTTGAAGACGGCCGACCTTGGCGGCTTGGACGTGTTTCACAGTGTCGGCAGCTACCTCATGAGGGAACTGAGCACGATGCAATCCCCGCCCGAATCCTTCAATACTATGATTGCCGACGGCAAGCTGGGCATCAAGAGTGGTGAAGGGTTCTATAAATACGAAGCAGGCGCCCGGGAAAAGATTCTGGAAAGGCGCGATCTCTATTTCGTCCGCCAATGGAAGCTCATTCAGGAGATTCAGAAGGCCTGATGCCAGCCTTCGGTCGCATTGGAACGTCGATAGGTCTTGTGCTTCTTGCTTATGTCGCTTCAGCCCGCGGCCAGGAGGAGCCCGGAGGTGATACCTGGTTTGGCAGGCTCGCAGACGGAACCAGGATTTCCCACGAGCAGCTCACCAAGATCATTAACAGGGCCACGGATCTCCTGGATAAAGCTGCCGCAGATGCCGTCACCGGAGCCACCCAGTTAGCTGGTATGATTGATGATGATCTGCGTGCAGCCGACTTGAGAAAGGCCAATCTGAACGGGGCCGATCTGGCGGACACCACTCTTACGAGTACTGACCTGTACGACGCCTACCTACAGACCGCCCAGGGTTTAACCCTCCAGCAGTTATCCGAAGTGAAGACGCTCCACAATGCTAACCTGCTCACAGAGCCTAGAAAACAGGTCGAAAGAATCTTCCCACATCTCCTCCAAAAGCCAATAGAATAGAATCTCAATGAAACGAAATCAGTCCGTTGAGAGAAGTCAGAAGTGAGGAGTCCCGCATGACATCGATAGACAAGCTCCGCGAGAAAGAGGCCTTTATCTGTGACATGGACGGCGTCATCTACCACGGCAATCGGCTCTTGCCGGGCGTTCACGAGTTTCTGGATTGGATCAGGGCGAACTCAAAGAAATTCCTCTTCCTGACCAACAGCAGTGAACGGTCGCCCCGGGAGCTGCGTGAAAAGATGCTGCGTCTGGGTGTGAATGTGAGGGAAGAGCGTTTCTATACCAGCGCCCTGGCCACGGCCCAATTCCTGGTCCAACAAAACCCCGACGGCAGCGCCTTCGTCATCGGCGAGGCAGGCCTGATCAATGCCCTTTATGACGTTGGTTATTCCATGAATGATTCAGACCCCGACTACGTGGTGATGGGCGGCACGAACGATTATACCTATCACCGGATCGAACACGCCGTCAGTCTGGTTCTGAAGGGCGCGAAGCTTATCGGCACCAACCCCGATCTGACTGGTCCCACCGAGCGGGGTATTTCGCCGGCCACGGGCTCGCTGATCGCGCCGATAGAGTTGGCAACCGAGGCCAAGGCCTATTTTGTGGGCAAGCCGAATCCCCTCATGATGCGTCACGCCCTCAAGAGACTGGGCTGCAAACGGGAGGAGACGGCGATTGTCGGCGACCGGATGGATACAGATATCATCGCCGGGGTCGAATCTGAAATCACCACGGCATTGGTCCTCACGGGCGTGACGGGCCGCGGCGATCTGAGACGGTTTGCCTACCGTCCAGACCATGTCCTGGAGGGCATCGGCGACATTGTGCCGGAGCAATGATACGTCTACTCAGCTATGGTGCCCAATTGGGAGCCTTCAGCGATCAGCTCTCGGCAGTCAGCTGAGGGATACATTAGGGCGGATTCATGCCTCACTCGATGACGAAAAATAGGCTCCTCACAAGAATTTGTGGGCGAAAAAACCGTTTCCAGCCTCTGCGG
>CAZAGT010000399.1:0-4295 GCA_964484515.1 uncultured Desulfobacteraceae bacterium | reverse complement strand
CGTTATTCTTGTCTTTCCACACTTTTCGACGTGTTGTTTATGCAACAGTAGGGTTTACATACAGGCGAGATGGTCGCTCACATTACAGGGGTTTCTTTGCCCGATGGCGCGAACGGGGGGAGGTCGGCGATCGGAAATCTTGATCGTACATCCGTGTCGAGCCCCGCTCGCTCCCCGTGGAGGATCCGGTGATACCCGGCAACCGCAATCATGGCGCCGTTGTCTGTACAGAATTGGGGACGAGGATAATAGACCGCCAGTCCCTGCTCCGCAGCACAGGCCGTCAACCTATCACGTAGGCCGCGGTTGCAGGCGACCCCGCCTGCGACGACGATGCTCTCAACCCCCGTCTTGGCCACGGCCCTCATGACCTTGAGGACGAGGATGTCGATAACGGACTCCTGAAAAGACGCGGCAATATCGGCCATCCGGACTTCATGATACCCGCTTTCCGCCGAGCGCCACTTCTGAACATAAAGGGCCACCGCCGTCTTGAGGCCGCTGAAACTGAAATCGAGTGAATCGCTGGATAGGGTGGCCCTTGGGAAATCGATCTTGTCCCGTGACCCAGAACGCGCCAATCTCTCGATTGCCACGCCGCCCGGGTAGCCCAGGCCCAATATCTTGGCGACCTTATCAAAGGCCTCGCCGGCCGCATCATCAAGGGTCTGCCCCAGAGGCTCATACCGACCAAATCCGCTGATCTGATAAAGGGATGTATGGCCCCCGGAGACGGTCAGCGCCACGAAGGGGAAAGACGGGGCCTCCTCTTCGAGAAAGATGCTGAGGACATGCCCTTCCAAGTGATTAATGGCCACGAGGGGCGTTTGATGAACGTAAGCGAGGGCCTTGGCATAGTAGAGGCCGACGAGCAGGGAGCCGATCAGACCGGGACCGACCGTAACGGCGATCCCGTCGAGGTCTTTGAATCCGCACTCGGCCCTTGAGAGCGCCTCCGCCACCACGGGGACGATATTGCGGATATGTTCACGGGAGGCGAGCTCCGGGACAACCCCGCCGTAGGCGTGGTGGGTCTCTATCTGAGTATTGACCACATTGGAGAGTACTTTCCTACCGTCGGCCACGACGGCCGCCGAGGTATCATCACAGGATGTATCGATTCCCAAGACGTTCATAACATCAGATATCGCTTCATTCTTTCGTACAGCCTGGGCCCGATGCCCCTTACCTGACGGAGTTCATCCAGGCGCTCGAAACGCCCTCGGATGGTCCTCTCCTGCGCGATGGCTCTGGCGATACCGGGACCCACACCCGGGATCGCGGTCAGCTCCGCTTCTGGCGCTTTGTTGAGGGAGAGGGGAATGCCGAGGGTGACCTTATGATGGGCGTGGATCTCCCCCAGGTGGAAGCTGTATCGGTCTGTTCCCCTCCGTACAGTGACTTTAGGGCCCTTTGCGAGATCAAGGCGGTTCAGTAGTTCTGCGGGGAATTCAAATGGGGCCTCACGCCCCGCGGCAACGGCTGGAAGACCCTGAAGATCTGAACGGTCGCAGACAGGGTAGACGCCCGGATATCGTACAGTCTCTCCGGCGATCTCAATAAAGAAGGTCTGCGCACAGGGGACTGAGCGGGGTTGAGGCGGCCGAAGGACGGATCTCAAGGGTTGCACGACCAAAAACATCAGGAACAGAACCAGAATTCCCAACCAACGATCGTCACTCCTCTGATTCTTCCTTTCCCAGACCGAAGGCCTCGTGCAGGATTCGGACGGCGAGTTCAGTGTATTTCTCTTCGATGACACAGGATATCTTGATTTCGGAGGTACTGATCAGGGCGATGTTGATGTTCTCTTTGGCCAGGGCCCCAAACATTTTTTGGGCCACCCCGGCATGGCTTCGCATCCCGACACCAACGATCGAGACCTTGGCGACATTCTCGTCGCCGAGGATCCTTTCCGCCCCCATCTCCTGGGCCACATTACTCAGGAGCTTCATGGTGGGCAAGAAATCGGGTTTCGGAACAGTGAAGGTCAGGTCGGTCTTGCCCTCCTCACTTAGGTTCTGCACAATCATATCGACGACGACGCCCGACTTGAAGATCGGCTCGAATATTCGCGCGGCCATTCCGGGCTGATCGGGGACCCTCTTAATGGTGATTTGGGCTTCGTTTTTGTCAAAGGCAACCCCGGACACGAGAACCTTCTCCATGTCTTTTGTTTCGGCAACAACCATGGTACCCCTCTCTTTGGTGAAGGTGGATCGAACGTGAATCGGCACTTCGAATTTCTTGGCAAACTCAACGGACCGGATTTGGAGAACCTTCGCGCCCAGACTGGCCATTTCAAGCATCTCGTCATAGGAGATGAAGTCCAATTTGCGGGCCTTGGGGCAAACATTCGGGTCCGTTGTGTAGACGCCGTCAACATCGGTGAAGATCTCACACACATCCGCCTTAAGGGCGGCGGCGAGGGCCACCGCCGTGGTGTCGGAGCCACCGCGACCCAGGGTAGTAATGTTCCCGTGTTTGTCCAATCCCTGGAACCCGGCTACCACCGCGATCCGACCCTTCTCAAGCTCGTGCAGGATGCGGCGGGTGTCGATCTCACGGATTCGTGCCCGTCCATAGAGCCGGTCTGTACGAATGGCCGCTTGAAACCCCAGGAGTGAACTGGCCTCATAACCCAGCGACTTGGCTGCCATGGCAAACAGGGCCACGCTGACCTGCTCACCCGTCGACATCAGGACATCCATCTCGCGCGGGTCAGGTTCTGTCGTCACTTCCTGGGCCAACTGGATAAGCCTATCGGTCTGGCCGGCCATGGCGGACAGGACGATCACCATGGCATGCCCCTGCTGGCGATATTCGATGACCCGCTGGGCCACGTGTTTTATCTTTTCGACGTTGGCAACCGAGGTGCCCCCAAATTTCTGGACGATCAGTGACATCTCTCCCTCAACGCATGCTCTCTCTCAGGCGCTCAACAATCTCGACAGCTTCACGATGGTGCCCCGAGAGGGTGATTTGCCGTCGGTGATCATCAATGATGGCAAACTCGACGTCAATCCTCTCCTGCGGTAAGGCCTCCGTCACTCGATCAGCCCATTCCACCGCGGCCACTCCAGCGTCGAAGAGAAACTCCTCGAGCCCGGCCGAAGCTAATTCCACAGGGCCGGTGAGCCTGTAGAGATCCATATGAAAGAACCGACAGCGCCCCTGATATTCGTTGACCAGGGCAAATGAGGCGCTGGTAATCACCGTATCAGGATGTACTCCCAGGCCTAGGGCAAGGCCTTTCGTAAAACACGTCTTGCCGCTCCCCAAATTCCCCGTGAGGGCAACCACGTCTCCGGCCTTGAGGAGGGCCCCGAGCCTCTGCCCTAAACCGATCGTTTCCTCAGGGGAGGTTGTTATCAGCGTGTGATGCATCGACTCCCAGATCCGTTTACCCGTGAGGCCACCCGAAACCCATGACCGGGCAACGCACTTCGAAAGACCTGAAGATCTCAAGTCCATGTACCGCGATCATGAAGTTTCCCGGTCGATCAAACTGGCCGCCCTCCAGAGGCGGGTAAACCCGTGCGGCAAGAGGCGGCTGACGACCAAGGTGACAGGAGGTTTCTGGCAACCGAAATCGTCCTACGCTGGCTCCAATTAGGGATGGCTCGAATCGAGGCTCGTCTCCAAAACCACCATGGCAATGCCAAATCCGCTTTCGTCCGAGAGGCTGAGATGGAGGCCATGGATCTCTTTTTCACGGCACAGATCTGACGATCGTCCGTGAAGTCTAAGCCCAGGCCTTCCCCCGGGAAAATGGAATACTTCAATATCGCGCCATCTGACGCCCTGTTGCATACCAAGGCCGATGGCCTTGGAGAAGGCCTCCTTGGCAGCGAACCGGGTGGCGAAGGAGGATGGAGGACTCCCCCGTTGGTAACAGAGGGCAGCCTCCGCTTCGGTAAACACCCGTGCTACGAATCGGTCTCCCCACCTCTCCAGGACCCCTTCCATACGTTTGATGTCCACCATGTCGACGCCGATGCCGTAAATCATGAAGACGCACCCAGGCATTTGGGTTGAAGACCGAAGTCCGAACTCCTCTTCACCACTCTCGCAACCCTCATATCAAGAGACACTATTCATCTCCCGCTAATCTTGCGTTCCCTATCGAAGTCATACCACTCCCCCTTCAGCCTTGTCTCTGAACATGTAACCTTAGTTGGGCCATTCAATTCAACGAGACAATTCGAAGCTGTCGAAAAACCGACTTTTCTGAGGCTGGTGGAAAATGTCCAGATGCAAGGCTTCCGAAACCGGGGACCCGCCCCGAAGGGGTG
>CAZAGT010000398.1:0-4303 GCA_964484515.1 uncultured Desulfobacteraceae bacterium | reverse complement strand
GAGCGTGCCCGAGCTTATGCGGCGGCAGGGGCGGACATTCTCTTTGTGGAAGCGCCACAGGACCGAAAGCAGATGGAGGCTGTTCCCAGGCTGCTCGATCTGCCGTGCATGGCTAATATGGTGGAGGGAGGCAAGACGCCGTTTTTCGATACTCACCAACTGGCGGATATGGGTTACCGGATTGCCCTTTACCCCATATCGGCCCTCCTGCTGGCCGCCAAGAAGTTAACCGATTTGGCGGCCACATTCATGCGCGACGGCGGTCCCCAAGGTCTGCAGGACGAGATGATGGATTTTGGGGAATTCAACGATCTGATTGACCTGACAACCTATTTGAAGCTTGATGAGCTCTAGCCCACTCCAAGAGGGAGGAAGAAGATGATCTCTGTTACGAGACGCGATTTTCTCAAGGCGGCCGGCCTCGGAGGAACAGGTCTGGCCCTTACCGGCCTCCGACCCTTGATCGGGGCTGGACTTGCCCGCACGCCCACCTACACGGGCGTGAGCTATCTCACCCCGGCCTACAAGGCGCTCATGTTCGGTGTGAACGGGTTCATTGCGAACCTCAAAGAGCAGCACGCGAAGGCCGTGGAAATCGATTTCTATGACTCCGGCATGTTGATGAAGGCTGACGAACAGGTTTCGGCGCTAAGGCAAGGCATTATCCAGTTCATGTTCCACACCACGTCCTACATCACTCGCTCCTTTCCCATCTTAGGTCTAACCGGCCTCCCAGGACTCTGTGACGAGCTTTATCTCCATGGCGAGCGGATCGCCATGGAATCCCCATTGTGGACGCTTATCAATGACCAACTTGCCAAAGATAATATGTTCATGCTCACGGCCGGCGGCGGCATCATGGAGCCGGAGTTCATTTGGAGCGGAAAAAAGAGAGTGGGTAGCCTAGACGATTTGAAAGGGAAACGATGTCGGGTGGTGAGTTACGAGGCGACCGAAATCCTGAAGAGTTTTGGGGTTGCCGGAGTACGCATTCCCTCATCCGAGACGTATATCGCCATTCAGCGCGGTACAGTGGACGCGGCGGTAGCAAACATCAGCACGATCATCGGACGCCGGCTGCACGAGCAGATCAGGTACTGCTACCGGCTGCCGGTTACCGGGTTTAGCATAAGTATCTTCTTCCTAAAGGGCAGATGGGACAAGATGCCGGAAAAGGAGAAAGCCGCCTTTTGGGAGGCTGGCCGATGGTATGACGAAAACCACGCAAGAACGGTCAACGGGGAGTTCTATGCCAAGGAGTACTGGCCCATGCTGCGAACAGGCGGCATGGAGATCTTTGAGCCCAGCGATGCCGAACGCAAGAGGTTTGAGAAGAACGCACGGCCTATCTGGAAATGGTGGCAGGCGCAGGTAGGCGACGATATTGGCAGCAGAGCCATTAAACTGGCCCTAGGAAAAGTATGAGAACTCTCTTCGGGAGAATCGCCGATTCCGTTCACGAGCTGGCTCGCGGACTTCGAGTCTTGGGGCAGCTCGCCTTGGCTTGCATGGTGGTGACCATCTGTTACGATGTGGTGGCACGCTACGTGTTCGAGGCACCCACCCTGTGGAGTCTTGAGGTCAATACCTTCCTGGTACTCTTCATAGCCCTTATCCCCGCCGGGGACGTCCTCAAGGCAGGGATGCACCTGCGGATCACCTTTTTTGGAGAAAAACTTAAACCCAGGCTTCGCCGGGTCTTGGGCAAGACCGGCGTTATTGCGGGGATCGCTTTTTGCGGTTTTATGACCTGGAAGGGATGGACCATTGCCATGCAAGCGTTGCAATATCACGAACGCATGTCCACACCGTTGGGCACGCCGATGGTCATACCCTATATGTTCATCCCCATCGGCTTTGCAGTACTCGGTCTCGAGTACATCTTAAAACTGTTTCAAGGCGACAATCCGCCAGAATGACGCGCCGACCGATCGGCCGCGCCTCGTTGAACGCATGGTGCCAACCGTCCACTCTTTCCTGGCTTATCGTCCCTCAGCTTCCCCTTTTTTCATTTTTTGCCTCCAACCTCTATCCTCAAACCATAAGACTTTCCGCCGAAGTCATACAAGTCCTCTTGGTCTCGCGACGACGAGCAACGGAACTCAACCTTTACTCTGTCAAAATTAGAGTTAAGCAATTGATATCAAAGTAAATTTTTGTACCAATTCCAATGACTCCGACCCTTGAAGATGGCCGAATTGTAGTTATATTTATTAATAAGGGCTGCGCAAGAAACCCAAAAACATCAAAGGAGGCGATGACCATGGAAGCCAGGGATTATTGTTCGGCCTTGCAGACTGAGGTCGATGGCTGGAAATCAAAGATACACAATGCATTTGGAGAGTTTGATCATATGCCATCGAGCGAGAAGGCGAAAGTCAACCCGATCTTCAACGAGCTACGGGCTGTCATCGAAGAGCATACCGCCAGGATGGAAAAGCTTAGCGGCCAATGTTCAACCGAATTGGAAACGCATCAGCGCGAAGGCGATCAAATCACGGGGCTGAAGAAGTTCTGGCAGGATCTCGGCAAATACCGACGGTACCGGGTCCACCTCTAATAATGGGCCGGAAGGTCCTCTGAACCAATTAGGCTTCGAAAGAGCACCTCTACAGTCTTTGTTCCAGATTGCGCGCCAGCGGGCGCCTTTCGTGAGCCGCAGGAGTAGAGTTTGGCCGATGGTCGTTGAAAAAAAGGGTCCCCAAGCAGCCGGAACCAAGTGGTTATTCATGCCATGGCCACGGATCCACTTCTGTTCTAAAGTGGAAAAGTATGCCTCTCTACCCATGGTGGAATAAACGAAGGGCCCAGCGTGTCTGCAAACAGCGGGAAGTCAGCCGGAAACTGGCTTCCCGCTTTGTGTTATCTGGAGAAGCCTTTTTGTACCGTGGCCGACCTGTGAGAGGCTGGAAAAACGTGAGCTGTATTGTTATGCTGTAATCTCATCGAGCTTATCGGCTTAGCGAGTAACACAAAATGGTGGTAGTCGCTCCGGGTTCCCGGATCTGAAGAGGGGATCGTAAGAAAAGGCGCTCTATCATGGAGAAGCGGAAAACCCTATGCCCAAGATACGCAACTTCAGCATCATTGCCCACATCGATCACGGAAAATCAACCCTTGCCGATCGCCTTATCCAATATGCCGGCCTGGTCAACGAGCGCCAATTTCGAGATCAGATTCTGGACAGCATGGATCTTGAACGTGAGAGAGGGATTACCATCAAGAGCCACACGATTACGCTCCCCTATACCAGTAAAAAGGGAGAGGAATTCGCCCTTAATCTGATTGACACTCCCGGTCATGTGGATTTTTCGTACGAGGTCTCCCGGGCCTTAGCCTCCTGTGAGGGCGTGTTGCTCCTGGTGGATGCCTCCCAGGGTGTTCAGGCTCAAACCGTCTCCAATGTCTACCTGGCATTGGAGCACGACCTTGCCATCATCCCGGTAATCAACAAGATCGACCTCCCGTCCGCCGATGTAACCCGTACCAAAGAACAGATCGAAGCCGAACTTGGCCTTGATGCTGAATCGAGTATCCTCTGCTCCGCCAAGGACGGGATGGGCATTGAAGAAGTCCTCGAGGCCGTCGTAAGGGAGATCCCAGCACCGACCGGTGAAGAAGACAATCCCCTGGCAGCCCTCATTTTTGACGCCCACTATGACCCCTTTCGAGGCGTCGTCATCAGTTGCCGCCTTTTTGACGGGAGAGTCTGCGCTGGGGACATGATTCGTCTTATATCCAACGGGGCCGCGTACAAAGTCGAGGAGGTGGGGATCTTCCGGCTTCAAAGGGAACCACGGCAAGCACTTTGTGCGGGTGAAGTAGGGTACATCATCTCCGGCATCAAGACGGTGAGTGATACGCGAATTGGGGATACCATCACTTTGGATGCCCGGCCTGCGGCGCCCCTATCCGGATTTAGAGACGTGAAACCGGTTGTTTTTTCCTCCCTCTATCCCGTCTCCTTTGAGGACTACCAGTCTCTGACGGATGCCCTTGAGAAATACACACTCAACGATGCGGCCCTCGTGTATCAGAAGGACTCCTCTGTCGCCCTTGGGCAGGGTTTTCGTTGCGGATTCCTGGGCCTCCTCCATTTAGAGATCGTGCAGAATCGTCTTGAGAGAGAGTACGGGCAATCTTTTATCATGACGGTGCCAAGCGTCCAATACCAGTTCACCCTCCGAGACGGTTCCGTGGTCACCGTTGATAATCCGCAGTACTACCCTGATCCTGGGTCGATCGAAAGTTCGGCCGAACCTTTTATCAAGGCCAATATCCTTATTCCCGAACGCTATATGGG
>CAZAGT010000397.1:0-4328 GCA_964484515.1 uncultured Desulfobacteraceae bacterium | reverse complement strand
GTGCCCTCCCGCCAGTCCCTGCGAAAAGACATCACAGGCCTCCCACCGCAGAGGCGGGAAACGGTTTTTTCGCCCACAAATTCTTGTGAGGAGCCTCTTTTCAAAAACGAAACGTTACCCGCTCGAAGGCTGAAGGAGCCTGCAAGCCGTTCGGCCCCGAGCCCCTCGGCCTTGAGCTCGTGGCCGAAAGGCTCACGGCCGAGGGGCAAGGCGGCCGGAGCAGACCGGGAGAATGCGCCAAGGCTGTTAATCCGGCCTTTTCCGCGGTGGTCCTCCGGCCGCCTCGGGTAGCGCCTTATGCCGAGACAACGCACTCAATTCCTCGTTTTTGAAAAGAGACCTCCATGACCGGGCAGATACGCGTTGAAGAATCTGAACAAGTGAAATTCGAGTACCAATTTCATGGACTCTCTTACGAGAATGGGAAACTGTTTTCAGGCTGCCTCCTCCCGCGAACGATACTCCTTCTCGAATGCCTCAATCTCCTTGAGGCGCTCTTTGATAAACCCCCCTTTCAACGGAACCGCATGAGCGCGGTCTGTCAGGCTTCTCCCGTAATCCACGACCCTTCTGAAATGTTTTTCCCTTGCAGCGGCAGTCTTCAAGGAAAAGGCCAGCTCCATCTCTCTGCCGATCATCTTCCAATCTCGCTTGAATTCATCGATCGACGTCCATCGTGCCCGGTTCCGCTCACCCGAATAGATGATGTTTCCTCCGGTGACCTGGACCAGGTGAGCCATTCTCCGCACGTCCTGGTGGCACGCATAGCGGTACTCGCAAAAGGGGCAGATCTCCTCGTCCGCCGAATGATGAAAGGACCCTTCAGCAAGGAGCCTCCTCAGATGCTCCACAAAATCGTCCAAAAGCCGGACGCCATCCAAGTCGAGGCCCCACTTAGGTTCGGAGTGGTCGTTGATCTTCTGTTTCAAGGGAGTCCCTTCCACAAGATCTCTCCGCTTCAAGGAATAGCAGCATGCGGACACCCTCCTAAACCCGAGACAGGTCTTGAGGGCAAGCATGTAAAAAGGGAGCTGGAAAGAAAGACCCTGCTTGATCATCTCCGCAGAAGGGCTCTCACCGGTCTTGTAATCATACAGGTAGGCGATGTCGCTGTCCTGTTTACCGCGATCAAAGCGATCGATGCTGCCCCTTATCTTGGCGCCCCCGATTACAATCGATGCCCTCTCCTCGGTTCCGAATCCGTATTCAAGACCGCCCGGGAGTCTATCTTGAAAGGCATCGGCCTCAAACCGAAGCATCTGCGTAAGAAGACCTTCACGCGTATCGAGGCTCTTGTCGGCGATTTCCCCGTGGTCGTCCAATCCGGCGAGGAATTCGCGCCTTTGCAGCGGAAAGAACTCAAGGTGGGCCAAGGACGGTCGCTTCCCAAAATAGGTCTTCGCTGTCTCCAAGGCCAGGGCAAACGCTTTCTCCAGCCCCACATCGGCCACATTCTTTCCCTCGTCCTTCAGCCTCTGGAAAAAGAGCCTCAATACGGCATGAACGTGAGTGCCCATCTCGCGTGGAGAGATCTCCAGCCCTTGCTCCTCCAACGGCTCGACGCGGTAAACCTGAGCGAAGAGGTAGCGCAAGGGGCAGTTGGCCAGGGTTTCAAGTTGGGAGGGAGAGTAAAGCTCCGGTTCTCGCGCACCCCAGTGGCCAAATCGAGATGCATCTTGGACCAGGCCATCGAACTCACCGAGCCCATCTGAGCGACAGCGCGAGCGCATCAAATGGACCCCTGCAAGGATCGCCTCTTCGTCCACTCCTGGTTTCAGGATAACTCCAGATAGGGGAAACAGGCTCTTCGTATCGTCCTGATAGTCCTGGGCGCTTTGACGGGTTGCATCCAGCCATTCGTGCTCGGACGTCAGGAAGGGGTTTGTCTCCCAGGGGAAGGTCTCTTCCAGAATACCGATGTCGCCCTCCGAAGTACGGGTCGGAGCCAGCCACGTTCCAAGATCCACCAAGATAGGTGA
The DNA here is from genome assembly GCA_964484515.1 of uncultured Desulfobacteraceae bacterium. Taxonomy (GTDB): domain Bacteria; phylum Desulfobacterota; class DSM-4660; order Desulfatiglandales; family HGW-15; genus CAZAGT01. The sequence goes on along the minus strand of CAZAGT010000397.1, from coordinate 2,349 downwards.
TGGCGCCAACGCTTTTTCTTCGCGATATCGCGGGTAGGAAAGGTATAAGGTCTTGCGGCAGTTCCTGAGCAGGTGGCTGAAGAGGTGCTTGAACTGATCCATCATATCAGGCCTTCGGAATATCCTGTTTGGCGTCTCCGACAGGATAAAGTCATTCTCCTCTCTGGGAGGGAATGCGTCCGCGGTCAATCCTGCGGCAAAGATGGTGTCAAAGGATCTTCCTCTGATCTCGAGCCATTCCGAGATTCGGACCACATTCGGGTTGCGCTCATCCAGAAGGTACCTATCATTCAGCCGCGTTCTGAAGATGCTGACGTAGCGATCGAGAAGAGAACGCCCAGTGGAGGCCTGAAAGAGATGCTGCTCAACCTCCAGTTCCTCGGCGCTAGCGGCGGCAAGTACCCTTAAATCGGTAAAGGCCTTGAGATCCCTCCTCAACATCGCCCGGATCGCCGTCGGCTCCATGTGGGTTATGTCCTTGTGGATATTGACGATACTCTCAGGGAAACCGAGCGCCTCGACGATCTGCCCAAGGCAGCTCACGATCATCCGCGGTGTCCGCTGGTTGAGCAGTGCGCGAAAGGGCTCAAGCCCTTCCAGCATGATTTGAGTTTGGATCAGAAACCGATAGTAGTCTGAAACAAGGTGTTGTCGTTCCTCCGCGTGTGTCGCCCGCCTGTAGCGGTCACAGTAGAAGTCCCTGATTCTCGTCCGTTGCGTATCATGAAGAACTGAGGTGTCCGTTCCGAGGGCGATCAGGCCTATCTGCCGGGCCACTTGGTCAAATGAAAAGATGTCGAACCTGCGCCCTGCAAGTTCGCGCGACACCTGCTCGGCGTCTTTCCAACCCTGCCCGTAGCCCATCAGGTCCTCTTCCCGCAGGAATCGATCGCACCCCTCGTCCTCCCTGACCGTCATCTCGCGGTTCAAATACTCCTGGACCAAGCCTTCGGAGAAGAGCTGAAAGAGGTCCTCAAACCGAAAACCATTGAGAGGAGTCTCGAGGATACGGAGAAAGATATGGGCGATAGGGTGTGAATTGAGAGGTAGGCCCATGGTGAGGCTGAAAGGGATCTGATAATCGGCAAACACTTCACGAACGATCGACGAGTAGGCCTCCAACCGAGGAAAGACGACCCTAATATTGCCCAGGTCGCGGGACGCACCCTGGCCGGCCTCTTTGTGCAGGCGTTTGATCTCACCGGCAATGGCACGGACCTCGTCAACCGGGGTGGCAAAGGATCTTATCTTCAGGCTTTCGCCGGGGACCTCCGTCGGATACCCATGGAGATAAAACCCCTCAGCCAGAGGATTGTTAAACGGTTGCTCGCTAGCTTGTTCCACTTCACTATGCAGCCCGGCGCCGTGGAATCGTTCCATCAGGGATACCAGGGGCCTCAAAATCCGGTCGGCTTCATTCCGGCCTACAGGCTTGAGATCCTCAGACATCCTGCCTTTTCGGAGCTTTTCGCGGCCGGCGGCCATAACGAGGCTCGAGAGAGGATCCGCGGCCGTGCACTCATGATCGATAAGCCACCACACCTCCGCCGCGCGGTCGCCTAACTGAAAAAGGATATCCTCTTCAACCCGTGAAAAGAAAACGAAGCCGTCGAGAACCAAGACACGCGACTGTTCCAGCATGCGAGGGGTACCGCCCTGTAAGAGATAGGCCCTCACCCCGGCCAGGACGTCGCCCTCGTCGTAACCTTTCACCTGTCTCTTGGTTTCCTCATAATCGCCCAACAGCCAGACCAAGTCGCTTTCCAAGGCGTGTCTGTTCGCCGCCGCACTTAGACCTTCCTCGTCCAGCCTGAGGATCTTGCGGCCAAGCTCTTCAGCAAACAAATCCTGGTAATTGTTCCTTGTCAGGAGTGAAAAGAATCGGATGATGCTTCGATAGATCCCGGGATACCCGGTTTCCTGGTTTTCATTCATGAGCAACCGGGAAAGGTAGACCAACCCGTCCGGCTCGATCGCTCGGCTTTCAAGGGCCTTTTTCAGGAGGAGGCATTTCAGGCCCTCGTCGAGAAACCGGAAGCCATTGAAAAGATCGGCCTGCACATGTTCCTCGAAGATCCGATAAATAACGCGGGTTAAGGTCTCAACCCTCCTTGCGGGCCAGCACTGAGGATCCGCTTCGAGGTCCATGACACGCCCCCGGGTGGGAACCAGATGTAGAAACGAACGATGGGGCGAGGAAGACATCTTGTCGTTCAGAAGGTGGTGTCTGGCGTCGACGGTCCGGCCCAGGATGTAGACAACCTTGCTCATGCGGCGTCCCTTCTCGTATGAACCTTCATGAAAGGAGATCTTTGATACCTTAACGCCCGGCCATGGGGGTCTCTTTTC
>CAZAGT010000396.1:0-4328 GCA_964484515.1 uncultured Desulfobacteraceae bacterium | reverse complement strand
ATCTAGTGCTTTCAAAGACCGGATGACCTCTCCCACCCGGGTGCTTTCCCGATTACCCTCCACCTCTTCTTCACTCCACTCCGGACTCGCTTTCGTGCTCTGTCTGCGGCCACGTGAGAGTCTCCGGCGGAAATCCCTCGCTTGCTGCTGACCTTCTTCTAGTACAAATAGAGGAGGTAGCATACCAACAAGATCGTTGCCGAAGGCCAGGAAAGCTCCCTTATCAGGGTCAACAGCGCGTCTTTCATATCCTTTAATGCGCTCCTATGTGGCCTCTCCGAATACCGTCGCCGTGAGTCGTACCGAAATCCACGAAGAAAACGACGTGAGCGACCATAAAAGAATTGCCGGTTAGGGGTGACACCCTCCACTGGGCGGCCATGGTCGGTCTGCATGCCGCGCACCGTTCTAAAATAATAGCTTCCCTAAGTGCCGTCCTTTTCCAGAGCCTTTCTCGTATCCAATAGGCTGGAGAAGCTCCTTTAGAAAATTTGCACGCACACCCGAGAAGCTTATAACCCCAGTCGCACCACGAACTCCCTCGTTTTTGATTTCTTTTCAGGGGCGTCTTGCTCCCCTCGGTATTGATGTATTTTTGAAGTTGGATGGTGCTGGCTGTTTGGCTGACGAGCCATTCTGCCAGGATCATGCCATCGGGCCCTTAAACATAAAGTCTATTATTTTCAGTCCCTTAGTTTGGTTCTCGGGTAAATATTGAGAGGTCGCTGTAATCGGTTACCAGCTCGCTGAAGAACTGGACTGCCATTTCTTGGAAGAGGTTTACTCACATCCGGAATGGACCTTGCTGCGGATCTTAGGAGGAGGAGCTTAAGCTTCAGGCGGGTGCGGAATGGTGAGACTCCCGATGAGTTCCTTAATGTGACTGATGTCTTGTTCTGCGCAGAACTCCGTGAGTCCTTCAATGATGTCCTGAGTTGCATATGGGTTCACAAAATTCGCGGTCCCTACCTCGATGGCGTGAGCGCCCGCAATGAGGAACTCGAGCGCATCCCTTGCCTCCATGATGCCGCCCACGCCGATCACGGGGATGTCAACGGCCTGAACCACTTGGTAGACCATGTAAAGTGCCACGGGTCGAATAGCGGGTCCCGAGAGCCCTCCTGAGAGATTAGCCAGCTTTGGTGTTCGGCGTTCTACATCGATGGCCATGCCAGTTAGTGTATTGATTAGAGAAAGGGCCTGCGCACCGGCGTTCTGAACGGCCTTGGCCATCTGAGTGATGTCTCCTACATTAGGGGACAGCTTTACGATGACCGGCTTATCGGTGTGCTTAGTAACCATTTCAGTCACCTTGGCCGAAATCCGCGGATCCGTACCAAAGGCCATGCCCCCGCATTCAACGTTTGGGCAGGAGATATTGACCTCAATGCCATCAATTCCTGTAATGCCGGTCAAGGCGTCCGCCAGTTCGCCATACTCCTCAATGGTGTGGCCATATACATTTACAATCACGGCTGTGTCGACATCCTGTAGCCGCGGCAGCTCATCATCGAGAAAAGCCCTCAGCCCGATATTGGCCAGGCCGATGGCGTTGAGCATGCCGCATGGAGTCTCCACGATCCTTGGTGGAGGGTTTCCCGGGATGGGCTTTAGGGAGAGGCCTTTGACAATGAGGGCTCCTAGGCAATTGAGGTCTACGAATGAGGCATACTCCTTACCATAGCCGAAGGTACCCGATGCTGTCATGACAGGGTTTTTCAGTCGTAACGGGCCTAATTCTACACAGAGGTCCGGCTGGGGTACGGTCATAAGGCATGAATTCTCCGGCTTGAAGCTCGAGCTCTGCCGCCTAAGTCAGTGCTAGAAGGAAAAAAACTCTGTCTTTCTCTGTCTCGGGCCTTGAGCCTCTCGCCTAGGCCATACTGACTTGCCCGGTTAAACCAGTTTCGCAGACTCGCACGACGAGAGTTTAAGTGGGCGAGGATAAGAGTAAAGCCCCCTTCAGTTTCACTCAAGGCCGTGAGTCTTTTGAACAGCCCTTCGACTCTGCTCAGGAGCGTGAGCCTCTCGAACGGCCTGTCGAAGAGTTTGTCAATGTCAGATGGGCGTTTTCCAACAGACTCAGCAGTGATCCCAATCGACGGCCTGTACAGGTAGAACCGGGCCGTCCTTGCACACATGGTAGTAGGTCCGCTCTTCATCGGCAGCCGCCCTGACGGCACATCCCTGGCAAGCCCCCAGACCGCAAGCCATATACGCCTCCAGGGACACCTGACAGGCGATTCCGTTCTCGCGTGTCATGGCTGCGACCTTCTTGAGCATCGCTATGGGACCGCAGGCGAAGACGGTGATTGAACCTCCGCGCAATCCGCTCTCGGCCAGGTGCGCTTCAAGAAAATCGGTGACGGGGCCATGATATCCCTCCGTCCCGTCGTCCGTGGCCACGGAGACACCCACGGGCTCCTCAACCGCAGAGGTCACATCGATAATGGCCTTCACGGTCCTGAACCCCGCCAGCAAACGGTACTGTTTGCCCGTCATGGTTTGGGCCAGGTAGAGGAGAGGCGCAATCCCTACTCCACCCGCGACCAGGAGGGAAACCCGATCGCACGCGCCGGTCATGAAGCCATTACCCAAGGGACCCAACACGGTCACCTCATCCCCCGTTTTCATGGTGCTCAAGATGGACGTACCCTTGCCAACGACATCGTAGAGTACCAAGATGAGATCGCTTCTAATACCGCATATCGAGAAAGGGCGTCGCAACAGGGGATCGTAAGCAGACCCCATCCGCAGCATTACAAATTGCCCCGGCTTTGCCATGGCCGTGATCTGAGGGCACTTGAACCCTATCAAATAGGTGTTTTCAGCCACCTTTTGATGGAGTGCGATCTCGCCACGTTGATCTATCACGAACTCGAGACTTCCCCCGGCCGTTTATTTGTGCTTTAAGGCGAATACCATCAGCTTCTATTATGCACTCAAATGATAGTCAAGGGAAACAACTGCTTCCTGTAGAGACCGTCTTGGTAGAAAGAACGACTAAGGGACCTTTCAACCTAATGCAACGTTATATCCAAGGACTCCGGATTGAGGTCTTGGAACCGATCCGGCGACGCTCGAGGTCTGATCTCTCCCTCTTTTTTATCCACGGCGCTGGCATGGATAGTTCGATCTGGGAATCGCAGACCGTCTATTTCGCGCGCCGTTACCCAACATACTGCATCAATCTACCGGGGCGTGGCGGCTCCGAAGGCGAGGGCGAAGAGGAGATCTACCTATACGCGCAACGCGTTCAGGCGGTTCTCGATGATTTGATGCCCCGTGACCCCTACCTGCTCGTGGGCCACTCTATGGGTGGGGCCATTGCGATGGAAATCGCTGTCAGAGCCGTCTCCTCTATGCTCGGAATCGTGTTAATGGGAACCGCAGCGAGGCTACGCGTGATGCCGATCGTCTTTCAATCGATAACCAAGCACCGGGAGCGTTTTTTCAAGTCGATTGCTTATGTGGCCTTCGGTCCGGATACTCGAAACAAGCTGCGTGAACGCCTTGTAGCTGCAACCCGAAGGTGTCCGCTACCTGTCACGGAAAAAGACTTGAGGGCCTGCAATGCATTTGATATCGACGACCGCTTGTCCGGCATCAGCGTTCCAACACTCATTGTCTGCGGCGCGGAAGATCAACTGACACCGGTGAGCCTCGCCCAAGATCTCAAAGAACGGATCACAGACTCCCGTCTGGCCGTGATACCGGGAGCGGGCCACATGGTCATGCTGGAGACACCCGCTGAAGTCAACCGGGAGATCGACGGGTTCTTGGCGAAACTTCAGGTGCCCGCCCCGCCTCTTACCGCAAAGCAACCGGGTTGATCGCCTGGGAAACCTCATGAAGATGGCGCCTGAATTTGACATTTTCAAACTCTTCGGTGCGTTTTCGCCCGGCCATAGGGGTCTCTTTTCAAAAACGAAACGTTACCTGCTCGAACGCTAAAGAAGCTTGCAAGCAAGGCGGCCTTAGCGGACCCAGAGAATGGGCCAAGGCTCCCAATCCGGCCTATACCCCGGTGGCCCTCCGGCCGCCTCGGGTAGCACCTTATGCGGAGACAACGCACTCAATTCCTCGTTTTTGAAAAGAGACCCCTATGGCCGGGCATTGATGTATCAAAGATCTCATACGACGGAGTTTCATACGAGAGGGGTAGGACGGCTATGCAAATGAACAAGAAAAAGCGGCCCCGAGGCTTGGATCCTCGGGGCCGCTTCGCATCTGATGCCGGGATGGCCTCCCCGTTGGGAGTTTAGGCTATCACGATTAATCGAAATCCTGCGGCAGCCAGATGACCGTCAGCTCGTCGTCCCACGGGG
>CAZAGT010000395.1:0-4346 GCA_964484515.1 uncultured Desulfobacteraceae bacterium | reverse complement strand
AGAGACCCCCATGGCCGGACGTTGACTTGTTTCAAAAACCTAAATTGATACGATAATCCTAATCAGGAGTATTTGGAGTGATGAGGGTTTCCGTCATTCTTGCTCACCCTACCAAGGGAAGTCTCAATCATGCCATCGCGGCTACTGCTTTCAAGACACTGAAGCAGAACGGACATGACGTCTTTTTTCATGATCTGTATGAAGAAGGATTTGACCCAATCCTGCCAACCCATGAGATCCTAAAAGACACCCATTTGCCACCCGACATCGAGAAACATGGTGCAGAGATCGCTGCGACAGACGGTATCGTTATCATTCACCCAAACTGGTGGGGTCAACCTCCGGCAATTCTGAAGGGCTGGGTGGACAGAGTCCTTCGCCCTGGTGTGGCTTATGAGTTTCTTGAGGGGGACACAGGAGAGGGGATACCAAACGGCTTGCTGAAGGCAAAGACGGCTATCGTTTTCAACACCTCCAACACGGCAAGCGTAAGAGAAAAGAACGTATTCGGTGACCCGCTCGAAACGATTTGGAGGAATTGCATTTTTGGTTTGTGTGGTGTCAACAATGTCTACCGAAAGATGTTTAATATCGTTGTTGTTAGCTCCGAAAAACAAAGAAGTGGGTGGTTAGAAGAAGTAAGGGAAATGGTTGCCCAGTGTTTCCCTAATTCGAATGGATAGATCACCACCATACCCCTTTCCATTCTTTCGAATGAGAATTTGACATCGAGTTTGAGAGGAAGCTTACATGACAGACGCTTTCATCTTTTCTGGCATCATTCCCGCGAACTTGCTTCCATTTAACGCTGATTTCTCCATTGACGAAAAGAACTATCGTCGTCATCTCTCGTGGTTGGCAAATACTGAGGGGGTGACCGGCATCGTCTGCAACGGTCATGCTGCCGAAGTATCTTCCCTGACCCGCGAGGAGCGTCGCAACGCCCTGGCCATCGCGCTCGATGAGGTTGGAGACAAGGTGCCCTTAATCACCAGCATCTATACTGAAAGCACACTTGAAGCTGCTGATCTGGCCAGAGATGCGGAAACTGAAGGCGCCAGCGGCCTACTGATTTTTCCGCCCGGTCTTTTTATGTTCGGTGCTCAAGATCATTCCGAAATGGTGTACCAATACTATGCGGACATAGCCGCGGCGGTCGATCTACCGATGGTGGTATTTCAATATCCGCTTTCCTCAGGGCTCGGTTACCGTACTGAAACACTCGTCAAGCTCACCGAAATCAAACAAGTCGTTGCCGTAAAGGAGTGGAGCAATGATATTATCCTCTTTGAAAGAAATCTCCGTGCCATCCGAGCAACGGGGAGGCCGGTGGCCATTCTCTCCAGTTTCAGCATGTCCCTTTACGCCAGTCTCCTTCTGGGTGCGGATGGTGCCATTTCCGGGATGGGTAGTGTGACCGCAGACTTCCAGGTACGGCTCTTTAAATCTGTTAATGCCGGTGATCTCGAAGCTGGGAGCCGGCTGAACGACCGACTCGCCCCTCTGGTGAGCACTTTCTATGCCGCACCCTTTATAGACATGCACAACCGAATGAAGGAAGCGCTGGCGATACTCGGCAGAATCGACAAGGCAGTGGTGCGACCTCCCTTGCAGCCGCTTCGTCATACGGAACGTGAAAAGATCCGAGCGGCATTGGCGGCATGCGGAATATCAGAATAGGGGCCTAATTGAGCGAACGCCGTACTTGTGCCCTGGCTTCCCCTGGCCTATCTTCGTATCTTCACTCACCAAAAATAAGCGTAATTTTCGAATCCTAACAAAAAACTTGCCAAGCTCGGTGTTGTTGAGTAGGCTGCCCCCCCATTACCGAAAGGAGTGAAATGTAAACGGCTTACGCAAAAGGAGGGAAGGGCATATGGCAAATGAAAGCGCGTCAAAGGAGCAAAAACAGACTGAAATCGGCATCCGTGAGCCCCCCCAGGGTCTGAAGGCACGGCTCAAGAACATCGGGCCGGGGATCGTTGTCTCCGGCTGCATCATCGGGTCGGGTGAGCTGATCGTGACCACCACCATGGGTGCCCGCCACGGCTTCATCTTCCTCTGGGCAGTCATTCTGAGCTGTCTGATCAAGTACCCCATCCAAATCGAACTGGGCCGCTACTGCATGGTGAATAACTTCACCACCATCCAGGCTCTCAATCAGGTCCCGGGACCCAAGTGGCGCAACACCTCCTGGATTGTCTATTTGTTCTTTTTCGCTGTCATCTTGCTGATCTCGACCCTATCGGGCATCCTCGCCTCGGTCGGGGGGATCTTGGGGGTCAATTTCACCTTCATCAGTACGAACGTCTGGCACTTCATCGTCTTTGTCGTCTGCGCCCTCATCCTCTGGTGGGGATTTTACAATGTGATCGAAAACCTCGTCACCGCCCTCGTCGCGAGCTTCAGTTTTGTGGTCCTCGTCTCAGCCTTCCTGATTCAGGGGACCCCCTATGCAACCAACCTGGCGCAGATTGCGTCGGGCTTCCGTTTGCAGATACCGGAAGGCGGGGGAGCCATCGCCCTGGGATTGATGGGCTCCACCGGAGCCACCGCCTTCGAGATGTTTTTCTACCCTTACTGGGTCCTGGAGAAAGGCTACAGCTCCTTCGCCGGCCCGCGACCTGAGTCGGGAGATCGCGAGGAATGGCACCGCCGGATGAAAGGCTGGATCGAGGTCATGCGGGCCGACGTCCTCATCTGCACCATCCTAGCGACGATCCTGACCATCGCCTACTATATCATGGGGGCCTCCATCCTCCATCGGCTGGAGGTATTGCCCGCCGGATTGGACGTGGTGAAGGACATCTCCAGCATATTCACCGCCACTTACGGCCGCTGGGCCTACTGGTTCTTCATGTTCGGCGGGTTCTGCACCCTCTTCTCTACCCTGGTGGTCTTCGGCAGCAGCTGGGGCCGCATGTGGACGGACCTGATGGACAGCATGGGCTTCAGTATCTGGAAGGACGAAAAGGGTCGCTTTAATTATGTGCGGGCCTGGCAGACCCTCTTTCTTATCAGCTGCCTGGCCTTTGCCTGGGGGATCCCCAAGCCGGTCAAGATGATCATCTTCGGCGCCTCTATCAACGGGCTCATGCTGCCGTTCTTCGCCCTGTCGATGGTCATTCTGGCTCGCCGCGTAGATCTAGAGCTGCGTTTCAACAAGTTCTCCAGCATCTTGCTGTCGATCAGCACCATTGCGGCCGTCCTCTACATCTATGCCAACATCAAGAACCTGATCGAGAAACTGGCCGCCTAATTTTTCCACACTTGAACTTACGAGACTGTTGAAAAACCGGCCACAAAGCGGCTGATGGAAAATGTCCAGCAAGGCTTCCGAAACCGGGGACCCGCCCCGAAGGGGTGGGGACTGAGCCGAGCGAAGCGAAGGTAAAGAAATCCCGAGGAATGAGGCGTTATGGATTCCACCGTTGGAGGTTGGAGGTTGGAGGTTGGAGGCATATAGGAAAGCATCTAAAGAGTCTTGTCTTTCCTTTCCTCGGTCCTCGCGCCTCGTGCCTTTTGCGTACGCCGCAGTGACGAAGGATGAGGATAACGCCGCAGATGGGCGTTTTCCGACAGCCTTTACAGAAGCAGGGCCTTCGCGGCCCTGCTTTTTTTTGCCGGCGGCATTGAAATCCTCCCAGTTATGTAAAGGGGTGACAAACTGACAAGAACACACGTCAAACCCGCCCGAAGCGGGTTCGATGTGCGACGTCCACATGTGAGGGTCCGCTTCGACGCGTCAAATCGCATGGTATCCCTTGACTACCCAAAAACCTTAATTAAGTTGGAATTAATCGCAGTTGTATTTATCGTCTTACTTTTATGTCAAAAGGAGTTAGTCATGGACGTGAAGGAATATTGCGCCACGGTTGATGCCGAAGTAACCGAGTGGAAAGCCAAGGCCTACGATGTCTTGCGAAAAATGGACGAGATGCCGGCCGAAGATAAGGAAAAGGCGGGCCCGTTTCTGGATGAATTACACACCATTATCGATGATCTGACCGCCAATATTGAAAGACTGAGTAAGGAATGCCCTTCGGAGTGGAGTTCCGACAAGCAGGAGATCGACGGAAAGTTCGCGCGTCTCAAGGAATTGTGGGATCACGCGGGGGAACACGTCTGGTACCGGCCGCATCTTTAGTATCCTGAGTGACGTATCAATTCGGGTGCTTTCAGCGATTTGCGGTCAGCGCCGCTTCTTTCCGCAGGGGCGGCTAGGTTGATCGACCGGGAAACTCCGTGAAGTTGGTACTTGAATTTGACATTTTCAGATTCTATGGCGCTTTCGCCCGGCCATGGGGGTCTCTTTTCAAGAAACGAAACGTTACCTGCTCGAACGC
>CAZAGT010000394.1:0-4393 GCA_964484515.1 uncultured Desulfobacteraceae bacterium | reverse complement strand
ATGACCACCAGGACCAGCAACGTGTTTAGGGCAATCCATTTTATCCCGGAGCTTGGCAGGAATAAAGCGAACCCGGCCGCAATGAGAGCCCAAACCATATGATCGGGTGCCTGCCACCTGTCCGTGGGGCCGAAATCCGGATATAATAAGTTTCCAATCCTGAATAAGGGTCTACTGAGGACCACGTTCACCCACACCAAAAACCCTGTACCTATGATCAGAAGTGCCGGATAGACCTTCATGATCAAATCCATGACGGCCTTGGCCCATTCCTCCAGCTGCGCGATCTTCTCCTGATCCAGGCCCGTATCTTCGTAAATCCGGATTGTCTCTCTCAGATTCTCCTGAAAATGGTGGTGGAGGAGTTCCATCGGGCCCATGTTCTTGGAAAGGCCAATCAGTACAAGGAGAGCGGCCCCGACAAGCAGCATTGCCCCCGTCCCCCAGAGGATCGTGGATCCGAAAGTGAGCCCTCTGCGGTATATTTCGGACATGAAGAAGCCGAGGAGGCTGAATTCCAGGCAAAAAAACGCGAGCTGGAATGCCCGCGTCACGTAAGAGACGACACCCACCAGGACCAAGGACATCCCAACGATCTTGACACCCTCATAGGGACCCAGCTTTGATGTGTAGTAAAGGAACGGTAGTGGGGTCAAGAGGCTGAAAAAAGGGCCGACGAAAGGAATCCAGACCGAGGCCATGAGTAGCAGGAGGGACGCCGAGACACAGCCCAGCAGGTCGGTCATCTTCATGGGTCCTATGGTCGCGCAATCATCGAGAATTGTCTACACCTTGGTCGCACAAGATAGCCCTGTGCTCGCTGGATCTACCTGATGAGTGAGGTTGTATAGGGCAGGAGGGCGATGTTCCTTGCTCGTTTGATAGCCACGGTAAGGAGCCTCTGGTGCTTGGCACAATTCCCCGAGATCCGTCGTGGAATAATCTTCCCGCGCTCGGTCGTGAACAAACGAAGTGTCTTCATGTCCTTGTAGTCTATCAAGATGCGGCTGTCCGCGCAGAAGCGGCAGATTTTCCTGCGGTGATAGGGCATCCTGCTCCTACCTCGGCCTCTGGCTCTACCTCTAGGATACGCCATCTTTCACCTCTTCGATCTCTTCGGCCTGGGCTTCGGCGGCGAGCGTGGCCTCGTCTGGTGTTGATTCCTCAGTCTTGACTTCCACCTGATCTTCTTCCGGTTCAGGCTCTAGCGCAGCCTCTTCTTCTTTCTTGATGAGGCTTTCAGGATCTACCCGATCGGCCAGTTTGATGGTCTGGAACTTAAGGACCCGATCGTCCAGCTTAAGGGCTCGGGCAAGCGTACTGGTCAGGCCTTGCTCGCCACAATACTCCATCAAGACATAAGCCCCCTTATCAAACCGCTTCAATTCATAGGCAAGCCTTTGCTTACCCCACTCATCAATCTTAACGATGACTCCATTCTCTTTCGTGATCAGGTCGTCGTATTTCTTGACGACTTCCCTGTGGTCGTCTTCGCTCAAATTGGGATTAATGATTACAACAGTCTCGTAATGTCTCATTCCTTGTTCTCCCTATGGACGTGTTCCTCATCAGGAAACTTAGGTCCCGCTCTTTTAATTTGATGCGCTGTGGCTTAAGCGGAACAGAGAGCTCGGGCCAAAAAACGATGACCATTACCATTGATATATTCCCTTGTCAAGCACATCATTCTCATCCCTCAAAGAAAGCCCTTCGGCCTGCCCGGAATAGGATTGTTTTGGACTCTGATCATTGAGCATGTTAAGGGATAACCCTATTGGAGCCCGGAGGATGCCTATTGGGTCTCTTCACTCCAAGAAGGGGTTGCCGTCCCTTCCCGATAACGACAAGGAGCCAAAACCGACTATGCCTTGGGAAAAAGAGATTGCGGTTGCACGTGAAGCCGCCCAAGCCGCGGGAGAGGTCTTGAACGAATTGTTCGGCCGGGTAAATCGTGTCAGCAAGAAAGGCCAGATCGATCTCGTTACCGAAGCAGACGTACAGGCTGAAAAAGCGGTCCTCGATATTATCACCGCGCACTTCCCTCACGATAGTCTCCTGACCGAGGAGGCCGGTGAGCAGCGGCATTTACCCGACCGGGTATGGCACATCGATCCTCTTGACGGGACGACCAATTTTGCCCACGCCTTTCCTGTTTTTGCCGTCTCCATCGCCCTTGAAGTTGAAAGGGAAGTGGTCCTGGGAGTCGTCTACAATCCCTATGCGAACGAGCTTTTTGAGGCCGTCACCGGAATGGGGGCATTTTTGAACAAGAATCGGATCCGTGTCTCACAGGTATCTGAGCTGGGAGAGGCCCTCCTGGCGACCGGATTCCCCTATGACATCCACGAGAGGCCGCGTAGAGTGCTCGCACCTTTCGGAGAACTGATTTTGCTGGCGCAGGGGGTCCGCCGACCCGGCTCGGCCGCCATTGATCTTTGTTACGTTGCGGCAGGGAGGTTTGACGGTTTTTGGGAGCCTGGGCTGAAGCCCTGGGATACGGCCGGTGGGAGTATTATCGTCGCCGAGGCGGGCGGGAGACTCAGTACCTATGAAGGAGAGGACTTTACACCCTATCAGAGGACAGTAGTGGCCTCCAACGCCCGAATCCACGATGCCCTGCGCAATGCCGTCACCTCGGCCCTCGATGGAGAGTCGCCGGTGATATAAATACGGAATATCGAATTTCGAATGATAAAGCCTTCTAACGATCTGCAGGTCCCTGCGTGGGTCTCTTTTCTCTGAACCTCCAAGATACTGACGGGCTCACCAGAACCTTCATTCTATCCTTCGATATTCAGGGCTCCTCAGGTGCACGCCTGATCATCTATCATAGCCTGAGTCTAGGGGCCGCGCTTCTACAAGGTGGTTTAGGAGGGCGATGCTTGCTGCTGAAATGCCTCTCGGGCCTCCTTCTCAAGGGCATCTCCCTGGTGGCTATAACGGGGAGAAAAATGGAAGAGTGTGAGCTGCTTGGCTCCGGCCCTCCTTGCCAACGTCCCGGCCTCCCGGGCCGTTAAGTGATATTTTCGGTGAGCAATGTCTGTGTCACTGTCCAGGAACGTCGCCTCAATGAAGAGATGATCCGCGTTCTCCGCCAATCGCAAGACCTTTTGGCTGTTCTCGTTGCTTGCGATGATATCCGTAATGTATGTTATCCTCTGACCGGGAGATATCCGCGCGATTTTTTGGGTCAGATCCGCTAGTACAAAACTCCTTTCTCTTTTCCCGCCGTCTTCCTCCCACCTAACCACGAACTCACCGCTCGGATCTCGTCTTTCGTAGAGGGCCGTTTTGAATTGATTCAACCAGGGGCCCGCCGACAGCCCCAAATCTTTAAGTGCTTCGTTACTGATATTGACGTAGAAGTGCTCCTTGAGCGAAAAACCGAGGCACGGCGTCTGATGATCCAATAGGGCGGCCTCCACACGGAAGGCAGGCTCCTGCCAGAGGACCCCGAAAAAAGGCCTTTCCCATTCCTCTGATGCGGGCCGAAATCGATCCCGGCAAACATAGCGTCTAGTCAGGGTCCGATTCGAATGGACCTCCGTCACCTTGAGACGAAGTCTATAATCATAGGCCTCCACGAGGTTCCACGTATATCCCGCGAGCTTCCCCTCCACTTGGGCCAAGAAGGCGGGAGGCCCAAAGATGTGCGGCTCCTTTTCGCGGCCGAGAAAGAGCCGGAGGAAACTGTCAAAGCCGATGAAGTGGTCCATATGGGTGTGAGTCACGAAGATATGAGTGACCTTGAGAAGATCCCGCGGGGAAAGGTTGTGTAAGTCACCGAGATCGAACATCAGGGCCCGATCTTGGTACAGGAAGGGTACGAACAGACCCGGATCGGAAAAGGGATCATTGATGAGTCGCGGGTGAAAAGAAGGACGCATGGCGCTGGATTCCTTGACAAATCCCGTAGGATATGCCAAGTTTTATCAATAACTATTGAAAATCTAAAGATATTTTTTGCGACCGAGGCGGGTGATGACACTCAAGAAGGCGGAATTGGTCCAAAGCGTGATGCAGAATGTACATCTGGCCAAACGCAAGCGGGACCCGCAGCAACTCCTTTTCCCGGAACTGAATTATGACGTTTTGAATCGCAAGCGTTCGCAGGAGTTGGTAAACGGCCTCTTTGACATCATCAAGGAAACGCTCGAAAAAGGGGAACACGTGTTGATTGCCGGGTTCGGCAAGTTTCAGGTGCGATTCAAGTGGGCCAGAAAGGGGCGGAACCCTCAGACCGGAGAACAGATTATACTAAAGTCCCGGCGGATCGTGACCTTTCGTTGTTCCCCGAAACTAAAGGAGAAGATCAATAGGACTCCTTAGAGGGTTCACAAGAGAATCCGTGTCCAAAGGAAGGAACTTTCAGAACGCACCGTTACGCCGGAGA
>CAZAGT010000393.1:0-4408 GCA_964484515.1 uncultured Desulfobacteraceae bacterium | reverse complement strand
TTGTTATTTTTGTCTTTCCACACCTTTCGACGTGTTGTTTATGCAACAGTAGGGTAAACGCAAGGCATGAGGCCCTGGCCAAAAGAAAAATGATTCTCCAACCGCGTTGCCTCAAGCCACAGACTTCAAGTCTTAGGCTTGAGAATCCCTACGTCTCATTCCTCAAGATCTCTTCACAAGCGACTTCTCCCTCAGTTTAGGTAGGAGGTGTTTAGCACGAATCGCGCAAACGGGTCAAATCCTTTGGCCATCGATAGGAGTCACGCGACGGTAATCGCCACCGCGGTATTCTTAGCACGCGGCGGGAGGCGAATAGGTTTGATAACGGCGTGGGTGCTCTTATATTACCAAAAAATCTACTTGAGTTCCTGACGTTGGCTGCAAGCTGTTGACGGCATGATCACCAGGTCGGATCGTCTGACGGCAGCGTATCTTGTGGTTGGGGACAAATACCGAGATTGCGGTTGCGGGGTAACGGTGTTATAAGCCGTTCCCAGCAGAGAAAGAGCCCCCACGCGGGATGCGCCTCGGTCGCCCGGAGTGTTTTACGCCGACGCTCGCCTTCTCAATCAGGATCCTGGGTGGTATCGGGTTTAGAGTCATGAACAAGGCTGAGTCTAATCATAAATCGAATTCTGTTTGGGCGTTGTTTTGCTCTGTCAAGCTCACCATCGCCCTCCTGATGATCCTTGCCGCGATATCCGTGATTGGCACCCTCCTTCCGCAGCATCAGGAAGGCGTCCACCTCGCCGAAAAACTGAGCCCGTCCCTTTACCGGGTCCTGAATACGCTTCAAGTTTTTGATCTTTATCATTCCATCTGGTTTCGGTTGATCATCGGCGCCCTGGCCGCGAACCTGGTCATTTGCTCGATGGATCGTTTTTCAGTAAGCTTGAAGCGGTTTCGTGCCCGGCCGAGTCCTGGCAGGTCAAGGCCTTTCAAGGACCTCCCACCGGAAAGGATCATCGAGGCTGGCGGCAAAATCGAAGAGATAGCGGCGCGCGTAAGGGAAGTCCTGAAGGGCAAATATCGTGGCATCCGGGTTGAGACCTTCGAAGAAGCCCATTTCATCCTGGCTGAAACGGGCCGGTACTCCTATTTCGGGGTCTATCTCGTCCATCTCAGCGTCCTCCTTATCCTGATTGGAGGACTGTTGGGGTCGATATTCGGGTTTGAGGCCTATGTCAACATTGAGGAGGGAACCACGATCGAGTCGGTCGTTCTGAGGAATAAAAGGATCTCCAGACCGCTGGGATTTGGGGTCCGATGTGACAAATTCTCAATCGACTATTACGCCAACGGATCGCCTAAGGAGTATCGCTCTGAGCTCAGTTTCATGGAAGATGGAGACGTGGTTCTACGTGGCAGTCTCCTTGTCAACCATCCGATAACATTTCGAGGGGTCACCTTTTACCAATCGAGTTACGGGAGCATCCCCGGCGACCGGGTGCTTCTAAGAATCGCGGGGGTCGGCAAAGGCAGAGAGGACATGTCGCTGGATGTCGAGTTGCGAAAACCATACCCTCTGCCGGGGAACGAGGGGAGCTTTCAGGTGCTCGAAGCGAACGACAACCTGATGGGGATGATGGGACCCGCTGCCCTGATCTCAATTGATGGGAAGCAGGGAGAGGAAACCCGTTTTTGGGTATTCCTTCATCACGCGGCGCTTCGACAACGCTTCCCAGGGATGATGGCGCATAATCCCCGGCTGAACCCGTCCGCCTTTGCACCGTACACCTTCTACCTGGAAGACCTCTCGACCAACTATTATACCGGGCTACAGGTCAACCGGGACCCCGGCGTCCCGCTCGTTTGGAGCGGATTCTTTGCGATCGTGATCGGACTCTTCGCCACCTTTTTCTGGTCCCATCGAAGGGTTTGGATCCGGATCTCATCCGGGAAGAGTGGAGGCGAGATCAGGGTAGCCGGGACGGCCAGCAAAAACCCGACGGCGCTTGAAAGAGAACTGGACCGCTTGAGGCAGGCAATCCGCACCAGGTTGACAGCATAATAGCCGCTTCAGGCATAGCGCGGCTGCACCACCTTGGTTAAGTGGAGCAACTTGGTTCCTTGAACCTTATGGTGGCATAACCCTTGTTGAGTTTTTTCAAAACCGCCAAATAAGACTGCGAACTGAGTCTTGTGAAAACACCGGGAGACTGATTCTAATGCTCAACTCCGTCATTCTCAGTTACGTCACCTTCGTCTATTTCGGCTCTTTTTTGCTTTACCTGATGATGATGGTGATGGGTAAGAGCCTGTTGGGACGACTTGCCACCATCATTACGACGGCCGGTTTGGCAGTCCAAACACTTGCCTTGGGTCTCAGATGGGTTGAATCCTACCGACTCGGAATCGGCCACGCGCCACTCTCCAACCTTTATGAATCGCTCATCTTCCTTGCTTGGACGATCATATTGCTCTACATCATCATCGAAAGACGCACCAAAAACAAGAGCATCGGTGCCTTCGTTACTCCCATCGCCTTTCTGGCCATGGCGTACGCCTCCTATTCGCCGAGTATCAGCAGTCACATTCAACCCCTCATCCCGGCACTCCAAAGCAACTGGCTGATCGCCCATGTCATCACCTGCTTTTTCGGCTATGCCGCATTTGCCCTCGCCTTTGGACTCAGCCTCATGTACCTCTTAAAGAGACTGGATCGGCCCGAGAGGAGTAATGGCTTTTTGCGCCTTATTCCCGGCTCTGCTATCCTGGATGAACTTAGTTATCAGATGGTCGTAATCGGCTTTCTGCTGTTGACCCTCGGAATCATCACCGGTTCCGTGTGGGCCCACGCCGCGTGGGGCAGTTACTGGACGTGGGACCCGAAGGAGACCTGGTCCTTGATCACATGGTTGGTGTACGCGGCGTTTCTCCACTCGCGCTTGATAAGGGGATGGCGCGGAAAGAAGCTTGCGGTCCTCTCCATTGTCGGCTTTTCCTGTGTCATGTTCACCTATATCGGTGTGAATTATCTGGCGGGCTTACATAGTTATGCCCAATCGTAGTGAAGCACTCCGCACTTCCGCAAAGGGCCCCCTTTGAGCAAAAAAGGCAGGGCCCACGTGGCCCTGCCTTTAGGTTGAACGAGTTGTCCTCACACTCCAGTTATCAAAACTAGAGAGCCGGCCCCCTTCGTTCTGACCCGCTCCTGCGGTCTTCACCACCTCTGCGGTCTTCACCGTGTCGCCTTTCGGGAATATAACCCATATAGGAGAATCTTCTACGGTCGATGCCCGACCGCCTGCCACCGTTATCCCTGGGCGTCAATTCCTTTCTGGAAGATGACGACGTCATATTCCGAGTAACCTCGCAGGTTCCACTACGAGATTACTCTCCGAGCTTTTGCAGGCTCATGGACCCGAAGGTGATCAGCGGAATGGTGGCAGGTTTGGGTGGGGCTTTCGCATGAAGACCATGTCTTATCGGTGAATAGTTTGGCTACACGGACCCTATCATACGGCGAGTCGCCTGAATACAATGTATGA
This sequence comes from uncultured Desulfobacteraceae bacterium, assembly GCA_964484515.1. Taxonomy (GTDB): domain Bacteria; phylum Desulfobacterota; class DSM-4660; order Desulfatiglandales; family HGW-15; genus CAZAGT01. The sequence continues at coordinate 917 of CAZAGT010000393.1, read as the reverse complement.
ATGAGTCCTGCACTGAATAGTAATAAGGTTAATAAAAAGAATAAAAACCTTTTCATTGATTCCTCCAATTGGCAAAAATAACTCTGGAAAGGCACAGCTACGTGCTGAAAACAATCACCTCCTTTCGGTTGACTTGATCCCCCAAGGAGACAAGCGGTTTTAGGATTCGCAGATTTGGATGGAAATATAACCTCCCTTCAAGCATAGCCCCCGGCGGGGACAAAAAAAGGACAGCGGTAGGAAGTCATGGCTCCATACCAGCCGTCCTTCTCACAAAGAAACTTCTATTCCGTTTGAATGACCCTCAGGGATAGGTTGGGCCTCGTCTTTTACGGCCGCCTGTTTCCCGAAAGTCGCATGAGGACGGAGCAAGAACTGTTCCATTACGCGGGCGCCACAGGTCTCTGCATATCCTTCCGAAATCAATGGGATAATAAGAGAAAATACCGTCTCCCGCCTCCGGGCATATGGAATTCATTGCAAGATTACGTAAAATTATTTTCAAGGGTTGGAAACGGCTTACATACCAGGAGGGAGGCCGAACACGGCAGCGGCGAGACCTTCCACGTCTTGTTTTGGAGCCACCGTGCGGAGTCGAACCGCAGACATCCTCATTACGAGTGAGGTGCTCTACCAACTGAGCTACGGTGGCTCATCAAAAGACGGCCTTTTATAGTTCCTTTTTCGAAGGCTGTCCATTATTTTTGATTCTGCCCCGAAGGGCAGGCCCTCATCGATTAGGCAACATCGATATCCGCCAAGAGGACGCCAAGGCCTGCTCATTAGCTGCTCGCAAGAAACTCCATGAAATGATGTTGTTGATACATCCACGCCGGCCATGAGGGTCTCTTTTCAAAAACGAGGAATTGAGTGCGATGTCTCGGCATAAGGCGCGACCCGAGGCGGCCGGGGGGCCG
>CAZAGT010000392.1:0-4416 GCA_964484515.1 uncultured Desulfobacteraceae bacterium | reverse complement strand
AGATGGGCCAGATCAAGCACGGAAACACCCTTGCCGTAACCGACGTTAATGACCTCGCCGTTTGTTCTAGGTGAATCAGCGACGGCCAGAAAGCCTTCAACCGTATCCATCACAAATGTTAAGTCTCGAACCGGCTTCAGGTTACCCAATTGAACGTGCTCCCCTTCGATAGCCTGGATAGCAACAGTGGGGATGACGGCCCTTGCCGATTGGCGGGGGCCATAGGTATTAAACGGGCGGATCGTTGCGACCGGAACGTCGTACGTTCTGAAATAGCTCTCCACCATCTTATCAGCCGAAATCTTCGAGCCCGAGTAGGGAGATTGCGCCTGCATCGGGTGATCTTCGTCGATCGGCGTGTAGACGGCCGTCCCGTAAACCTCTGAGGTGGACGTATGGACCATTTTTTCCACTTCGGCACTGCGGCAGGCCTCAAGAACGTTCAGCGTACCGTGGATGTTCGTTGCAACATATTGCCGCGGTGCGATGTATGAGTAAGGAATAGCGATCAACGCTCCAAGATGAAAGATCACCTCACAACCCTTAACCACCTGTTGAACACAGGCGGGATCGACAAGGTCGCCCGGCACCACTTCGACCTCAGCTAACACGTCAGGAGGCAGATTTTCCAGATTGCCCCAATGGTTCCTGGAGTTGTATCGCAGCAGGGCCCGGACTCGGGCTCCCCTAAGGACCAGCGTCTCAGCCAAATGGCTGCCGATGAAACCACCGGCCCCTGTCACGAGAACTCTTTTTGCTGCCCAATTCGTCATTTCTTGAAAACGTGATGGTATTCTTGTTGCGCCTTCTGATACTCTTCAATTCTCCCGATATCGAGCCAGTATTCGTGAACCGGAAAACTGATAACGCGACGGCCCTCCGCCACGAGATTGTTGATCAACTCCGTCATGTCGTACGATTGGCCGTTGGGAATATATCGACACACCTTTGGATCCAGAAGGTAGATGCCGGCGTTTATGAAATGGCGTACATACGGTTTCTCCGCGACCCGGACGACGTTCACCCCCTCGGAATCAACGACCCCATAAGGGATCTGAGACTCATAGCGTCTTACCGCGACGGTCATGTCGGCGGAATGATCCGTGTGAAACTCCAGCATAGCTCGAAAATCGACCCGCGTCAGGATATCGCCGTTCACGACGAGGACGGGATCGTCGGTTGAGCCGAGCAGGCACAAGGCCCCCGCAGTCCCGAGCGGCTTGTCTTCCTCGACGTACTGAATCTCAACGCCGAAATCCCGCCCGTCTCCGAAATGCCTTGCAATGATGTCCCCCTTGTAATGGGTGGCCAGATGCAACCGCTTGATACCCGATTCCCGCAGCTGCTCCACAATCGACTCCAGTAGCGGCCGGTCTCCGACGGTGAGCATCGTCTTGGGGACATCTTCAGTAAGCGGTCTCAACCGTGAACCGTATCCTCCCGCCATAACCACGGCCTGAAGAGGAAGCGAATCGGATTTCAACAACTCACGCAAAGTGATGAGTCCTACGACGCGCTGCTCATCGTCAAGCAGCGGGACTTGGCGCACGCAACGTTCTTCCATTAATCTTAGAAGATCTGAGGATTTGGTACCCTGCTTGGCGGTTACCGGCTGCGGGTAGGCCGAGCCGGTCTTGTTCTCCTTCAACGCCTCAACGGGGGTGTTGAGGTCCATACCCGCCAACATCGCCCGTCGAATATCGCCATCGGTGACGGTGTCCACGAGCCTCTCTTGGTCGTCGACAACGAGAGCGATTTGGGCTTCATCTCGGTCAATGCAAGCGATCGCCTCCCTTATGGAACTCCTAGGCTCGATACAGATCATTCGCATTCTTTCATTCATGGCTTTAATCCGCCTATCCTTGACCGATTCTTTCAAACCGAAACAGACACCGGATATACTCCCCATTTCCGACCAACTGCTCAGAATGGTTGATCTCACAGTACCTGATCGCACGGCTATTGCAGTTCGGGTATCTTGCCTCATGAGAGAGGCAAATCTCCTGGCAGTCGCGGCAAATACGCCATATCCCCTTACCCGTTGACGGTCCGCGACTGCGCAAGAACGTGGTCCTTATCTTCCGCTCCCTCTTAATCCAGACCTCATAACCCATGTCTTTGATTCCGACAGCCTGAGGAGATAAACTCTACACCACTCTTTCCCTTAGAACCCATTTATCGTTTTCCTTTTTCCACAGGTGGGGGGATCTGAAACGGTCGCACAATGCATGAAACGCATCGACGTCCATATCGAGGTAATCGAGAACCTCGTTGAAATAACGATCAGGGAACTCACCGTCAAAGCGGTGCACTAAAGCGACCCCCTCCTCGCGGGTAATATGTCGATTACGGATCTCCTGCGAAGCATCGTAAGACGCCCGACCGAGGCCAAATTTGATATGGGTCGTGTAGTAATGCAGATCATCGATTTTGTCGTCAATACTGTTGTACTTGCTGTATGTACCTTGAGTCCGAAAAGGCCTTGCTTGGAAGGCCGTATTTTCGACCGCGTAGTAGTAGCTTTCCTGCGGCGTCCACTTCAGATAATAGCCCAGATAGTGAACCTCAATCTTGGCCTGCTCTAGGTCTTTGTGATCCGCAGGCAGGTATGGCATCAAATCATTCAAAGTAAATTCGTATTTCCCCATAAGTTCGGCTATCGATACGCCCCCGAGGTGAATTTCCGATAGATCTTTCATGGCGTAATAGGATTGGTCACGAAGTGACTTGCTCGTCTCCGCGATCGGGTTGCCGTACTCGGCCTCAGCCTCGCCGTAGAAGATAAGGGGGATGCCGTACTGGAGGGCGATCTTGGGAGCAAGGTTCTTCTGCCCCAGGATGAATGTCTGAAAAGGGTGCAGTAGATTCTCAATCGCCAACTTCGTCAGCATTTTGTGTACCCGGCCGTTAGGCTTGAAAGTGATGTTGTCAAATCCCCCTACCTCGATCCAGTTGCGAAAGTTCTTCCATCCATAGTCGGTGTACAGAAGCGGTGGCCAGGTTACCGTGAGGGGGTGCATATCATATTTGTATTTCAGGACATGCGCGCCATAGGCGCTGTCCTTTCCACCACTACCGGGAACGACACAATCGTAGTGGCCGTCTTGGCGTCGATACTTGTCCAACAGGCTCAGCAGTTCTTTCTCACGTTGCTGCCAGTCGATCTCTTCCTTTTTCTCAGCGTAACGGCACGCATCACAGACCCCCTCCGCATCAATGTGCAAGGTCGGCGTCTTCCTGTCGGGCGTGTGTTTGAATTCGGGATAGGAAGAAGGGCGTTGATTAGACATGACGCAACGCCTGCAGAAGGCGACTTTGCTTGGTAGTCCGTAGTAGGCCTCGAGGCGATCACCCATATTGTGTTACTCTCCCTGTTCTGGCTTGTGGATTAGGGAAGCAATATTCTTGTAGACTTGTAGTCCTTTGATTCCACTTCTCTCCGGATGAAACTGGCTAGCGAAAATATTACGGGACTGAAGGCTGGAGCAGAAATGGATGGGCCCATAATGAGATCGTGAAAGGATCACGTTCTCGTTTTCGGGTACCGCATAAAAGCTATGAACAAAGTACATATACTCGCCATCGTGCAAACCATCAAGCGGCGTCTGGCGCCAGTCGTCCTCTCCGGCGTGATCGGGCTCGGCCGAGAGGTGCCCCTTTTTGTCTCGAAATATCTGATTCCAACCCACATGGGGAACCTTAAGAGGGCTTGACGATGGGCTTTGATCAAACCTCACGACGGTCCCCTCTATGAGGCCGAGACCCCGATGCCGTCCGAATTCGTAACTTTCAGTCATGAGTAACTGCAGCCCCAGGCAAATCCCTATGAAAGGCTTTTCGGAACCAGCGGTCTCCCTGAGCGGTTCGACCAAATCTAAACGCCTTAAAGCGGCCATAGCGTCGCCGAATGCCCCAACGCCCGGCAAAATCACTGCATCCGCGGCAAGGATGTCGCACTTGGCTGACGTTAGGCTCGCCCGCATTCCGGCTTGTTCGCACGCCTGCCTGACGCTGAAAAGGTTGCCCAGGCCGAAATCGACGATAGCGATCTCTGGTCTTCCTGATTCGATCATCGGTGACGACCTATTGCAACCGACACTCTATCCCGTTAGCAACCAAATGCCGCTTAAGACCCGGAAGCGTGGTCCCATGCACGTTCCTGAATCCCCGGCCGCCGCGAAGGAACTCGATGTTGCCTTCCTCTTGGAAATCTTCCTCTGTTGAGGCCAGCTCCCCTGCACACGCGTAATGCAGTATGGAGGCGAGACAGACCGCGTCTGCCCGGCCTCGTGTAATGACCTCCAAGACATCATTCACCTCTCCGGCGCCTCCACTCGCAATAACGGGTATCGGAACCGCTTCCGCTATCCTCCGAGTCAGTTCCACGTCGAACCCTTTCCCTGTCCCCTCCTGATC
>CAZAGT010000391.1:0-4490 GCA_964484515.1 uncultured Desulfobacteraceae bacterium | reverse complement strand
GGCTCGGGATCGGCGTCGAAGTGATGGATGTGTTCATCCACGACTTCCATCCGCCGCTGGACGTGGTCCCCACGTTCCGGGACGTCTTTTCGGCCAAGGAGGACCAGGGGCGACTCCTCAACGAGGCCGAGTCCTACCGCAACATGATGCTCCCCAAGGCCCAGGCGGAGGCCGAAACAAAGCTCGCCAAGGCCAGGGCCTACGAAATCGACAAGGAAATGAAGGCCGAGGGGGATGCGCAGAAGTTCCTGCTTACCGCCGAGGCTTTCCACGAGGCGCCCGATATCACGGCCTATCGTTATTACATCGAGACGGTCGAGAAAAAGCTCAGAGGGAAGCAGAAGTTTGTCGCCAACCCGAATGCCAATTTGGGCGGCTACCGACTGTGGTTGTTTGCGCCCGGCGCGACCAATCCAGCGGCCCTTGGTAATTACGATCAAGTACCCATGGAGGATTAAGGAGATGGCAAGGAAGATCCTGATCGCCCTCGGCGGCGCCGTCGTCGTCGTCTACCTTCTGATCACCGCCTTCGTGGCGGTGGATGTGACCGAGATCGTGGTGATCACCCAATTCGGCAAGCCCGTCCGGGTGATCACCGAACCGGGCCTGGCGATCAAGTGGCCCGATCCCATCCAGACCGTCATGCGCCTGGACAGAAGGCTCCAGGGGCTTGACTCCAACGTCGGCGAATACCTGACCAACGACAAGAAGAACCTCGTCTTGAGCAATTTTGTCTTGTGGCGGATCGCCGATGCCCAGAAGTTCATCCAGACGGTCAAGGACATGCGCTCGGCCGAGCGACGGCTCTCCGATCTGGTGAACTCCGAGCTGGGGGTGGCCATCGGCAACTATCCCCTCCCGGCCCTCTTGAAGTTGAAGGCGGGCGAGGGTGAAGGCGGGACCAAAGTCCCTGAGATCTCGAACAAGGTTGCCGAGGCCTCGCGGCAGCTGGCCTTCGAAGAATTTGGGATTGAGGTCGTTGACGTGCGCCTGCGCCGACTGGGGTTCCCGGAGCAGAACTTGCGCGCGGTCTACGACCGGATGCGCGCCGAGCGGGAGCGCCAGGCCAAGAAGTATCGCGCCGAGGGTGAAGAGGCGGCGGCCCGTGTGAGGGCCCAGACGGACAAGAAGGTCAGGGAGATCCTGGCGACGGCCTATAAGGAAGCCCAGGTGATCAAAGGCGAGGGAGACGCCAAGTCGATCCGAATTTATGCCGAGGCCCTCGAAAAGGATCCCGAATTCTACAAGCTGACGCGCACCCTGGAGGCGTATCAGAAGTTTATCGATCAGTTTACGACCCTGATCCTGTCGACCGATGCCCCCCTCTTTCGTTATTTGGAATGCCCGCCGGAGGAGCAGCAAGATGATCAACACAGATGAACAGAGTGATCTGAGACGCGTCTTTCGGACGGCCAGGTACGTCGGCCTCGGGCTTGGTGTCCTCCTGGTCCTGCTCTATCTGGCCAGTGGATTCTATTCGGTCAAACCGGAGCAACGCGGCGTGGTCAGACGCTTCGGCCGGGTCGTGAACGACAATATCCTCCCGGGCATCCACTATCACCTGCCCTGGCCGATCGAGACGGTCCTGCGCCCGGCGACCACCGAGGTCCGCTCCATGACCGTAGAATTCGGTCTTGTGCCGGGCGCGCAGGATGTAAGCGAGGCCAAAGAGGCCGAAGCGCTCTTGACGGGTGATGAAAACATCGTGCTCGCGTCCTTGCTCATCCAGTATATGATCGATAGACCGAGTAACTACCTCTTCAACATTCGAAATGGACCGGATTGGTTGTTGAACCGGATCGTCAAGGCGGCCTGCGTGAAAAACGTGGCCGAGATGACCGTCGATGAGGTCTTGACCACCGGGCGGTTCCTGTTTCAGAGCAACGTCAAGCAGGAGGTCCAGTCCAGCGCGAACGAGTATGACCTGGGCATCCGAATCGCCTCGATCCAGATTCAAAGCCTCCAGCCCCCAACCAAGGTGGCGGGGGCCTTCAGGGACGTCTCATCGGCGCGAGAGGACAAGCACAAGCTCGTGCGGGAGGCGGAGGGGAATCGCAACCGCGAGATCCCCCAAGCGCGCTCCAAGGCGGATCGGACGATATCGGAGGCAGGTGCCTATGCGAATGAAGTGGTGGCAAGGGCCGAGGGCGACGCCAATCGTTTTCTAGCGGCCTGGGATGAGTATCGCAAGGCCAAAAACGTGACCGCCCACCGCCTATATCTCGAGGCCATGGAAAAGGTCCTCCCCAAGACGAAGAAGATGATTTCCAACCCGCAGGCGGAACAAATGCTCATAGGAGGCTCCAGCAACACCCGCAACAACCAGACGCAGCTCCCGGTTCTACCTAAAGACCTCTGGTGAACGCCATACCACCGCGGGACACCGTTTTCAAAATACGGATGTGGCGGTGGCAGGACGAAACGTGTTACGGCCTAAACCCCCGGTGTTTGACAATCTTGACAGTGCTGCGATACATCCTTCTCTTAGGCCGGTATTCGATCACCTCATTCAAGTTGTTTGAATGAGGTCACCGTGATTGTATATCCTCCGTACATTCCCTCAATAACCTCGCCTGTTGCTTCGACTTTCTTTCCCACGAGCGCCATAAGTTCGTCGCCCAATTCATTACTATCGATAGAGTATCGTTCACCGTCAACGGTTTCGATCTCGCCGTCAGCAGTCACGATACCTTGAATTGTCTCTTCCCCTGCGATGACAGTGGTAACCGTCAACATCGCAACAAAACCCAAGACTAAGAATGCCGCAAATAGCGATCCAGCATACCGTTTCATGTCTCATCCCTCCTTCCTTTTGTGGATTGAGTAGGTTTGAGGGTCAGAACGACTCGCAGAAACCTACCGCCAACGACAAAACGTCAAGATTAGAATTCTCACCCTCAGGGCCGATCATAGCCAGTTTCTCAGACTCAGAAACATGTCTTGTGGCCGCCCGTCTGATATATACCAAAAACCATCTCCCGCTGGCGACCTAGTTGTTAAGGAACTAAGAAGGCCTCCCTTCCAAGCGAGAGGAGGCCTTCATAGAAAATCCTGGTAGGATCGTCGACTGGCGGGAGATTAGTAGATGGCAAACGGCCGAATGTTGGAGCCGGTAGCCCCCTTGAATTTGTTCGTCGCCGTGACAAAGACAAACTCATACACCTGCTGTTGGGCCAGCGGCTCGAGGTTGAGCGCCTCCATGATGTGGACACCGTGGTGGAACATGGCCTGGTGCCCGGGATGGGGGTTCTTCATAACGGGGCCCATCCCCCCTGGAGTCGGTTGAACCTCAAATGCCACCGTGTCGGTCCCGCCGATCATCATTCCCTGGTCAAGGAGATACAGGACGGCCCGGTAGCCCGGCCCGGGGCCTTGGGTCGCCTTTTTCTTGTCCGGCCAGTACTGACCGACGCCGGTCCGGATCAGGACGGCATCACCCTTCTTGAGCTGAATTCCCTCTTTGCGCAGGGTTCCCTTGATGTCATCAACGGTGATCTCATAACCGCTTTTCAAGCACTGCTCCCCTTTATACGCTGGAACGTCCAGAAGGACACCCCTGCAAAAAATGGGCGGGACGGTCTCGGCGCCGGCCTTCAAGAGGCCAAAGTCTCCCAGCTGCGTCTTCAAGGAGATCCCGTTGTAGCCGCACCACTCGGGGCCGAAGACCACGTGGCACAGCATGTCCATGTGGCTCCCCGTGTGCTGGCAGTGGATCGTGGCCTCGCTGGCAAAACAGATCCCGGCCTCGTTGTTATGCTCCATCCAGCCCTGGTCATGCTGGTTCCATTCGCCGAATGGTGACCGGAAGGTGATCAGCTCAAAGGGTGGATGACCGGGCCAGTTTGGGGTGGTCCGATCGACCCATTGGGCTATATCGATTGTCTTGCCCTGCTTGATCAGTTTTGCGGCCTCAAGAATGATCCTGGGATTCTGCATCCAGTTCAAACGGCCGACCTCGTCGTCAGGCCCGAACTCGGGCTGCGCAGGGATCAGGTTTCCGAACCATCTTTCATAACCGGGAGGGTACCTGTCGGCGATTCCCGCAGCGTAAAGAGGCACGGTTAGGAAAACAATACCTACCACAAGGACAAGACCGAAGAACATGCTCCATTTCTTTGTCATGCTTCCTTCTCCTTTCTTTGAGTGAAAGACACGCCACTGATCCCACCAGATTAGTAGTATACATATTTAAGTTAAATGTTTTAGTCAACTCAAAATTACATCCGGGTTCATACTAAATTTTTATATATATTCCAATGCATTATGGCCCATCCAAAACCAAACAGCGCTCCTTTAACCCTGTCTAAAGGCATTACTTTCTAGCGTAAATCCCTATACGACATAGAACGTTCAACAAGAGGCTTGCTTGACCTTTTCTGCAGGTATGAATAGGGTTCGAAAATCTCTCTGATTGAGTAACCAGTCAACTGGATCGTTGAGGCTGTCGGAAAACGCCCATCTGCCGTTCGACGGGCTCACGGCCCTGAGCA
>CAZAGT010000390.1:0-4506 GCA_964484515.1 uncultured Desulfobacteraceae bacterium | reverse complement strand
AGCCACTCGGCCTTGAGCTCGTGGCCGAAAGGCTCACGGCCGAGGGGCTCGTCGCAGGCCGAAACACATTCGAAGCCCGAATGCCCCAATGCGGTTCCTGATCGATCAAGCGTTATTGCTCGATCCCCCGATAGAGGTTTACGTGCTTGTAATCAACAACGACCTCAAAGGAGGTGCGCAGGCAATCCACATAAGGGCTTCGAACCGACTGCTCACTGTTAATCGTTCGGATGGCGATCCGGTTTAGGGGTCGAAAGGGACGTCGGAGCAGATGGTGTAGGGGACCCAAGTACTGAGGCAGGTGGGTATCGTCCGGTTCCACACGGAATTCGAGGTCCCTACCGAAGCGCTTTGACACGAGAACGATCTCCGTGCCCCGGTAGACAAGGTGATTGCTTTCGACGCGTCGCGGCAATCGGCCCTTGACGGCATCCAGGCGGATACCGCAGAGGGATACGGGATCGACCGCGTTGATCCAGTAAATGGATGCGTCCGGTAGTTTTCGTTGCAGCACGTGAAACGCCGGACGGGAAATGAACTGGGGTCCGGGAATCCCTTCGAAGAAACAGCCCGCCAGCACCTCGCCTGAGAGTTCCATCAATCTCAGTGTTCGAAACAGGTTTGACCAGCGAAAAAGGGAGGATTCCCTTTCGAGTAGCTCGCGAAAAAGGACACCGTAACGATCGAGCAGCAGTCTGACGCGATCTTTATTGCATTCCTCGATCTCGATCGGATTTTCTGACCGTTCAAGACGTGACAGCCGAAACCAGTTTCCCGCAAACGGCAGCGTCGCTCTCCTTTTGGCAAATGCCCCCCGGCGACCCGCTCGCTGGCGGCGTCCTGAATCGCCCGTCATGATTGCTGCAGTGTCTATCTTGAAGTGAGTCTCTACCCCTCGTCGGAGAGCCAGAAAAGTGTCGTTCGTTATTTGTCCTTGCCAGACCGCATTCCAGAGGCGGTCGGATAACGCTGCTGGCCCCTCATGCGACCGACGCAGAAGGGACGCGAAGTCATAGCGTGCGGCCGCATCGGGGATCAAATCAGACGCGGAGCTTGCGCCCTCACCCGGCCCCTGCTCCATCAGGTCCCGATCCGAGTCGTAGCAGAAGGTCACACGTCGATTGGAACCGCCGATCCAACGCAGGTCACCTGTTTGCATGAGGGTATCTAGCCACGATGGATCGTATGGTCGAACCCGCGCAGGAAAGATCTCCGACTCCCAGAGCCCGGCGGGTAACCGATAACAGAGAAGCTGTTCCAGACGTTCGGAGAGGTTGTCGATGTGGCCATTGCGGCCCCAAAGCCCTTGATGGGTCGCGAGGAAAAGCGCGAGCCACTTGATATCCAGAGGTTTAAACGCCGGAACCGCCTCCAATCTTGAAAGTCTCAACAGGGTCTCGAAGTTCTCGCTGTCGCAGATTCGATCCTCATTATCGCCTTTGATCAATCGCCCCGCGATGATTCCTTCGGCCGCCAACAGGTCCTCGAGCGCGTCGGCCAACTGTTGATCTCTGATCCCGAGGGCCTTCTGAATGAAGGTCCTGGTGAGGGGCCCATAGAACTGTAGCCACTCGCCCAGGAGGATTGTTAGTGAGGCCTCGGGCGCATCCTCCGAGGTTCTCGTTTCAGGGATGCCCGCCGGAATGTCCTTATCCTCAGCCCGCAACAGTTTCATCCGAACGTTTGCCACGCCGCCATAAAACGCCTCGACGACCTTGGCCGCGACTTCCAGCGCGACAACAGACGAATCGGGAGCGCCAGGCGGCTGGACCACCACCAACTTCCCTCCCACTTCATTGAGAAGGGAGGATGCCACCTCCGGTTGATCCGCTTCCATCGCTCCTACGAGTCGTTCCCATTCCCTTGAAGGGATGATGACGCGCTCTTTGACCCAATCCGTCAGGTCACGCGCCGATGAGGGTGCGTACCCGGGACTGAGGCGCTGACGCTTGAGCTCAAAGCGAGCGACGACCTCTCTGGAAACGGCCGGACGCAGACTCGGACTATGAACCACCTCACGCAGTAGGTCTTTACGAAGTCGCGACGGTATTCGTCCGGCGGGTTCATCGTCCTTGTACATGTAGTGATTGATCTGACGCCAGGCGGCATCACGCGCCATGGGGCTCGGGCCCTGACTGTACACTTCGGACCAACGGATGGACCCTGACTCGAGACCGTTTAGCACCTGCCTCAAGCTTTGTAGATCGAACTCATCCTGGAGACACGTCCGCCAAGCCTCAAGCAGGATCGGGAAATCTTCATATCCGCTAACGGCCTCCATCAGTTTTTGCGATCGCAAACGGCTCATCCAGAGTGGCACGCGCTCGCTGGCCTTGTTGCGAGGCAAGAGCAGCGCCCGACCGGCACACTCCCTGAATCTGGCCCCAAAAAGACCTGAGCTCTCGAGTCGACCCCGGAGCAACGATTCGACTGTGGCGCTCGATACCAGGGAGAGCAGCTCCACGCCCTTGACCTCATGGGGTAGCAACAGGTACACACCGTCGTTACTCGCATAGGTCTCGAGTCGGTGACCAAACCGGTCCTCCCACGCGGCGTCGAGCGCCATCACGAAGGGCCGATTGACGCGCCCGCCCCAGAATGTGTGCAGCACGACCTGATTGCCGGGCACTGACCCCGGCCCGGACTCGACGTGCTCAACCAATACATGATGGGCATGCGGCAGTTCGGAATGGGTGGCCTCCTTCTGGGCCTTCAAGAAATCGAGCAATTGTTCGGCCGCCGTAGCCTCCATAAAGTGCTCCTCGCTCAGCACGCGCCTAAATTCAGCCTCGCCCAGGCGTTCGTCGGCCCACTCAAGAAACCGGCCGATCTTGCTTGAAAAATGAAAATCGCGCGCCCGTTCATCCCCTTTCCAAAAGGGTGTTGCGAGGGCCTTCAGGGGACCCGGACTGACAAGGACATCATTGTGCGTGATCCGCTCGATCTTCCAGTTCTGCGTACCGAGGGCAAAGACCTGGCCCGCGGATGCCTCCCAGACGAACTCTTCATCGAGTTCACCGATCTTCGCGTGGGTCTCGTGGTGTCGGAGGTTGAAATATCCCCGGTCGGGGATCGTTCCGCCCGAGAGATAGAGCGTCAGCAAGGCCCCTTTGCGGGCCGCCACGGTGTTATCCAGCCGATCGATGGACACTCGCGGCCGCAACTCGCGAATCCGCGTATCCGCATAGCGTCCTGCCAGCATGTTCAGCACGAGGTCGAACTGCCTGCGGCTCAACTGCCGATAGGGATGGCTTGCACGCAGCTGGGCGTAGAGGGCGTCGATGGACCACGTCTCGACCCCCACCATGGAGACGATGACCTGAGCCAACACATCCAAGGGGCACTCCACGGTCCGGACCACTTCGATATCTTGCGATACGATACTGGGCGCGAGTACGGCGGCCTCCAGAAAATCATGAGGGTGAGTAGGGAACAGCGTGCCGTGACTCACCCGGCCCACCTGGTGCCCGGCACGGCCGACGCGCTGAATGGCGGAAGAAACGGAGGGCGGCGACTGGATCATGACGACCTCATCCAGGGCGCCGATGTCGATCCCCAGCTCCAATGAATTCGTTGCCACAATCGCCTTTAGCTCACCGCCCTTGAGACGCCTCTCGACCTCTTCACGTATTTCGCGCGACAGAGAGCCGTGGTGTGCATAGGCAGCCGCGCTTGCCTCACCATGGTTTATCTTGAGCGCCAGCTTTTCGCAAAGACGCCTGCTGTTGACAAAGAGGAGCGTGGCCTCATTGCGGTGGATGATCTCCTTGAAATCTGCCACCAACGGCTTCCAGAACGATTCCCCATCCTGGCTGTCGGCGGCCGACCTCGGGAAATGCACCTCAACGTGATACTCCTTCCTGACGGCAGAGCTCACCACGCTGACGGGTCGCGGTGAATAGCGGGGATCCTGTTTCGTGCCTTCGATCCGGAATCCCCCGATAAAGTCAGCCACGGTCTCCACCGGCCTCATAGTTGCCGAGAGGGCGACACGCTGGAACTCCCCGGACAACCGTACGAGACGTTCCACCGCCGTCATTAGGTGCACACCGCGCTTGTTGCCGATCACGGCGTGGACTTCATCGAGAATGACCGTCTTAAGGTTCCAAAGGATCGATCTGCCGCCGGACGAGCTCAAGAGGAGGTTGAGGCTTTCAGGGGTCGTGATCAGGATTTCGGGTGGGTGACGCTGCATGCGCCGCCGGTCGGCTTGCGGGGTATCGCCACTGCGAGTCGCGACACGGATCTCGGGAAGGAAGGCATCGGCTTCGTCAAAGGCTTTCCGCAAGGCACCCAGCGGGAGGAGCAGGTTGCGCCGGATGTCGTTATTGAGGGCTTTTAGCGGCGAGACATAGAGGACACTCGTCCGGCCGGTGTCCCACCGCCGCGTTGCGAGCTGGTTGAGGGCCCATAAGAAGGCCGCCAAGGTCTTGCCGCTCCCGGTCGGCGCAGCGATAAGGATGTGCTCTCCTGCCGTAATCCTTGCCCACCCCTGCTCCTGGGCGT
>CAZAGT010000389.1:0-4517 GCA_964484515.1 uncultured Desulfobacteraceae bacterium | reverse complement strand
AAAGAGACCCCCACGGCCGGACGTTGAGTCGTTTCAAAAACCTAAAATGATACGAATGATGGAGGAGGGTTTTTGGATGACTGTTGCTATGTCTGAACGTGCCCACGGAGAGCGATCCATTGAATGTGACGTGGTTTCCCTTTATTTGAAGGACATGGGCCGGTTCCCGGTCCTGAGTCGCGACGAGGAACGGCGGTGCTTCCAGCAGATCGAGATGCATGAAGCTGTGCTCGCCCGGTTGTTGTTGCGTCATGCCTCCCTCTTTCATGACATGGTCCCTGATGGAAATGGGGAGAACTGTTTGGAGGCCTTGCGCGGCATGATCGCCGCGATCTGCTCGCAGTATGACGCGTTGAGGTCCCGCGCGATTGACGTGCGGGCGCCCACCGCAGAGGAGATCACCGAAAACGAGGACACGCTGATACGGGAGGCGCACGCCATCTTCCGGCGGATGCGATTGCCGGATGTCTTGATCGATCGGATCATCGCGAGGCTGCACACGCACGCGGCGGACAGGAGTTTCCCCGGACCGGATCCTGAGAACTCGTCGACCAGGCGACTGAATGCCGCCTTGGCCGAACTCAAACGGGACGTTCGCACCATGTCGGTGGCGCATGCCGAAGCGAAGCACGCCAAACGGAAGATGGTGGAGGGAAACCTTCGTCTGGTCATCAGCGTGGCGCGCAGATACGCCGACCGGAGTGTCCACGTAATGGATCTGATCCAGGAAGGGAATATCGGGCTGCTGAAGGCCGTAGGACAATTTGACTACCGTCGTGGGTACAAGTTCAGCACATACGCGATCTGGTGGATTCGTCAAACGATCACCCGGGCCCTGCTGGACCAGGGCCGAACGGTCCGTGTGCCTGTTCATGCCCTCGAGGAGTTTCGAAGAATAAGACGGAGCGCCGCGGAGATAAGCGCGGAGACCGGCAGAAAAGCGACTCTCGACGAAATCGCCTGCCGAATGGAACTGCCGAGTGAAAGAGTAAAGGCGGCGCTCGAGACGGCCGGCAGGCGCTATCTCTCCCTCGATTCCCCGATTGGAGACGGTGATTCCCAGGTCAAGAATTTCATCCCTGATCCGGAAGCCGCCTCTCCCGAAGAGGACGTCCTCGCGCGGTCGCTGGCGCAGCGAACCCGAGAGATCCTGGAGGTTCTCAGTTCGCGCGAGGCCTTGGTATTGCGGCGCCGCTTCGGCATCGGGCACCAGGGCGAGTGGACCCTTGAGCAGCTGGCCCAAGAGTTGGGGGTGACGCGCGAACGGATTCGTCAGATCGAGAAGCGGGCCCTAGTCAAATTGCGCTATTTCAGCCTGAAAAAGAGGATGGACCTGTTCCTTTACCCAAGCTAGCCAGGGCGGGTGCCGGAAGCCCAGGAAACCCAAGCTCAGTCTCACGGGGACGGGCAGCAAGACGGTCTCATTCCGGGGGAGAAGGGAAAGGGCCTTCGCGCGCTTGCCGGCGAGGAGTTGGAGGACATTGCAGGGGAGGCTGAGAGCTCGTCTTCCAAGAGGACACCGACGCGCCGGAAGTAGTCAGTCGTGCAGAAATACATGCTCGACCCCATTTACCCTCTGAAGAAAATATCTAGATTAACGCTCGTCGGATGAGGCGGTAGCTCGCCGACGCTTTAGATCTCGTGACCGGAAGGAGGAAAAAAGATGGCACCACCGTCGAAAAAGAAGAACGCTGCTGGAAAAGGGCGGAGAACCTCGAAGCAGGGCTCGAAGAGTAAAACCGTTTCCAGGGACACCAGGAACAGGCCGGCCGCGCCGAAGGCGGCCCTGGCGAGCAGGGGGATCAAGAAGCAGTACTTCAAGACCAAGGATGCATGTAAGGTGACTTTTAGGGTCCCAAGGACCACTGCCTTGAATGCCCGCAGCATTTCGCTTGTAGGGGATTTCAACGACTGGAATATTCACGCCCATCCCTTAAAAAGGCTAAAGAGTGGGGATTACACGACCAGCCTTGAGCTGGCACGGGGGGGTGAATACCAGTTTCGCTATCTCATTGACGGAACGCGCTGGGAAAACGACCAGCAGGCCGACAAGTACGTGAGGAACCCTTACGGAGACAGCGATAATTCGGTCGTCATCGTCTAGTCGAACAGGAGGAAAGGACCCCAGCAACATGGAAGCGAGAACTGTGAATATCCTCATCGTCGGCGAAGCGGGGCAGGGTCTTCAGACCGTTGGTCCCATCTTGGCGAGGAGCTTGGGATTTTGGGTGCAAAAAAAGGGCGCCTCGAATCCATCTCTCGGCGCCCTATCGGGATGTTCGAAGGGTATACAAGGCTACACGGTGTGCCCTAGAATTTATAGGGTGATCCCCTGAGCTTCTCGGCGCGATCCATGATCTCACGGCTTTGGAAGGGCTTCCATTTGCCGTCGATCTTGGCGTCGGCCGTCTTGACGAGGATCGCATCGCCTCCCAGCGCCACGGTACCTTCCACCCGTACTTGCTTGCCAAGATAGCGTGAGAGCTGCGAAGCCTTAAGATTAGGGAGAAAATAGTATTTCCCGGAATCGGTCACCAGCACGTATGTGTCCTCCAGCGCGGCGATAATGTATTCCTCGCCGGGCAAGCAGGTCTGGCCGGAACACGTGCTGAGGAGGCCCTGGATGGTCCCTTCGATCGTGATCTGACCGCCCTCCGCGAGCGTCCCCTGGGCCCACAGTTGAACAGGCACGCTTAGGCCTACCACCACCAGCGATACTAAAATGAGTTTCTTGTACATCTCACTCCTCCTTCATTAATTTTTGTCTATGTGACTAGCATAACGATACCTTAAACATTGAGCACGGAGATGTGTATCAGGTGAATCATGTATTTGACGCCGTTGCCGGCTGTACCTTGCCCTCTGCATTGGATCGTCGATGGACGTTGGGCTCAAAAGTGTTATAAATAGTCATAGGAGTTGGAGACGAACCTTTTTTCCGAACACCAGGTAGGTTCATGTCGATTCTCTGGTGATGCGTGGTGAATAAGAGGCACCCTTCTCGACCGGCCGCCGCTCCGGTCGGCTATAGGCGACCCAAGCAAGAAGCACTGAGGACTCGCTAACACCTATTGCACGTTGTGGAGATTGCGGGAGGTTGAATTGCCCGATCTGAGAATACCAAACAAGGGCGGTGTGTCTTTAGATGCGTTAAAGGTCCTCATGATCGATGACGACGAAGATGACTTTGTCCTTGTCAGGGACTTGCTGGACCAGTTTCGCGGAAGGAAATTCACCTTGGAATGGGCGGCGACGTACGAGGATGGTCTCGAGGTACTCCTTCGTGCCGAGCATGACCTCTGTCTCCTCGACCACCGGCTTGGGGCCTTCAGCGGACTCGATCTTCTTGATGAGGCCTTGAAAAAGGGGTGCCAGGTACCCATCATTGTTCTCACGGCGTACGGCGATCTCGACGTGGATATGGAAGCGATGAGGGCCGGTGCCATGGATTATTTGACCAAGGACGAGATCACAAAGGAAGTGCTGGAGCGCTCCATCCGATACTCCCTCGCCCAGGCGCAAGCGCAGCAGGCTCTCGTAAGGGCGCGGGAAGAACTGGAACGGCGGGTCAAAGAGCGGACGGCCGAGCTGGCGGCGGCCAACGAGGCCCTCCGGAACAGCGCGGAGAAGGTCAAGCTGTTCGCCTATTCCGTGATCCATGACCTCAAGAGTCCGGCAATCGCGGTCCACGCCCTGACGGAGCGAATCCGGTATCGCTACTTCCACCTGCTGGACGAAAAGGGGCGCCATAGTTGCACGCGGATCTTGAGCGCCGCCGAACAGATGGTCTCGCTGGTGGAAAAGATCGGTGTCTTTATCAGCGCCAAGGAGAGCCCCCTGAGCTTGGAGGAACTGGACCTGAAAGAGATCTTGCAGGGCATCCATGAGGAATTTTCCGGACAACTTGAGACCCGCACGATTCGATGGTCCGAGCCGGAAGAAATCCCCATGATCGAGGCCGATCGATTATCGATCCACAGGGTGTTCCGAAATCTCGTGGACAACGCCCTTAAGTACGGGGGCGAGGAGCTGGGCGCGATCGATATAAGATACCGCGACAGAGATGACGCTCACGTCCTCTCGATAACCGACGATGGCGTCGGCCTGAAACCAACCGAGTTTGACGAGATCTTCGGGGCCTTTACCCGCCGGCGGTCTTCCAAAGGGGTCACAGGGACCGGTCTGGGTCTGGCGATTGTAAAGGAGATCGCCGAAAGGCACAAAGGTTCCGTCTGGTTATCGGCGAACCCATCCCGAGGAATCACGGTCTCCGTCTCCATTTCCAAGCACCTATCCCCGCAAATCTCGAACTCCTGTACAAATCACCACGAATCAGAATCGCGCCATGCCGGAGAAGCCCGATCACGAACCTGATCTGAGGGCCCCGTCGCGGACTCGCCTGGGGTGGGCGCCCATCTCCTTCTCTCTGCCTGTTGGACCGATTCAAACCACTGGCGAGGCAGTCGGAAAACGCCCATCTGTCCCGATTGCATCGGGATTACCCTCATCCCTCGTCA
>CAZAGT010000388.1:1117-4537 GCA_964484515.1 uncultured Desulfobacteraceae bacterium | reverse complement strand
ACTCCCGAAGCTTCATCTTCTCACCCGGCAGGGTGAGCGAGCGCATAAAGGCGAAGTGATGAAAGAGGTTGGTGATGAGGATCGTGCTCTTGAAAAAGGCGTTGTACTTGGTCGCTTTGTCAACGATCCAGATCCCCTTGATCTTGGAGACACCGATCATCTTGTTGAGGCGGATGGCGATCTCTTTAGGCGCGTAGAGTTGGGCGCGCTTGTAAATCTGGTCGCGGGTCACCACTTTGTACTGAGGTATTGCCTTCCCGGCCTCGGCGTATTTTCGTTGCATCTGAGTAATGAAGGCCTCGGCCTCCTCCGGGCTGTCGAATAGCCGAGTAGCTCTCTGAGCGCCGACCCTTTGGGCGCCGTACTTGCGGACCGTTCTGAATTCCGGGCCATAGGCCTTCGTTTCGGTGTCCAGATCGCCCTTGACGGCGACGTATGGATGCCAATAGGTGAAATTGGGGTGCTCGATAGCCTCATAGCCAGCATACTGGATCCAGGAAACCATCATCTGTTCCGTACCGAGCCATTCGGTCTTCGTCATCTTATCGATCAGGCGCTTGTCTTCGCGGACACGGGAAATCTCGTCTTTCAGTAGTTGAAGGTTGTTCGAGGCCCCCTTCACCACGAGCTCGGCCGGGATCCCCGCTTGGTTGAAGACCGCCCATCCTTCCAAAATGGTTTGAAACACCCGTTGGCGGGCATGCCGTGAGCTCACTTTGAACTTCGCCAGGGTATCGACCTTGGCACCCATCTTCTCCTTCTGCGGAAGGTTCCAGGCGCGGGCGACATAGTTCTCCAGGACATTGTGAATGATGTTTTCCTCCAGCGCATGGAGCCCGGTCTTTTCGTACTGCATCATGATGTAGCGGCCGATCTGCTGCAGCTTCGGCATGTTGTTGATCTGCAAAGCGCGCTTGACCACCGCCTTTTGCGCGTCGGTCAGGTCGTCGTAGTATTCGGCCAAATGATCCGGGTTGGCGTGCAGATCCATCCAGACATGGAGGGCTTCATCCATTTGCCTGCAGCGGGTGTTGAAGCGTTTCTCGCCCAGGGCGTTTTTGATCGCATCCTGGAGGACCCACGTCTCGACGTTGTGAACAAGCTGCTCGTAATCCTTGTTGCCTAGCCAATCGTCCTTGTATTGCTCGAAGACCGAAGGCTCGGGCTCCCTGTCTTTCTCATCCGGGACCGCCTGCGCGATCTTGTTGGGGATCGCGTCCTCAGGCTCTTGCCCCTGATCCACCTTGTCGAAGAAGTCCTTGAGGTAGGCCTCCGCATCGGCCCGGAGCTTGTCGGGGTCGTCCCCTTTGCGGAGACGAAACACCGGCCGTTCCGCCCCGCCCCCATGACTCCGGTAGGCACCGACCGAAAGAGGCCCGAAGATGTCCTCCGGCCGGGCGAAGCCCTTACCTTTGAGCATGTTGTAGAGGCGCTGGAGGAAGGCCCGCAACCGCCTGAAGATTCGACCCAGAGCGGGAGGTCTGCCCTTGAGTGCGCGTTGACGCCGGTACATGAAGTCGGCGAAGGTATCGGCGGCCTCCTCGATGTCGCCATTGAAAAGCCGGCTGAGGATATCCAGATCGGCCTGCGGGAGCAGCCATTTCGAAGCGATGTGGAAATACTCGTGGTAGGTCGTCTTTTCCAGGTCGGCGAGGTTCTGGTGGTTCAGGGCCAGGTGGATGGTCGCGTTGAGCTTATCCCAGGTCGTCATCCCCATGATTCGATCCGGGGTTGCGCCCTTGCGCAGATGTTCCTTGACCTGTTCGGGACTCAGGTAACGCTTGATGTCGATCAGGGGCTGAAGGTCGAGCTCGATCCGGTCGAGGACCTCTTGCTCGGGCCGCATGCTCTTGATCCAGGAACGAATCAGGTCGCCGAGCTTGTTAAGGTCGCGGAGTTGGCGGGGGCTTAGTCGGTAGGTTCCTTCGGCGGTTTTTCTTGTTTGGAAAACCGTTTCTTGTAGTACCGGTCCGCCTCGGCGCTTTTGCGCTTCAGCAATTCGAGCTCGGAGGGTGTCAGCATCTCGGTGCTTGAAGATGAAGTAGAGCTCGGGGGTGGTGAGGGCTTCCGGGACGATTCCGAGTTCTTTGAGGACTTCGCCATATCGCTCCTTGACTTGGCTGACGAGTTGCGGATGTGACCCTATTGTAGCAGATCGACTCGCGTTGGCAAGGGATACAACCCCTACGACCTTTCCGCCTTCCCTTTGAATAAAACTGGCGAGCTCAGCCAGGGTACCACCGGAGGTGATGGCGTCATCCACCAGGACGTATTTCGTCCCGGCCGTCACCGGTCCGCTGAAGATCGGCCGGCTAATCAGGCGATCCATCATCTTGGCGCCCGTATGAAAGACCTTGTTGAGCTGAAAAAGATCGGCACCGACTTCCCCGCCGATCTTGGCCGCGTAATACCTCGCCATAGCGTGCGGGATTTCATTGAGCCCGGTCCGCTCAATGGCCCGGACCGGGACGTAGATCACATCACTCCCCCATCGCTTGCGGGCAAGCTCCAGGGCCTTGGGCTTGACGTGGCGTTCAACGATTCGTGCGGCCGCTTCCATGTCGCCGGCCTTGGCGGCCTTGAAATCGGGATCCGCACTGAGGGTTGCGGTGTTCGTCGCCGGGAGCATCCTGCCCGCCTCTTGGCTTAGTCCCGCGGTTCGCTGAGCGGGCGCGGTCGGCGCTCTGAGGCTGAACTGCACCTCCCCCGATGGGGGATTCGCGTCGACCACCGGGTTATGTTCCACGATCCTTTCAATGGTTCGGATCCCCGCTTCATTCGTAGGGATGAAGTAGCGCATCTTGTAATTGATCCGCTCCTGGAAGACGCCGTAGTTCCCCAGGATGGTCATGTCCGCCAGACCCGGACCGATGAGCTCGATCCGCGGCCCGCTGCTCACGCTCCGGCGTTCGATCCGCCATTCGTTCGCCAGGCGCACCTTCCAGTTCTCATTCAGGACATTGGAATGGATTTGCGCCGGCGTGATCTGCACGCGCACCCCTTCCGCGCCCAGGTTTCGCAGGACCCGGCCGATTGCGGTCGGGGGGATCCGGCGCCCGATGAATTGCTCGGCGGTGTCGGTCGTCTGGACGCGCATGATCCGGGGATGCCCGGCCAGGCGATTCCAGATCGGCAAAAGGGTTCCGGCGATGATGTGCTCATGACGCGTAACGGTGGAGGGGAGGTTTTCAAGGCGATCGTTCCAGGCGCGCTTCGCCTCGAAGGGGCTCCTGATTTGCTCCCACTTGCGGGTGTCCTGAAGAGTCTCCGGGTCCACCACCTGGTAGCCTGCGGCCGGGCTCACGAGCGCCCATCCATCGATCACGTCGCCGGTGTCCTGATCGGTCCACCTTGCAGGCTTGGCGGCCCATATCATTTTGCTGGTTACGTTGCGATAGATCGCCTCGTAGGGCTTTCGTC
>CAZAGT010000388.1:0-1107 GCA_964484515.1 uncultured Desulfobacteraceae bacterium | reverse complement strand
TCCGGCGACCTGCCAACTGACCCGGTTGGCCGGCGTGGTCACGTCGAGACGGATGTACTTGGTTTGGGCGCCGCTGCGGGGACTCGTGTAGACGACCTCCTCATGAGTCTTGACGATGGTGTCCCCCTTGAGGGTTTCGACACCCATGTCGAGGGTCCCGGCCTCCATGTGCATCCGGACCACCTGCTCGATGAGGTTGTCAAAGGCCTCGAACACGGCGTTCTGCTTGGCAAAGGTGAGGTTCAGGATCCTGTTGAGGAATTTCTTGACCGAGGGGATGTGGCTGACCATGTTCCCCTGGGGCGTTCTCAAAGCAAGCCCTAGCATGGACTCGAATTCATCCAGGGTGATGACTTCATCGAGGTCGCCGTCGTAGACCTTCTCGCAGAACTGCCGGAAGGCATCATTCGCGTAATCGCTCTCCAGGTTGTCGCGCGCGGAGAAGATCCCGCTGGATCCGGTTTGCCTCATGCCGCGAGTCAAAGCGCCCATCTGATCCAGGCGCCGGGCCACCGACGAGACAAAACGCATCTGACCTTTGAGATTCGTCTGACAGAGAAGGTAGTGGGGCGGTTGTTTCTGATTCGCGCGATGGGTCCGTCCGAGCCCCTGTGTTGCCTTGTCGGCCCGCCATCCGGGTTGCAGCAGATAGTGGATCCTCTTGCGTTGATTCTTGACGGTCCGGTCCGCATCGTAGCTCGCACCCGTTCCGCCGGCCTCGGAGAAGATGAGAACCCGCTTTTCGTCGTTCATAAACAGGCGCGCATCGGCTTGCGCCTTGGACCGGCTCCATTTTTCCTCGACCATCTCCGGGACGCCCTCATCGTTGAGCTTCCGAATGACGCGCCGCTTGCGGCCGGTCACTTCGGCCACGTTCTCATGACCGAATTCGTTGATCATGGCATTGAGCGGGCTATCCGGGACCTTCAGGTCGGCGAGCTCGTCAAGCTGCTGCTCTTTCATCCTCACCGCGTCGGGGTTTTCTACCGGGCGTCCCGTTTCGGGATCCATGACCGGCCGGACTCGGATATTGCCGTCGTCGTCGGTGTATTCCTCGAACTGCGTGGTGGGGAAGGAGTGCTCGATGAACTCCATCAAGGTGTCGGG
>CAZAGT010000387.1:0-4538 GCA_964484515.1 uncultured Desulfobacteraceae bacterium | reverse complement strand
CTCGGCGTCGCTCGTGCTGCTCAGCAGGTCAGCTTCAAAATGGAGGGCCGCGACGTAGACGTCACATCGACCCGCCGGACGGTCCTCGGCCTGGCCGGCGGGGTCAAGGCCGTCCAAAAGGTCTTTGAGATCGTCAAGGGCGGGCAGGTGCCGCTGGTTACCATTGAGACCCAAGGGAGAGACTTCGCAGACCTGAAAAAGCTCGACAATATACGGATCGAGGGGCGGATGCTGGAGGGCAAGGTCCGCCCCCCGACCTTCACGACCGATGTGGAAGATGTTACGGGCGACGTGATCATTGCCAAAGGTATTTTGGAGGGGCAGAACCTCGTAGGGCGCCAGAGGACGGCTTGGGGCCGCAACGGAATCTTGCGAGTCGGCCTCAGAGGGAAAGACGGGCCTTTCCAGCTGGACATCGAGATCGAGACCGATATCGCCCTGGTCCCGTCCGAGCTGAATCACTTCATCAAGAGCACCGCGTTCAGGAATGAAATGAAGCGCATCAAGGGGCTTCAAGGGAAGGCGATCGGGAGGCTCACTTTGGGCGAAAGCCTTGCGTCAATCAAGACCCGTGTGGAGGTATCCCAGTTTGACCTTTCCGCCCGCTACGATCGAATCCCCTTCCCGGTGAAGATCAGTGAAGGGGCATTCTCCTTTGGCGACGGGGCGATCGCCCTCAAGGACTTGCGCGGGCGTTTCGGAAAGACGTCTTTTACGAAGCTCACGGCGACGTTGGGTCTTAAGAAAGAGCCGATGATGCTTGCGGTCCAATCCGGTGCGTTTGGTATTGCCGTCGAGGAGATCTTCGCGTGGCTTTCATCGATCGAAAGCCTGAATGCCGTGCTCGGTGATCTCGCGATGGAGCGGTTCGCGGGTGTCATTCATTTCAGTGACGTGAAAATAAAGGGGCCCTTGCTCGCTCCCAAACAGTGGAAATGGAAGGCAAGGGGAGATGTCAGGGACTTGCTTGTAAAGACGGGCCTCTTCCCAGCGGACATCCAGATGCCCGCTGGAAAGTTCCATATCGTCGCGGAATACGAAAAACAGCGGGCCACCTTAAAGGATGCCCAATTCAAGGTTCAGGATGCCTCGCTGAGGGTGTCGGGGACCCTCGATGACTACTTGAAGGGGCTCAACCGGGTAGATATCACCGTCGCCGGCAGCATGGGGACAGAGTCGATCAAAGGGCTTTCGGATTACATCGCACTCCCGTCCGCGGTAGACCTGAAGTGGTCGCCGATGTCGTTTTCGAATGCCCACCTCGTATGGGAGCGAGATCGGATGACGTCCTTTGAAGGCGACCTGGTCATTGAGCAAGGTCCCCACGTCACCCTCGGTCTGATGCTGAAACCGGAGGAGCTGAACCTCAAGAAACTCTCTATTCAGGATCAGGCGTCCCATGCCACATTCACACTGCGAGAACAGCAAGACATGCTGGACTTCAGCTTTAACGGGAATCTGGACCAGTCCAGCCTGGACAAGATCTTCCTGGATACGGAATTCAGGGCGGGCCGCATGGAGGGAAATCTCCAGGCCAACATCAATCTGGCGCAACCCGCCGGCTCGAGCGCGCGCGGGACCCTCTCCGCCCGGGATTTCCGCCTGCCTGTCAAGCTGGCCGAGCCATTGACGATTGAAGAGGTCTCTCTGACGGCGGATGGGAAGCATATTAAGGTCGATTCGGGCCGCTTTTCGGCCGGAGAGACCATCGTGGCCCTTTTCGGCGACGTGAACGTGTCAGCCGACGGCTTGGAGCTCGATATGGATGCCTCCTCGCCGGATCTTGACCTGGAAAAGATTGAGGCTCTCCTAGGGACGGAGGACAAAGACGGCGAACCTGAAGGAAGCGGCGAAATTCCACAGCTGCCCCTTCGAGGTAAATTGAAGTTCAAGGCCGATGCGCTGACGGTCAAGGATTTCACCTGGCGGCCCTTTCAGGCGGATGTCACCTTCGGCCCGGCTGGCGTCCTGGTGCGGGTCCCCGAGGCCTCGGAGCTGTGCGGCATCGCCACTCCCGGGACCCTCGAGTTCACGCCCCAACAGATATCCCTGGCCTTTCAGCCCGCCGCTGAGGCGACACAACTGGAACCAACCGTTGATTGTCTCTTCGCAGAAGAGCGAAAGATTACGGGCGAGTTCGACCTCAAGGCCAGTGTCGCCGCCCAGGGCCAGCCTGAACAGCTCCTGAAGGCACTCACAGGGGATTTCGAGTACTACGCCAGGGATGGACGCTTTAAAAAGGACATCGCGATGAAGAGGCTCCTGGGCTTCCTTAATCTGTTGGAGGTATTCAGGGGCAAGCTCCCGGACTTTGAGAAGGAAGGGTTCAAATTCACCTCCATGAAGCTTTCAGGGGCATTTCAGGAAGGGAAGCTGACCTTAAAGGAAGGGGCACTCGATTCACCGAACATGCGGCTCGCCTGCAGCGGCGATATCGACTACATCGAGGAGCAGTTGAATCTCAAGATCCTGGTGGCCCCATTGAAGACGGTGGATTTCATCGTCAACATCATCCCTCTGATTCGGCGGATCTTCGACAAGGGACTGATCACGGTGCCGGTCAGTCTGACTGGGAATTGGAAAGATCCGAAAGTGAAGATGATGGCGGCCGAGGACGTTGGCGAGGGGTTGCTCGGCATCATGAAGAACACGGTGACCCTCCCGGTCACGATCTTTGAGCCGTTCATGCCAAAGGAGGATGGAAAGAAGACAAAAAAGGACGTCCAAGGTAAAAGCGGCACTCAGTCCGGACCATAGCGACAACTATCTCGAGGCGTGAGACCTAGGGACGCCGACGCTTTGGGATCTGATCCGTGCACTCCGTCATGATATCGACCTGGATGCAATCCCCGCCGCACGTCCCGGCCGTGGCTCCAGTTTCGACCTTATTGGCCGAGCCTCTGCAGACAAAGCTGGTCCCGCCAATCTCTTCCAATCCCCAGACCCGTAGGTCTACCTCTAACCCAAGCGGGACCTCGATACAAAATCGCCCCCGCCTATCGGCCCGGGTCCCGGTCAAACCCTCCTTGGTTCCATGACGCCAGGCAGTGATCTTGGCGTGCGGATAAGGGATGTGGGTTGCGTCTGCCGAACTCCGATACAGCACCGTTCCTCGGATACAGGCCGTCCCTCCTTGTTGTGAAGCATCTTCGGCCACAGCAGTCTGGAAAAGAAACAGGATTAGGCCAATCAACAACGAACCGAAAAGCGGATGATACCTCATGATGCTAATCCTTCATGTCGCCCATCTTTCAAACTGTGTCTGAAACCGGTCAAAAGCCACCTTCTAACGCCCATCCTTATCTCCGCTTGCCGCGCAGCAAGGCGTCCGGATTCCGCTCCAGGTAGTCGGCCCAGATCCGGATCGAACGCGCCGCGGCTGAGAGCTGACGGAGAGTATTCTTGAGTTCGTACACCACCGGGGCGTCTTCGGCCACAAGCTGCTCGACGGCAGCCAGCGTCTCTTTTCCCTGTGCCAGGGCCCGCTCCGCTGTCTTCAAGGCTTCTTGCAGGTCGGAGACCAGGGGTCCGATTCGTTCGTCGACGTTGCGCACCAGCTCACGCGCCTCCTCAAGGGTCGCGTCGACGCCAGCCGCCAGCGGTCCGACCCGTCCATCGAGGTTGCGAGCGAGCTTTCCGTAGTCGGCCACGGTCTCCTGAATCCCGTTCGTCAGAGGCTCAACCCGGCTGTCGATATTCCGGATCATTTTGCGGATATCCTTTAAGGCCTCATTGAGCGTTGTAATACTCTCAGCCAGTTCAGGCGAGTTTACCTTACGCTCAATACCTGCGAGGGCCAACGTCAACTTACTGGCCAGTTCATCGAGGGGCAGTTTCTCGATCTTGGCCTGTAGTTTGTCGATTCCCGATCGGATCGTGGGCAGCTCCGGGTACTTATGATCGAGGCCGACCAATCTGATCGGCGTATCGGGACGGAAGTCGAGGCTCACCATATACTGACCCGTGACCAGACTCTGGAGTTCCAGGCTGGCCCTTAGGCCTCGGCTGACGAGTCGATGCTTGAATTCCTGGGGGTCTTTCTGCTCGAGCGCAAGATCAGCCTCTTCGCCAAACGCGGTCCACAATTGAGGTTCTGTCTCGATGGTGACCGGTATCTGCGTCGTCAGGTCCTTAGGATTGTACATGAGCTTGATGTTCGTGACGGAACCGATCCGGACGCCCCGAAACATGACCGGCGCACCGACCTGGAGGCCCTTAACAGATCCTGGGAAATAGAGCACCCACTTGGTCTTGGGGGTCAAGAACCGCCCACCCCCTAGGATCATGACGGCGATGGCGAGTAGGATCACGGCGCCCACGACGAAGGCGCCGATCATCATTTTGTTCGTTCCTCTTTTCATGACTCCGGTTTCCGATTCACTCCTCTCTGAGAATGAAAGGCGTCTGGCCTGACAAAGCTACAAATAACGATTGGGCGTATCATTTTATGTTTTTTTGAAACGACTCAACGTCCGGCCATGGAGGTCTCTTTTCAAAAACGAAACGTTACCCGCTCGAACGCTGAAGAAGCTGCCAAG
>CAZAGT010000386.1:0-4628 GCA_964484515.1 uncultured Desulfobacteraceae bacterium | reverse complement strand
GCAAGGCTTCCGAAACCGGCGTCCCGTCCCGAAGGGGTGGGGACTGAGCCGAGCGAAGCGAAGGTAAAGAAATCGCGAGGCGGTTAAACTCCTGCGGCAAGCGGCGGGCCTGACTTTGACCCCCTGAGCGCTCTCGTTCAATCAAAGGGGTACGCTAGCTCCTGTTCTCGATCCGGCGACTTTAGCATCAAAAAGAGGGCCATAGCGCAGGAGATCAAAAAGCACATCCCGCTGAACTGAAAGACCGCCACGAGCCCAAAGCGATCCGCCAGCCAACCAGCGACGGCCGCCGCGGTCGAACCGACGCCGAATGAAAGAAAAAAGTGGATTCCGAAACCCAGCCCCTGACGTTGTTTCGGGACGTAGCTGGAGAGCAAGTAGTTCTGAATGGGTTGCGCCCCAAAATAGAACAGTGCATAGATGACGGCAGCGGCCACCAGAAGCAGGTTTGAAGCCGACGCCATAACAAATACAAAGACGGTCCCCGTGGCGACGGAGATGAAATAGAGCCTCTCCGGCTTGTAGAGGTCGGCAAGGCGTCCGGCGAGATACTGCCCTACAGCACCCGACAAAAGGGCAAGCGTCGCAACGGCTCCACCTAGGGCAACCGTGTCGAGAGTCACAAAACTCAACTTGACACGCTCCCCTAGGTAGGTCGGCAGAAATGTCATGATGCCCTTGTAGCTCAACCCGAGGGCCATAGCGGACGAGTAAAAGACGCCAAGATGAAGGAGAGGCACCCGAGTTCGCACGCCCTCTCGTTCTCCGGCCGAAGCGGTATCCAGCGCTGTCGGCCGGGTGCTCGATACAGTTAGCGAGAAGCAGCCGACAACAACCCCTATGACGCCGAACAGGACGTGTGGGGTCCGCCAGCCAAACAAGTCCCCGAGCGACGCGGAAACCACCGGCACCATCGCAACGCCGAGGCTTCCCGCGATCCCGTGAATACCAAAGGCCTTCCCCCTCTCCTTCATCGCAAGCGCGATCAGGGTATTCGATGCCGGGTGATAGGTGCTACAGAAGAGACCGATGAGCCCCATGGCCACCCCGTAGCTCACGAGCGAACCGACCCCCCACACGAGCATCGCCGAGATCCCGGAACCAAAAAGATAGATCGTTACGAGGCGTCGCGGGCCTATGCTGTCGGCAAGGTATCCGGTGGGCAACGATCCTAATCCGAACGCGTAAGAAAAGACACTCACTACGATGCCGAGGTGGAAGTAATCCGTGCCGTAGTCGGCTATGAGCAGCGGGATTAGGGGTGGAAGGACCCCCTCGTAGAGGTGAACGAGGCCGTGGGCGGCCGCCGTGAGGGTCAGGATCCTTTTCTCTGCGGGAGTCATTTTGGCTATATGGCCCTCTCAGCCTCGGCCGCAATCCATCTCTATGTTTGCCTCCCGGAGGGCGATCCTTTACGACCGGAGAGCACTTCCCCGGCGCTCCGTGAAACGGCGCCAAATAGTCACCGGCCTCCTCCATTCCTCCCACGCTGGGAGGCCCCGTTCAAAACAGGCATCTACGCCTATAAGCCAAAGACTATCAACCCCGGCACACCCTGGGCCGTCGGCAGTCCGGCCGGTTGCGCGCTTTACAGAGACCATCCTCCCGGGACTTAGTAACATCTTCGCCTGCTGCAGAGAAGTTACGGGCTGGGCGTGCAATGAACGGTAGGGCCGCTCTTCGCCCGTGGGATTCTCTTAGAAGGTCTTTTTCACCTCTTCCAGGACGCGATCCATTTCCTCCATGGTTCCGATCGAGATCCTCACGAACTCCCGGATGCCATCTATGTCAAAATGCCTCACGAGGATCCCGCGCCGGCGAAACTCTTGGTAAATCTCCTCCCCTTGGACGCCCTCTTTTCCCGCGAACAGGAAATTCGCGTCGGAGGGGAGCACATTCCAGCCAAGCTCCTGGAGTCCGGCTGCGAGGTACTGTCGTGCCGCAATGATCTTCTCTGTCACGGACCGATAGTAGGCCTCATCCGAGATCGCGGTCTCTCCTATGAGTTGCGCAAGCGTGTCGACCGGATAGGAATTAAATGAATCCTTTACTCGAAAGAGGGCATCGATGAGTCCCTCCTCGCCGATCGCGAACCCAAGCCGCAGGCCCGCCAGGGACATGCTCTTGGAGAATGTGTTGACGATAAGGAGGTTGCCGTACTCTCGAATAAGAGGGACGGCGCTTTGACCCCCAAAATCGATATAGGCCTCATCGATGATGACATTCCGATCCGCCGGGTAGTTGTCGAGTAGGTGTGCGATCCGGTCGCGCTGCAGAGAGACGCCGGTGGGGGCATTCGGATTTGGAAAGATAATGCCGCAAGAATTCCCTTCTGCCAGAAAGGCCTCGATATCTACATGAAAGTCCGGGCTCAAGGGTATTTTCCGGCACTCGATGCCATAGAAGTCACAGTAGACGGGATAGAAGCTGTAGGTGAATTCGGGAAAGAGGAGTGTTCCCCTGGTGTCGTCGAAGAATGCATAAAAGGCGAACGAGAGAACTTCGTCGGAACCATTGCCTACGAATACGTTCTCCATCCGGACGTCGTATCGCTCCGCGATCTTCCGGCGCAGGCGTTGGGAGGCCGGATCGGGGTAGCGTCTGAGTTGCTCGATATCGAAATCCTTCAGCAGTGTCTCGATCCGCGACGTGGGCGGGTACGCATTCTCATTCGTGTTAAGCTTCAGGTACCTGCGGTCACGGGGCTGTTCGCCGGGGACATAGGGTTTGAGCTTCTTCATTCGATTTGAGAGCATAAAATCTCCAACCATGTTGGTTAGTTCCCATCCAGAAATGGCCCTTTTTCGCAATTTCAGCGTCAATCAGCGGGATCCCTCGTGCGGCGTACTTCCTGTACGTCTCCGCGCGATCCCTTGATTTCCTTGACCTTGCGAAAAAAGTTTCATTTCCGACATGGAAACCTCGCTAGCGCCCACCTTGCGTTAATGGATGGGCACTAGATCGGTCCTGAATGAAATCCTCGAATAGGGTCTTCTGGTTCTAAGCGGGAATATTAAGGGCGTTGAAATCGGTTTTATCCTTGAATCCTAAACCCGCAATCCAAAATCGTGCCTAAACGGGGTTTTCGTGCAGACACCAGCTCGCCTTTTGAGGCCAGCGACCTACCACTCAAAGCCACAAGCTGGTGGTCCCAAGACCAAAAAGCGTCCTTTAACGGATCCCTTTCGACCGCTATTGTCCTGCATCCTATACATCCTCCGAGCAGGATTTAGCAAGCCCAAATGCCTGTAGAGAATATAGAGCGCCCTCAGGGCCCCGCAGCCAGGGATAAGGTGAAACACCTCGTGCTTCCCCGTAGGCCAATCTCGTGAAGGTGAGTCAACAATCACGATTTGACTTGAAAACCCTTTGTCTCGGGAATAGAAGAAAGGCTATTACAGCGCAGCCCATTTCGAGGATGCGCCGTCAGAACACGTCAGCCGCCAATCATTGTGGAGGTGATCTTCGTGAAATGGATGTTCTTCACTCCTCTGTGTGCTGCCCTCCTCTTTGCTCCTGCCTCCGCTGCCCAGGAAATGGAGAGTGCTCGTTTTCCCTCCCTGGCCGCCGCCCTCAAGATCCCCACACCCCTCACATTCTGTGGCGAGCCCGTACCGCTCGATGTGCAGGAGATCCGCGAACGGCTCGATAAGGAACTGTTGTTGGCCCTCTGGGACCGCCCCCAGGTCATTCTCTGGCTGAAACGTTCATCCAGGTTTCTGTCGATCATCGAAGAGATGCTGAAAGAGGCCGGATTGCCGGATGACCTCAAATACGTGGCAATCGCCGAGAGTGCCTTGCGGCCCCATGCGGGATCACACAAAGGGGCCATCGGGTTCTGGCAATTCAGAAAGGCCACGGGTCGCAAGTACGGGCTCCGAATTGATGGACACGTCGACGAGAGAAGGAATATCTACTCGTCCACGGAGGCGGCAATTCGCTATTTCGGGGAACTCAAGAAGACCTTCGGGACTTGGACGCTGGCCACAGCGGGCTTTAACATGGGGGAAAACGGATTAAGGACGGAAATCCTGGAGCAGGGCACGAACGACTTTTACCGGCTTTACTTATCCCTGGAGACCCAAAGGTACCTCTTCCGCATCTTGTCCGTCAAACTCGTCCTTTCCGATCCTGTGAAATACGGTTTTCATCTATCACCGGAAGACCGATACCCGCCCCTCGAGTTCGATCGAGTCACATTCGATCTCTCTCGCGAGACACCCATCCGAACCATAGCCGAGGCCGCGAAGACCCATTTCAAGATGATCAAGGACTTGAACCCGGAAGTCAGAGGTTACGTCTTGAGCAGCGGCAGCCACACACTATCGGTTCCAAAAGGCGCCGGCCTGGGGTTTCAGGAACGACTCGGCAGTATCTTGAGCGAAACGGCCCTGGACAGCGAGGAGCAGATCTATGTGGTCCAGGAAGGAGATAACCTCTCCTCGATCGCGGAGCAATTCGACATCCCCCTACCTGCCATCATCCTCTGGAACCGCCTCGATCCGAATAAACCTATTTACCCGGGTGATAAGCTCATCATTCAACGCTGAGGCTGACGGAAAACGCCCATCTTCTGCGTTACCCTCATCCCTCGTCACTGCGGCGTACTTCTATGTACGCCTCATTCC
>CAZAGT010000385.1:0-4677 GCA_964484515.1 uncultured Desulfobacteraceae bacterium | reverse complement strand
CCGTATACGCCGTGACCTGTCAAGGACGATAACCCCCCGCTGTAAATGGTCGAGAGTCAATTGGGTACTACACTCACGGAAGATCTCCGCTTGTTCCTTCTGAATACGATAGAGCTCGAGCTCAATGCAATGACCCATCTGCAGGGCCATCCCCATGGTCAGAGGATGGAAGTCCTGGACCTGCGCCACGAAATCCAGAATGCCTATGAATTCCTTGGTGAACGGGTTACGAATGGGCACTGCGCAGCAGGTAAAACCGTGCAATCCCCGGACAAAGTGTTCGGCGTGAAACACCTGGCTGGGCTGGCCGGTAGCCAAGGTGACACCCACCGCCGTGGTCCCCATGGATTCCTCGCTCCAATTCGCCCCAACCTTAACGTGTACCTCCTCCACTATGCTCCGCAATTCGGGATTGCCCTGAATCGTCAAAATATATCCTTCGTTATCGAGAAAAGAAATGAGATAACGTGAAGCTTCGGCAAATTTCTCGACCGGGCCGACCACACTCCTCATCAGATCGATGTTTTCCTGATTGGCCCTCAAGCGTGTCAGCAGCTTTTCCCTGTCCAGAACAGCGGGCTGGATGAGCTTGGGCTCCATGTTCATATTCTGGCAGCGAACCCAGGAATTGACGATACTGGGCCTGACCGAGTCCCTGGGGATGATACTGCTGGTGGCGAACTCCCGCCAGAGCCCTTCCAGGCGCGACAACCCCGTGTGAAACTCAGAAACGTCCTGACCGTATAAGATCACGTCATCAATAGATTTCAAGACTCACGCTCGTTCAGGCCGCGGAAGACCGAGAATAAAAGGGTGATGTTCCTGCTGTGACGACACTTTACACATTAGTTTACACTTACCAATCACTTTCACTTTACATCCTCATATCAAAATAGATGAGCGTGGAGAGATTTGTCAAGGCATTATGCTCCCTCCGGTAATGAAGAGAGAACGAGCTTGGGCCCCATGCCCGGACTGCCGGAAATCTAACGATTATGGAGAGGTATGGGGCGGAATGCCACGAAGACCGGTCCGACGGGGAGTTCTCAGTCACGACCCCTACAAGCGCCTCAACAGGCAATGCCCGTGTGAAAAGAGAGGGCAAAGCTGCTGATGCGGCCGAGACTCTGGATCTTTAGCCAGACTTATAAAATCTGCCAAGAATAATCCCTGAAAAGAATCATCACCGCGGTGGAATTGTAAACTGGCTTTCCCGTGCCCCGTGCTCGATGCTTGAAAATAAGCAGCATGATATCAGTTACATAAGCTCAACGGTCCCTTGGCGCTTCATCTGTCGTCCCCCTCGCGGATGGATCCGCGCGGAAAGATCGGTTCGTTGACCCACAAGAACCGATCCCTCTGCGAGCTAGTGGGCGGTATTGTCTGCGATTTTCCGGAGGCGGCCCACCCCTGTTGAAGATGAAGGGGAAGAGGGTGTTTCCTCAGAAAACTGTAAAAGGGTGTAAAGTAAATGATAGCCAATGTGTAAGAACCTCTCACGAACAGCTACAATAGAAAATAGTAATATCGATCGGTTGACTAAATTGTAACTTTCGCGAGGCAAAGCCGCGCGTTTCGGATTGTAAAATTATCTTGTGAATCCAGCCTCATACGCCTCAGAGACATGTAACCTCTCCTCCTAAGCTCGGGTGAAATGAAAAAGCCGGCAGTGTGGATTCCGTCATAGGCAACCATCTGATATGTCGTGTCATTTATGCTGGAGACCCTTTTCGCGGCCGGAGTGGAGGATTGAAGGGCCTGTAGATCTAAACTAGTTGATATTTCAAAGTAATTAGCTCTACTGGAGCTGGAGTTGCTTCGCCATGAACGACGCACGTAAGTCAAATATTACGAAAATGCAAACAGCGTGTCCCCTTCTTCGGAACCGGACAATCCTGCTACTCGAAACCCACTGAAATTACGGTCTCATAAATCGATCCGCATCGGAACGGTTCTCTGTGCCAAGACAATGTCATTTCCCCGTGGCACACCGTTTGCACCCTGAATTATGCCGTCTGAACACCGTGGGCTGGAAAAGGATTCGATTTTCCTGGGAATGGCGCTGCTCCATTCGGATTGAGTACCGAAAAGAGAGTGCCCGGCGGCAGCTCACGAAGCAGCGAGGAGCGATCAGCAGGGTTATGTGCTGCTGACGCAGGATGTACCGTCGAGAGCAAAGCGTTTTACCCCCGAGGCGCGTCCGGTCCAAGGCCGGGCTCGGGCCTCCTCCGTGCGGGGGGAACTTCAATTCCGGATTCGAAGCTTGGTTGCGGGACATTAAGCCCGCAACAAAAAAACAAAATGTAGTGTCCTGTCCCTCAAAAGGCCCGAGTCACAGGCGGCGTTCCAGATACGGGATCGAGCCGCTCGGGCCGAGAGCGGTATGTGCGGGACGCCCCACTGGAGGAGAGTTTTCGCATGCTAGACCTCAATGTTGCGAACGGTAAGGTATTCATCCCGGGCGGAGGTTTTTTTGACCTCTCTGTTGGGGTGAAGGACGGCAAGGTCGCAGTCCTCTCGTCTCCCAATCAACCCATCGAGGCGGAACAAACCGTGGATGCCAAAGGAAACTATGTGATCCCCGGTTGTATCGACCCGCACATCCATCTGGGTATTTTCAATGATTTCGCCTATGAGTGCGAGCACGAGACCCAGGCTGCCCTGGCCGGGGGAGTGACCACCGTGGGTGTCTTCATGGGCGGGGGCGAATCCTACCTGCCTCAGCTCGGCGGGATGATAGACGTGGTCAACGAGAAGGCCTCGGTGGACCTGTTCTTCCATTTGAGCATATTCACGGACGAGCAGATGGCCGAGATGGAAAAGTACTATCAACAGTTCGGCGTGACCTCCTTCAAATTCTATATGGCCGGTGTCAAGGGCGTTTTTCCGGGGGTGACAGACGGCTTTGTGTTCGAGGGATTCAAGAAGGTTGCGGCAATGGGAGATCGGGCCACAGCCGCGATCCACTGTGAAGACCAGTCCATGCTGGATATCGCGTTTGCACGGCTGGAAAGCGAAAAACCGAACGGGACATTGACCGATTGGTCCGAGGCTCATCCGGACGTAGCCGAAGAAGAAGCGGTGATGCGGGCGGTTTTTCTGGCTGAAAAGGCAGGGAACCGGCTCTATATCGTTCATATTTCCACCAAATTGGGTGTGGAGCGCTTCGCGAGGATGGTCAGCGCGGATAATGGCCGGGTTTTCGGAGAAACCACCAGCGCCTACCTCTCGGTCAACAAAGACGACAAGGTCGGGCTATTGGCCAAGATGCTGCCGCCGCTGAGGGACAAGGCCGATACCGAGGCTCTGTGGGCTCGCGTCGCGGATGGAACCCTCTCTTCTCTGGGCACGGACAACGTGTCCATGAGCCGGGAGGTCAAAGGGGTCGAGAACGGAATGCTGGGGGCCATGCCCGGCTATCCTATTTTGCAGACCCATCTCCCTTCGATGCTGACCGAGGGCTTTCACAAGCGCCAGGTGCCCCTTGAAGCAATCTTGACCAAGGCTACGGCCAACCCCGCGAGGATTTTCGGCCTGTATCCGCAGAAGGGGACCATAGCCACAGGGAGCGATGCCGATCTCGTGGTGTTGGATATCAACAAAGAGGTTCAGGTCGATAGCGGCAAGCTCTTTTCTTACGGCGATTTTTCCATTCACGAAGGCCGGACCCTCAAAGGTTGGCCCGAGGTGGTCATCAAAGGCGGCCGGATCGCCTATCAGGATGGTGACATTGTGGCCGAGCCGGGCAGCGGCTCCTATCTGAAGCGCAGCCTGTAGGACGGGGTAATCGCGGCCTGAAGACGGAAAGTGTTGCTCCCGGGCGAGCAGTCCGGGGTAACACCGAGAAAAAACACTTAGGAACAGGCAATGTACGAGATACGCATTCACGGCCGGGGCGGGCAAGGGGCAGTTCTTGCCTCAAAGATTCTCGCCAAGGCCCTGGTCGAGGAAGGCAAGCACGCCAAATCGATCCCGAGCTTCGGCTTCGAACGTCGAGGCGCGCCGGTCTCGGCTTTTCTTCGCTTCGATGACCGGCCCATCCGCAAGGTAACGAACATCTACCATCCCAATTGCATCATTTGCATTGACGCAACTTTGCCCCGTTCCGTGGATATCTTTGAGGGACTGATGCCCAATGGCGTGCTGGTCCAGGCTACCAAGAAGGACCTGGCCCGATTGGAGCTTCCCGAGGGCTTGGCGCGGGTTGGTCTCTGCGATGCGGTGGGTTTGGCCCTGGACATCTTCGGGCGGCCGATCACCAACTCGATTATGCTCGGCAGGTTTGCCCGAACCACAGGTCTCGTCTCCAAGGCAGCCTTGGCCCGCGGAATGGAATCAGTGGCCTTTCGCGATGCTAATCTCGAGTTGAACCTGACCGCTATCGAACGGGGCTTTGAAGAGACCAAGGTTCACGATCTAGGGGGTGGCCAAAGTATGAAAAAGCAATCCAAAAAAGCCTTCGACGCTTCAACCATCCCCGACAACCTCTGCCCGATAGCGACCGAGTTGTCTGTGCTCAAAACAGGGGACTGGCGGGCGGAACGACCTGTGGTGGACAAGCGGCGCTGCGTCAAATGCGCTACGTGCTGGCTCTACTGTCCGACCCAATGCATAACCGAAAAAAGAGCCTGGTTTGAGGCCAATCTGGAAATCTGCAAGGGATGTGGTGTTTGCGCC
>CAZAGT010000384.1:0-4690 GCA_964484515.1 uncultured Desulfobacteraceae bacterium | reverse complement strand
GGCCTATACCGCGGTGGCCCTCCGGCCGCCTCGGGTAGCGCCTTATGCCGAGACATCGCACTCAATTCCTCGTTTTTGAAAAGAGACCCCCATGGCCGGACGTATGGGCTTTGACAAATTTCAAGAGACGAAACCGATAGCCGAAACCTCACTATCCATCGTTTTGGGCTTGAAGGCCCGTCATACAGGCCGACAATCGGTCCGGAATGCCTTGCTCCGCATAGCGTGCGGCGGTCCTGACGGCGTTTGTTATGGCCTTCGAGGAAGACCCTCCATGACAAACGATCCCAAGGCCCCTGATACCCAGGATAGGCGCCCCGCCGTATTCCGCGTAATCGAGCTTCCGCTTGAGTTTCTCGAAAGACCTCCGACCAAACCATAGCCCGGCCCTGCCGGCCAATGAGCTCATGAGCTCCCTCTTGAGCATCCTGGTGGAGGCGTCGACGATGCCCTCGCCCAGCTTTAGGGCCACATTGCCGACGAACCCGTCACAAACAACGATCTGGACCTCACCGGTTAGGATGTCTCGTCCTTCCACGTTCCCAACAAAGTTCAATGCGCTGGCTTGAAAGAGATCGTAGGCCATGCGCACCTGACCGCTGCCCTTACCATCCTCTTCACCAATGCTTAGGAGCCCGATCTTTGGTTCCTCGATCCCGAGGCATGAGGTGGCAAAGGCGTTGGCCATCACCCCGAATTGGAAAAGATGCTCCGGACGGCTGTCCACGTTGGCGCCGACATCGGTAAGGAGGACTGGGCCCTTCTCGCCCGGCAGAATGCCCATGAGGGCAGGTCTTTCTATCCCTTTGAGGCGACCTAACGTCAACACCGCCGCAGCCAGCGTGGCACCCGAATTCCCCGCGCTGACAACCGCATCAGCCTCTCCGCTCTTGAGCAGCTCGAACGCAACCTTGATGGAAGATCTCTTCTTCTGGCGCAGGGCCTTCAAAGGCGCCTCGTGCATCAGGATGGTTTCCTCGCTATGATGCACGCTGACGGGAACTCTATTGACATCCTGACCGAGTTCATCCCCAACGACCTTTCGATCACCGACGAGGACGACATCGAGCCCCCATTCCGAGGCCGCTTGGAGTGCCCCCTGAACGACCACCGCCGGAGCTCGATCTCCGCCCATGGCGTCCACGGCGATCTTCATCCTAGCTCTCTTCGGTCTTGATGATCGTCTTTCCTCGGTACGTTCCACACTGCTGACAAACTCGATGGGGTAACACGGGTTCGTGACATTGAGTACAAAGGGTAACCCGAGGAAGCTTCACTTTGTCGTGGGATCGACGCATATCTCGACGGGACTTCGATTTCCTTCTTTGCGGTACTGCCATGGTCTTTGTTCACTCTCCTGCGATTCTGAGATTTCTGAGTTTTGAGAAGCCGGGATGGCCCTGTTCGGGCTGGCACGAACATCGCTGTTGGTTCAAATTCAAGCCACAGCGGGAGCAAAGACCGCGGCACGACTCCGTGCACAAGAGCTTCATCGGCAGGGCCAGATAGATCTGTTCTTGAATGATATCATTCACGTTGACCTCCATCCCCTGTAGAAAATCGACCTCAAGGTCCTCGTCCAACACTTCCAGCTCGGTCTCTTTGGCGCCAGGGTCCTTGAGGGTTAGGAAGATCCTGAATTCCGGATCTAGATCGTAATGATAGGGCACGAGGCATCTATCACAGCGGAGTCGGAAGCCGCCGGAAAAAGACCCCTCCAAGATGTACTTGCTCCCTGCCTCAGCGATCCTTATTCGCACGTCCATGGGCGCATCCAGGCCGATAATGCGCCCATCACCTTGAGTGCTCGGCCACCAGTCCGGGGGGAGGCGATACGCAAACTCTTGCGGCCCTTTCGTGAGCGTTCGAAGGTCAATAATCATATGAAGAAAAGCCTCATCACTTGGTAGAACGCTCTGAGTTGATCGAGACAAAGCGTTCTACTGAGAAAGACCCCCTCTTTGGCGGCCTGTTGAAAATGCGCGGAGGGGGGACGGCCTGTCCCCCAAAGTGTTTCGCATTAATGATACCTTTGTGGCGACGGTAAGCATCAATCCGCCGTGATGCTGGAGGGGGCGCACTTATCAACAGCCTGCGTAAAAACAACTTATTTAAAAGTAATCAATTATATTCTGACTTAACTTAAAACGCGATATTATATAAGTCCCCTTTTTTTTGTCAAGCTAATTAATAGGAATTGGATCTCCGGGAGCCCCCCCACGCAGAGGCGATTCAGAGGCTCTATTTCAAATTTCCTCTTTTTTTATTGACACTTACAGCAGTTCCTTTATATATTTGGTAGCCAAAATACGGCCCAATTCCTGGGTGGATGTAGCAGATTCTCCTTGCATCAGGATACCGGTTTATGTGGATCTATCGAGAACGACTTTCCAGTTATGAAAAGCTCAGGCGCTCGCTCTACGAGGTCCTGCGCGACGCCCTCGAACTGAGGCTCATGAAGATCTCCTTGATAGACTCCTTCTATAACTTCATGCAACACGGCGTCGAATTCAGCTTCCCCGACAAGAGCGAGCTTAAACCCAAGTCAAAAAAGATGGAGAAGGAATCGGAATTATTCAATACCTTCATCGTCATGTTTTGTGAAGGCACGATCAGCCCGGAGCTTAAGAACTATATTCGT
This sequence comes from uncultured Desulfobacteraceae bacterium, assembly GCA_964484515.1. GTDB lineage: Bacteria > Desulfobacterota > DSM-4660 > Desulfatiglandales > HGW-15 > CAZAGT01. The sequence goes on along the minus strand of CAZAGT010000384.1, from coordinate 2,049 downwards.
TTTTTCCCTGAAAACAAGATCCTCAAGAAGAATATCGAGTATCTGGCCGATATTCCCGTGTATAAGAAGTTTCACCAAAACCTCCGTTTCTTCGACCAACCCCGATTCCTGGACTTTGTTGAAGAGCTCCTGGACGTTGATTACGCCCTGATGATTCAGCAGGACCCCACCCTCAAGAAAAAAAATAGGTATGCACTTACACACTTCCACGTCAAGATCGATTGGCCGATCGCTGACGCCGCTGAAGACCTGGCCAGGTATCTCCGATATACTCAAAGCCACCTTTATGAAAATGGCGACGAGGAGGCCCGCATCCTTCAGAACAAGCTTTTTGAGTTCTACGGCTGCCACCACAGCGTCGGCGGCAGGCGAACGGCCGGACTGATCGCCGCTCAGCTATCCCGCAAACTCGACTTCATCGCCACCGTCTTCGTATCGAGTTCTGAATCCCGTCTCATGATCAAATACTCCGAGCGCGGTGTCTCTAAGTTCTTTCTTATTCAATTAACCGATGAACACATTACGGCCTTGGCACAGCAGGAAGACATGGATGTGCAAACCTTTAAGTCTTCCTACCTATACCCCGCGGATCATTATCACGTCGGGATCTCTGAAGCGGTCTATAGTCATACGGCGTTCTCAAGACCTACCGAAGATGGAAAACTCAGAAAGCTCAAACCGGCTTACAACTGGCTCAAACTCCGGGATGAGTTCTTGCATCCTAAGGCCGAGGCCTTGAACTTGAGACCTATCAACTACAACTGGGTCTATAAGACCGAATAGACGACACCTGCTGGACACCCACGTCCCTCCCCTTCCAACCCCTCACATGAAATTCGGCAGCGGTAGAACCCGCCCTGCAGCGTTATGAAGGTTGACCGAGCGGTCGTTGCAATCTTGGCTGAACTGGGCTAAGTATTCACATTCACGCCCTGATCCTCTCTCTTTTCCCCCTTGAGGAAGCGCCGATCGGGTTTTCCCCGCAGCGGGAGGATCTGCCCTGCTTCCTCGCCTGATCTCGGGGGGGGCGAAGACTCCGGGGTTAGGCAAATGCGAAGGCCCTCCGGACGTTTCATGGAGCAATGGTATCGGAATAGGATCTTTGCGAAGACATACTTTCGCGTGTGGAGGGATTTTACTCCGCGCCTGCGCTTCGGCGTGCTCACATTACTGCTCCCCATTTTAATCTTGTCGGCTTGCGCCACCGGGCCGCCCTCTTCCGAGCAGATCGAGGACATCTGCGAACTCTACCGCGGCTACCCGAAATGGTATCGAAGCGCCAAGAAATCATCGCAGCGGTGGGAGGTTCCGATCCCTGTCCTGATGGCTATTATCCGCCAGGAGTCGAGGTTTAGGGCGGACGCAAGGCCGCCTCGCAAGAAGGTGTTATGGATATTCCCCGGCCCAAGGCCGTCTTCTGCTTACGGCTACGCCCAGGCCGGAGATGTCACATGGGAAGAGTATCAGAAAAGCACCGCCCGAATGGGCGCTGATCGGGACGATTTTGGTGATGCGGTCGATTTTGTCGGTTGGTACTGCCACATGAGTTATCAGAGGTGCGGGATCGCAAAGAACAACACGCGAGACCTTTATTTGGCCTATCACGAAGGCCACGGGGGGTTTAACCGCAAGACATACCGCCGTAAGGCCTGGCTGCTTCAAGTCGCGTCGAAGGTGGAACGACGAGCGAAAAGATACGCCCACCAGCTAAAGAGCTGTGAGAAAGAGTTCCAGAAGAAGGGTCGTTGTCTGTGGCCCTTCTGGTAAAAGGCTGAGGCTGTCGGAAAACGTCCGTCTGTCCTGATGGCATTGGGATTTCGGAGGTCTTGCATCCAGACATTTACCATCAGCCTCCGAAAATTCGTTTGTACAAGTCTTGTAACACTTTAGATTTTTGAAACGCGTTAGCACATACGATCCGTCCGGTCATGGGGATCTCTTTTCAAGAACAAGGAATTGAGTGCAAGGTCTAGGCATAAGGCGCTACCCGAGGGGGCCGAAGGGCCACCTGGGAATAAGCCGGGCTGAGTGCCTGTGCTCATTCTGCCC
>CAZAGT010000383.1:0-4723 GCA_964484515.1 uncultured Desulfobacteraceae bacterium | reverse complement strand
CGAGGGTGGTTTTCGTGCGAGTCATTGGTACGGCGTCATCGAGAAGTACAAGGTGACGGTCTGGTATACCGCACCGACGGCGATCAGGATGTTGATGAAGGCCGGCGACGAGATCGTCGCCAAATACAATCTTGGAAGCCTGCGGTATATGTGCAGCGTGGGCGAGCCCCTGAACCCGGAGGCCGTCATATGGGGTCATAATGTCTTTGGGATCCCTTTTCACGACAACTGGTGGCAGACGGAGACCGGATGTATTCAAATTGCCAATTACCCGATCCAGGACATCAGGGCGGGCTCCATGGGGAAACCTTTCCCGGGTGTTACGGCAACGATTCTCGACGATCGTTGTGAGCAAGAGCTACCGGCCGGCCAGGAGGGCCATCTGGCCTTGAAAACACCGTGGCCGTCCATGTTCAGGACCTACTGGAATCGCAGAGACCTCTATGAATCTCGATTTAGCGGTCAGTGGTATATCACCGGGGACCGGGCCACCAAGGATGAGAGCGGGTACTTCTGGTTTGTCGGCCGGGCCGATGACGTTATCAACACCGGCGGGCACCTGGTTGGCCCCTTTGAGGTCGAGAGCGCCCTCATCGAGCATCCTGCGGTTGCAGAGGCGGGCGTTATCGGCATTCCAGACCCGATCGCGATGGAAGTCATCAAGGCCTTTGTTTCTCTCAAGGACGGCCATGAACCTTCAACGGAGCTCATGAACGACATCAAGCGGTTCGCACGCAAGAGACTGCACGCGGTCGCCTGTCCGCGCAAGATAGAGTTTATTCCCACGCTGCCCAAGACAAAGAGCGGGAAGATCATGCGAAGGCTGCTGAAGGCCCGCGAGCTGGGACTGCCCGAAGGAGACACATCCACATTGGAAGAGTAGGAGGAAGATGCATGCTTCAACCCGAGGATTTCTTTGATCTGAAGGACGTGGGACCGAAGGGCCTCTTTCAGGATGTAGAGTTCGTCTGGGAAGCGTTGGGACGACTGAAGGCGTATTTAAAAGAGACCCTATCTCCCAATGTGAGCCGCTTATGCGGCGATATGGTACCGAAGACCCGCGTGCTTTATAACGGTGAGGTGATTGAAGACGGCTTCGTGATCGCCGGTGGGGATGCCTCCAAAGGGGAGTTGAAGGTGGTTAAGGACGGCGCCGAACTACAAGGGGCGTCTGTGGTTTGCGCCGGGGCCGTTCTCTCCGACGACCGGATCCAAATAGGGAAGGGCTCCATCATTGAGCCCGGCGCGTTGGTCAAGGGTCCTACGATGATCGGCGATCATACCGAAGTGCGCCAGGGTGCCTACATGAGAGGGAACTGCCTGGTCGGGAATGGATGTGTCGTCGGCCACACCACGGAGATGAAGACCGCGATTATGCTGGATGGCGCCAAGGCAGGTCATTTCGCCTACATCGGTGACAGCATCTTAGGTAACGACGTGAACCTGGGGGCCGGCACGAAGCTGGCCAACTTGAAGATCGTGGACACGGAAATCAACCTGCGCATAGAGGGCCAAACCTATAAGACCGGATTGAGGAAATTCGGGGCCATCCTCGGTGATAAGGTCGAGATGGGCTGCAATTCCGTGAGCAGCCCCGGAACACTCCTTGGCAGGGATTCGCTCGTCTACCCCACCGTCAATGTCCCAGGGGGATACTATCCCGAGAACAGCGTTGTCAGCATCAGGTCGAAGAAGATACTCGCCGTCAAGTCTTTCAAACGAAAATAATCCTCTCCTCCGATTTCTTTTTTGACTCTTCACAAGAATCTGTGGGTCTATAGGTCGGTATTGATGGCACCCTCGATTGAACTCTCGTCTCTCTTTGATCAAAATCCGGGATTCCCGATTCAAGTATGATTTCTGCGGGGTCCGGTGGGAGGCCTGTGATATCTTTTCTTCGATTCCGGGTCTCCCGGGCTGGTCTTTTCTATGCCTTATCTGCGGGGGAGTTCTGCCCCCTCCGACATTCCCCTCAACTTCGCTCGGGGCTGCGGTTTCCCCCACAGATAAGCCATGAAAAGACGACGCCCTCCCGCCAGTCACTCCGAAAAGACATCACAAACCTCCCCCTTTGAAGGCAGGAAACGGTTTTTTCGCCCCCAAATTCTTGTGAGGAGCCCCTTTTTCATTGGACGTTGGTCGTCCGATTCGCCTAAGGTTTACACGCCGCTGGAGGGTTTAGCCACCTCCGGCGGGCAGACGGGCGCTTGCTCGTCATCCAGAGGCTGATAAGCCTTCGGCGACGTCAATGTCCGTCTTTCTAAGAAAGTCGACAGCAGAGACCCCGGGAGATTTACATGATCATCGGTGTGGATACGGGGGGTACATTTACAGATTTCGTGTTCAGGGAAGCGGGGCGTTGGGGGGTTCACAAACGGCCCTCGACGCCTGACAACCCGGCCAAGGCGGTCCTGGAGGGGCTGGAATACGTCGCCCCTGGGAAGCCCAAACAGATCACACACGGCTCCACGGTGGCCACAAATGCCATCCTGGAACGAAAAGGTGCCAAAACGGCCCTTGTCACGAACAAGGGGTTTGAGGACCTCATTGAAATCGGACGGCAGAACAGGACGAGACTATACGATCTTGCCTATCAAAGGGATCCCCATCTGATACCCCCGGAGCTCAGGTTCGGGGTTGGTGGTAGGGTCGATTGCACGGGCGCAGAGCTGGAGGCGCTCGCGCGGGATGATCTCAAGACCCTGGGGTGGGATCTCGCCGAGGCCGGTGTGGAATCCGTGGCAATCTGTCTCCTTTTCGCGTACCTCAACCCTTCCCATGAGGCCGAAATTCAGGAACTCCTTGATTCGGCCCGGATTCCCAGCTCTATGAGTCACGAGATCCTGTCCGAATTCCGGGAATTCGAGCGGATATCAACGACCGTGGTCAATGCCTATGTGGCCCCAAAGATGAAGCGCTACATTGCTGATGTCATGGAGTCGCTGGACAAGGACGATAATCTTAGCATCATGCAGTCCAACGGCGGCGGCATATCAGCCGAGACGGCCATGAAAGAATCGGTCCGGACCATCCTCTCGGGTCCGGCGGGCGGTGCAGTCGGCGCCTTTGAAATCAGTAAGAGGGCGGGATACTCGAAGATCATCGCCTTCGACATGGGCGGGACCTCAACGGATGTCTGCTTGATGGATGAAAACATCTCCCTGACAACGGAGTCTCAGATCGCCGGCTACCCCATCAAGATCCCCATGATCGATATCCACTCTGTGGGCGCCGGCGGCGGTTCGATTGCCTACCTCGATGAGGGCGGTTCGTTACGGGTCGGCCCGGAGAGTGCCGGCGCCGTTCCGGGGCCTATCTGTTATGGCACGGGGCGGCAGGTGACGGTCACGGATGCGAACCTCTTTCTGGGGCGACTCATACCCGAGCGGTTCCTCGGCGGGCATATGACACTCGAGCCCCAAAGGGTCGAGCCCTACCTGAGGCGGTTGGCGGAGACGGCGGGTATCACGACCCTCGCGTTAGCGGAGGGGATCCTGGACGTGGTCAACACGGCCATGGAAAAGGCCCTGCGGGTCATATCCATCGAGCGGGGTCATGACCCACGGGAGTTCGTCCTGGTCTCCTATGGGGGGGCGGGAGGTATGAATGCGGCCTTTCTTGCCAGACTCCTCGACATCCCGCAAGTGCTGGTGTTGCGTAATCCGGGCATCCTGTCAGCCATGGGCATGCTGATGGCGGATATCATCAAGGACTACTCACTCACCGTGATGAAGAAACAGCAGGACACGCACGCCGGAGATCTCCGCGAGACCTTTGCCGAGCTTGAGCAGAGGGCCGTTCGAGAGCTTCGCGGCGAAGGGATATCCGAGGCGGCAATGCAGTCCGAGCGATACGTCGATATCCGTTATGAGGGTCAATCCTACGAGTTGATCGTCCCTTTCAGCGATCGATTCGTCGAGGATTTCCACCAGCAGCACGAAAAGACCTATGGCTACTGCGATATCCGGAAGGGTGTCGAGGTCGTGAACATCAGGCTCCGGGCGCGCGGAGTCCCTGAAAAGCCGTCTTTGGAGACGATCGAAGAGGTGGGGCCGGAAGTCCCCAGGGCCGCTGTCCTGGGGGAGCGTGAAGTGGTTTTTGAAAACCGGAAGGTCCCGAGCCTTGTTATCGACCGCGAAAAACTTCAGGGAGGCAATGTGATCGAGGGGCCTGCCATCGTGACCGAGTATTCGTCAACCACCGTGATTCCGCCTTGGGTCAGGGCCAGTGTAGACAAATACGCCAATTTGGTCCTGCGGATCACGATGTGACGGGGGTGCGGAGAGTGAAACTAAATCCTGTTCTTCTCGAGGTGTTCAAGAATCGGTTTTCTTCGATCGCCGAAGAAATGGGTGTCACCTTGAACCGGACCGCCTATTCCCCGAATATCAAGGAGCGGCGGGATTTCTCCTGCGCGATTTTTGACGGGGCGGGTGAGATGGTCGCCCAGGCGGCTCACATCCCGGTCCACCTGGGATCCATGCCGCTCTCCGTCATATCGGCGCTTCAAGGCGTGACGTGGGCCGAGGACGACATGGTGATCCTCAACGACCCCTATCGCGGAGGCACCCATCTGCCGGATATCACCATCGTCGCACCGGTGTTCACGACGCCGGATAAGCCGGCCTTCTTCGTCGCCAACCGGGCCCATCACGCCGATGTGGGTGGGGTCAGTCCCGGGTCAATGCCCCTTTCCTCGTCGCTCTTCCAGGAAGGTCTCATC
>CAZAGT010000382.1:0-4733 GCA_964484515.1 uncultured Desulfobacteraceae bacterium | reverse complement strand
TGTTATTTTTGTCTTTCCACACCTTTCGACGTGTTGTTTATGCAACAGTAGGGTTCAGTCAACCAGCACGACCGACACACCCTTGGCCGCATGCAGGACCTTCTGCGAGATACTCCCGAGCAAGAAGTCCTTAATACCTGATATCCCGCGCTTTCCCATGACGACCGTATCGTAGCCTGAACGGGCCTCGGTCACGATATCCCGGGCGATACCTTCTTTTTTTGCCTCTATTTTGATTGTAATCTTGCTTTCATCAAGACCCGCCTCTACAAGAAGATCTTTGGCCTTTTGCGAGGCCTGTATCAGCAGGTCTTTCTTCATGTCCTCCATCGTACAAAACGTGTCGCGCTGCGCCAAGAAGTAAGGTGTTAGCTCGGGGCTGTTCATATCACAGACCGCAGCGGCATCCGGAACGACGCTGAACAGCGTGATCTCGTGTTCAGGCTTATATGCCTCGGCAACAAACTGCGCCGCCCTCATGGCATTCTCCGAATCATCAAAAGCTATGAGTACTTTCTGGCCCATCGTTGTCCTCCTATTCTCTCGTCGGCGCCCCGGTGGCAACCTTCAAGGCGATGATCCGCCTTAACGCCTACGCTGTGGCATATGCTCAGATAATGGTTATGATCTATTAAGTGAATCGTCTGGCCTCTTTCTGTGTATACTGAAGAAATAAAAACTTATTTCGGTTTTTTCAAGATTTAAGTCGTGCCGTCTTGACGACGCCAAAATGGAAAATCGCCAACAACGGTCTCACAGGGCGCCGAAAGGCGCTCTTATCTAGCCGCGTTGCTGTCAAGGTGCTTTTCGCCGTTGTGCTGTCCATATCTCTAACCTCTAGCGGAAGGCTGAGAACGATGGTTCAAGCATCGGTAGAATCGAACAAACGACCCAATCGGCTCATCCACGAAAAAAGCCCCTATCTCCTTCAGCACGCCTATAATCCGGTGGACTGGTACCCATGGGGCAAGGAGGCGTTTGAGAAAGCGCGCCAAGAGGACATACCGATCTTCCTCTCCATCGGCTATTCCACCTGCCACTGGTGCCATGTGATGGAACACGAGTCTTTTGAGGACCCGGAAGTCGCCGAGCTCATGAACGACGCCTTTGTCTCCGTCAAGGTAGATCGCGAGGAGCGTCCTGACCTCGATCACGTCTACATGACGGTTTGTCAAATGCTCACAGGGAGCGGCGGTTGGCCCCTTACGATCTTTATGACGCCAGACAAGAAACCCTTTTTCGCGGCCACCTACATCCCTAAAGGGAATCGATTCGGGCGAACCGGGATGATGGAGTTGATCCCTCGCATCAAGGAGATATGGACGCATCGCCGGAACGAGGTTCTCGACTCGGCGACAAGGGTCGTCGACGCCCTTCAGGGTTTGGAAAAAGAAAGTACCGGAGCGGAACTAGGCCGAACGGAGCTAAATCAGGCCTTTGAGGAGCTCCGGCAGCGTTTTGATACCCCATATGGGGGCTTCAGCACGGCTCCAAAATTCCCGACTCCGCATAATCTGCTCTTTTTGCTTCGCTATTGGAAACGCTCCGGCAACGAGCAGGGCCTAGCCATGGTTGAAAAGACGCTCCAGGAGATGCGATACGGTGGTCTCTACGATCAAATCGGTTACGGCTTTCACCGTTACTCGACCGACCGGGAATGGCTGGTCCCTCATTTCGAGAAAATGCTCTACGATCAGGCCCTCCTGGCGCTGGCCTACCTGGAAGCCTTTCAGGCTACAGGAAAGGTCCTTTATGCAGATACAGCAGGAGAGATCTTCACCTATGTCTCACGCGATATGACGGCGCCCGAAGGGGGCTTCTATTCCGCCGAAGACGCTGATAGCGAAGGGGTCGAAGGGAAGTTTTACCTTTGGGAGAAGAACGAAATTGACCGGATCCTGGGTAAGGCGTCGGCGGACTCCATCGTCAAGGTCTTCAACGTCGAAGAGGACGGCAATTTCAAGGAGGAGGCCACAGGGCAAAAGACGGGTGCGAACATCTTGCACCAGGGAAAATCATTTGAGGAGATTGCCTCAGATCTGGGGCTGCCCGCAGCCGACCTGATGGCTGATGCGGCCGCGGCCAGGAAAAAGCTGTTCGAAGTGCGCGAGAGGCGGATTCATCCCCACAAAGACGATAAGATCCTGACCGATTGGAACGGCTTGATGATAGCGGCGTTTGCCCGTGGTGCCCAGGTGCTGGATGAACCCAAGTATGCAGAGGCCGCTGGCAAGGCCGCCGCCTTTGTCCTTGACCGGATGCGAAGGACGGATGGCCGTCTCCTTCATCGGTTTCGGGACGGGGAAGCCAAGATTACCGCTCACCTGGACGACTATGCCTTCTTGATCTGGGGTTTGATCGAGCTTTATGAGGCTACCTTCGAGGTTCCTTATCTAAAGACTGCCCTGGAGTTGAACACACACATGCTGGGCCATTTCTGGGATGACGATTCGGGGGGGCTTTTCTTTACTTCGGACGACAGTGAGGGCCTCATCATCCGAAAGAAGGAGGTCTACGACGGTGCGCTCCCCTCGGGGAATGCCGTGGCCATGTTGAACTTGTTGCGCCTGGCGCGTTTTTCAGGCCGTACTGAACTCGAAGAAAGGGCCTCGTCCATCAGCAAGGCCTTTTCCAAGCAAATCGGACAGTATCCCTCAGGCTATACTCAATTCATGGCCGTTGTCGATTTCGGTCTGGGTCCCTCTTACGAGGTCGTTGTCGTGGGCAAACCTAATGCCGATGACACCCTCGACATGCTCCAGTCAGTGCGCACCGCTTATATACCCAACAAAATCGTAATCTTCCGCTCTTCTGACACGGAAGCGCCAGACATCACACACGTTGCGGATTTCGTTAAGAATCACGTCAGCTTGAACGGCAAGGCGACGGTCTATGTCTGCCAGGACTACGCCTGCAAGATGCCCGTGACGGACCCTGCAAACCTGCGCAGCCAGCTTCTAGCTCCAGTCGGCCGGTGATCTCAATTGACCGAGTACGGCCCGTCTGACCCAATCGAGCCCCTGAATGACAAGCCAAGATCGCACATACTCGTTTCGGCGGTAGTGACGGCTCGGTTCACTCAAGCGAAGGTCACCGGGCCCATGAACGGCGATAAAGGTCAGATGATCATCAAAGGGACCCAAGAGGGTCAGACCTATTCCATCCTTTGGGGCGATCTTCTCGGCAAAAGACGCTGCCAGGCGGACGCCCCCGTCATCTCTCATCTCAGAGGCTGGATCCATCCCTAGGGACTGCGATGCCGCCGAAAGGCTGTCCACAGAGACATTTTTCGTGATGCACCCGCCAAAACCGGCTGAGGTCAGTTCGTCCGCAAGTCTACCTCCCGTCAGGGTATCGAGTACGGCTAACTTTAGTCTTTTCTCCTCCAGGAGTCCCCCAACGACTTCGGGCAACGATTGTTCACCCACACCATAGATGGCGACACCCAGCCGCTCGCGGACGTTTTTTTCCATCTCGGCGATAAGGGCTTCTGCCGCCGCTGCGGTTTCCGCCTTGGCCGTGATGCGTACATCGGTCTGGCCTGCATGGGCGGCCAAGCCGACCGTGGGGTTGCTCGTTGCCATCAAGTCCCCGATGGCACGATCAACGTTGCTCTCCCCCACGGCACAGGTCCTGAGGATGCGGACCTTGGTCACCTGAATGCCGCCCATTCTTTTGACCAGCAGGGGTACAACCACGTGGGTCATCATGTGTTCCAGCTCTCGCGTAACGCCGGGCAGAGAGATGATGAAACCACGCCCCCCCACGTCTTCACTAAGAAAACAGGGGGCCGTCCCCACCGGATTCGCCAGAGGGAGGGCTCCTTCCGGGAGGTACGCTTGGCGTTTGTTATTCTCGGCCATCCGGCGGCCAAAACTCCGAAACCGAGCTTCAATCTGGGCTTCCAGCTCCTCACTGTAGATAAGCTTTCGCCCCGTAGCGTTAGCCACCGCCTGGCGCGTAACATCGTCGACCGTGGGACCTAACCCTCCGGACGTAATGACCACATCGGCCCGGTCAAGCGCGTGATTGAGGACCGCCGTGATCCGCTCTTCATTGTCACCGACCGTGGTCTTGTAGAAGAGATCCATCCCGATATCACGCAGTGCCTTGGCCAGTATCGTTGCATTGCTATCCACGATCTCTCCCAGGAGCAATTCGGTACCAATCATGACTATCTCTGTATGCATGGTATGCCCTTCCGCTCAGGCCGTCGGGAAACGCCCACCTGTCCCGATTCGATCGGAATAAACCCCATCCCTCGTCCCGTTGAGGACAATGGGATGGACATCTTCCATCAGCCTCTGAGTAGTCGGTTTTTCGACAGCTTCGCTACTCTCCATTAAGCTCCAGTCGTAATCTTACCACCGACGCCCGGCGCCTGCCAACTCACAATCGACCGTATTCGTTCCGCCGGCGGGCAAGATTTGCACTCTCGACTCAAATCGAATTCTATTCGCGAAAACAACGTTGGAAGCTAGAGCTCATGCGAGCCGTAAAGCGGAAGAAAAGACATATAGATGGGGCTCAAGCGAAGCGGAAGCAGGGAACCTGTGACTGGTTACCTCAATTCATCACTACTTGAAGCCTCATTAGGATACTCGCAAGATACCTCAGAGTTCAACAAATCCCAAAAACTGACTATATCTTATCACAAAATTGACCACGGCTCCGATATCCTATCCATGAACTAAACCGCTCCGCGGCAGCTAACCCTCTCTTAGGCTTCCCAC
>CAZAGT010000381.1:0-4752 GCA_964484515.1 uncultured Desulfobacteraceae bacterium | reverse complement strand
CTGTCAATCCGGCCTATACCGCGGTGGCCCTCCGGCCGCCTCGGGTAGCGCCTTACGCGGGGACAACGCACTCAATTCCTCGTTTTTGAAGAGAGATCCCCATGACCGGGCGTTAAGGAATCAAAGATCTCCTATCATGAGGTCTTATACGACAGGTCCCACCTATGACGTTTCCCTTGCTAGCGTCATCCGCTGGGTGGTAGAGTCGTTGAATGAGCAAAGGTGCCTGGCAAATGACGTCCAACCGACATTGATGTCTGTCTTCATCGATGCTTACGAAGGAGGAGGTTCAAACACATTGAAATCCACGAGCTATAATTTGTTCATGTCGGCCCTTTACGACGGCCGAAAAGGTGAGAGACCGCCGGCGGGAAACCCCACGTCGATTGTGTGTCAGGAGCTGATGGATGCATGCGGCGTCTCCTTCCCGCATGCCCACCTGGACGCGGAGGCGATGGCTGAGCTGGCGCTCGCGGGCCACGAGATCGTCGGCTTTGACACGGTAATGCCCGAGTTTAGTGTGGACCAGGAGGCGGCCGCGCTTGGCTGCGAGGTGGACTGGGGAGACCGGGAGACGATGCCGGACTGCAAGAACTTTCCCTACGAAGATTTCTCCGATGTGAATATCCCAGAAGACCTGCTGGAGAAGCCCTCCACACGGGTGGTCCTGGACGCCCTCTCCATCCTGAGGCGGAACGTGGGGGGTAACGTGGCCGTTGTGGGGAAGGTCATGGGTCCATGGACGTTGGCCTACCACATGGCCGGCACCCAGAACCTGTTGCTCCAGGTGGGCTTGGGCGAAAGGGAGAAAGTACAAAGGATGCTGCGTCAGCTGATGCCGGTCACGGTTGATTTCGCTCGCGCTCAGTTTCAAGCCGGAGCGGATGCCGTGGTTCTGGCCGACCATGCCACCGGTAGCCTCGTGAGCGCGGAGCACTACAGGGAATACCTCTTGCCCTTGCACCAGGAGCTGACGGGACTCATCGAGGGCCCCTTAATCTTGCACGTGTGCGGAAACTGCGTGGACCGTTTGGAGTTGTTTGCGGATGCCGGTTTTGATGCGTACCATTTCGAGTGGCAGGTAGATGCGAAGGTCGCCGTCCGAAAGGTCGGCGGACGGATGTCTTTGGCCGGTTGCGTGAACAATCCCCAAGCCCTTTACCAGGGAACGCCGGCCGACGTATTCGAACAGGCCCGCTACGCTATCGAGGCGGGCGTAAATATCATTGGCCCGGAGTGTGCCATCTCGCTTTCAACTCCTTTGGAAAATCTCAAGGCAATCGTGGCGGCTGTTCGGGAGGGATATTAGGGCGCCCCGGAGGCCTAAGGCCCGAGGGGCAAGGCAGACGGAAATCGAAGAGGGGACGTCTATGGAAGATCAGCTCGGCGTGATCAAAGAGGCGATCATCGGTGGGAAACACGACGAGATTGAAGAGTTGGTCCACGCGGCGCTTGAGCAGAGGCTCGATCCGGATAAGATCATTAACCAGGCCATGATTGCGGCCATGGATGTGGTTGGAGCCAAATTCGCGGACAACCAGATCTACGTCCCGGAAATGCTGGTTTCGGCCCTGACCATGAAGAAAGGGCTAGGCATCATCAAGCCGCTCCTGGCTGAGGACTCGAGTGCATCAAAAGAGACGATCATGATGTGCACGGTGAAAGGGGATGTGCACGACATCGGCAAGAACCTGGTCACCATGATGCTGGAGGGCGCCGGGTTTGCCGTGATCGACCTGGGGGTGGACATGTCGGTGGAAAACGTAGTGGCCGAGGTCAGAAAGGTGAGGCCGGCCGTTCTGGGTCTTTCAGCGCTCTTGACCACCACCATGCCGGAGATGAAAAGAGTCATCGAGACCCTGGAGCAGGACGGGTTGCGTAGCCAGGTCAGGGTGATGGTGGGTGGAGCGCCGGTCGATGCCGCCTTTGCGGAAGGTATCGGTGCGGACGGGTATGGCAAGGATGCGACCGAGGCGGTTCAATTGGCTCGCAAGTTGGTCGCGGGTGCGGCTTAGTTAAGCCGGGCGAACGCATACAAAAAGCTTGTCGCCACGTTCTTATCAATCTTCAGAGGAGAATCTGCCAGACAAATTAAAGCTCCCAGCCGCTAAAAGACGGTCTCACAAATGGCCCAGCCGTCTATATTCGCTTATGGGTCAGTGTCTGAGCTTGATCCGTGGTTCGACAGGCTCACCACCCTAAGCAAAGCCGAAAGGGACTCCTCTGCTCTCTTGACGTCCTACATTCTGGGATGCCGGATCAGGTCCGGCATAACACATAGCTTCAGCTTACCGGCATATCCCTCAGGAGGCCGGCTGAAGAGCCCCTTCCTCCGGTTTCCCGTAGGCTGTCTTGATCACCCCCACGCACTCGATAACCATCCAGACCTCCAAGATGAACACGATCAGGCCTATCACGAGCAGGAGCCAGTTGGAGCTCTGGAAGAATTTCTCCAGATTCAGGACCATGGCCCATCCCGTCATCACGAGCATGAAGGCCATCGGGATCAGGCTGAAGACGGTCGGCACCTTTTGTTTGGCTAAATAGAGGGTAATCACCAGGAGGGCCAAAGCCCCCAGGAGTTGGTTGACGGTACCGACCAGCGGCCACAGGGTCAGGGCACCCTTGCCGGAACCGTTGTAGAAGGCCAAGATAAAGGCCGTGATGACGGCAGCCATGGTCCCCGGATGGCGCTTCGCCAAGAAGGGCACCTTGTAGACCGTGGCCAGCTCGCCGATGACGTAACGTTGTAGGCGGGTGGCCGTATCCAGGGTCGTCGCCGCAAAGGAGACGATGAAGACACCCATGATGGTCATCGTGATCGAGAGGGGAATACCGTAGGAGCTGATCATGTTGGCCGCTCCGCTCACAAAGGAGCCGATCTTGGCCCCCAGCCCGCTGGCCGCCGCCCAAGAGGCATAGTGGTACGTAAAGGCGGCCACTCCCATTAGGGTGCTGCCGTCCTCCGTCTTGAGCCCAAGACCGATGCCGCCGGCCACGGAGATGATGACCAGCGCGGCAAGGACCCCTTCCATCAGCATCGATCCATACCCCACAAAGCGCGCATCGACCTCGGAATAGCATTGCTTGGAAGAGGTGCCCGAACTCACCAGGGCGTGAAACCCCGAAATGGCGCCGCAGGCGATCACCACGAACAAAAACGGCAAAAAAGGCGGAGCCCCCTGGGGAGATAGGTTTACGGCGGGTGCCACGATTTGGGGATGAGATACGAAGACGCCTATGATTAGGAGGGCGAAGGCGATGAAGAGCTGGTGGGCATTGATGTAATCCCGAGGTTGGAGCAAGGTCTGCACCGGCAGCGACGAGGCGATGTAACAGTATATAAAGAGAATGATCATCCATGTGACCAGGGCCGCGTTCTCACTGAGGCCCAGGGCCTTCAAATCGAGGGGCAGGTAGGCGCCGATCACGACCGATAAGTACATCAGGACGACGGCCACGATTCCCATGGTCACGTGGCTGGCGCCATGCTTGTAGATCATCCGGCCCAGCCAGACGGCGATCGGGATCTGGACCCAGACCGGGAAGACCGCCTGAGGGTACATATTGAAAAGGATCGCGATAATCAGCGCAAAGATGGCGATGACGGTCCACAGGAGGAAAAAGATAATGAGCAAGAAGAGGGTTCTTACCCGGTTGTTTACCAAGCCGGCCGATATGTCGCCGATGGAGCGACCGTTGTGACGCAGGGAGACTACTAGGGCCCCAAAGTCATGGACCGCCCCAAAGAAGATAGAGCCTAAAAAGACCCACAACACCGCCGGGACCCAGCCCCAAATGATGGCGATCGCCGGACCCACGATCGGGCCGAGGCCCGCGATCGACGTGAAATGATGACCAAAGAGGACGCTCTTGTTGGTCGGCACGAAGTCGATGTCATCCCGTAGTTCGTGTGAAGGGCAGACATTGTCGGCTGCCAGTTTGAAGATCTTGTGGCCCAGGAATCTACCATAGGTGTGATAGGCCACGAAGTACCCAGCCAGCATGATGATCGCAAGCAATAACGAATTCATAAGGACCTCCTCATGTCTCTTCTCGAGAGCCGGTTAAGCCTAGTTCGTGTCCATCCAAAAAAGAGGATAGCTCAGAACTAGATGGGGACGCGCACCCCATCAGCATACAGAGAGCTGAATTTCCAGAACCCCTCTCTCTTGATCACCACCTCCCCATCAATCTTAAGTCTATTGTCGAGGAACACCTCTACCCCTTCGACAAGATCACGCCGGAAGGCTTCGGCGTCAGGGGGCGCCTCAAAGGTAACAGCAACATCTTTAGCTAAGCCCAACGTACCTCCAGCCTCGAACTCGACAAAGCGAAAAGCGATGGTGTCAATATCCTTTTTCTTGAGGAATTTTATCGCGTTGGCCGAAAACTTGATCACAACAACCGACCTCCGTGGTAGGGATTATAAGCTGCGGCCTGGAGTGTGTCAACCGAAAGGACGTCGGCTGGCGCCAATGCCCTTGGCCTGAACTCACGGCGGCGTAACGCCTCAGGGTGATAAGCAATGAGGGAAATAGGCAACATTTTAGATTCTTGAAACGCTTTGGCATTTGGTTCGTCCGGTCATGGGGGTCTCTTTTCAAAAACGAGGAATTGAGTGCGAGGTCTCAGTGTAAGGCGCTACCCGAGGCGGCCGAAGGGCCACCGCGGAATATGCCCGATTGAGTGCCTGTGCGCATTCGCCCAATCTGCGTCGGCCGCCTTGCCCCTCGGCCGTGAGCTCGGGGC
>CAZAGT010000380.1:0-4768 GCA_964484515.1 uncultured Desulfobacteraceae bacterium | reverse complement strand
CCCCCCCCCCCCCCCCCCCCCCCCCCCCCCCCCCCCCCCCCCCCCCCCCCGGCAAGATCCTCCTTGTGGGTGATGAGATCATCGAAGAGCTGGGTATATTAGAAAGGGTTGCGACCAGCCTGTCGGAGGCCGGCCATGCAGTGTGCACGTATACCAAGATTGAGCCGGAGCCCCATTTGGAGACGGCTGAGGCCCTTTACGACTATGGAGCGCAATGCAAGCCGGCCCTCGTCGTGGCCGTTGGTGGCGGCAGCGTCATGGACATGGCTAAGCTTGCCGCCCAGTGTATCTCGAGCGGAAAATCACCGCGGGTATATGCGGAGCGCAGAGCGGTTCCCGAAGCTCGAGGGGTCCCGCTCATCCTAGCCCCGACGACCTCGGGCACGGGCAGTGAAGTCAGCATGAATATATCCCTGGGTATTGGTGATGATAAATTCTTTCTCTCCCATGTTTATTACTATCCTGACATCGCCATCATCGATCCGAGCCTAACGACGACGATGCCGCAAATCGTTACGGCCAACACCGGCATAGACGCCCTCAGTCATGCAATCGAGGGAATGCTCCACAAAAAGGCCAATCCATTCAGCGATGCGTTGTGCCTGACGAGCATCGAAATGATCGGTGCTTTCCTGCGCAGGGCGGTGGCCGACGGCGAGGATTTGGAGGCCCGCTACCACATGTCCATGGCGGCCTCGCTGGCCATGATGGGTATGATGATGTCCGGGGGGCTATATGCTCACAGCGCCTCTTACGCGATTTCTAAATACAGACCGACTCCCCACGGCTTGGGCTGTGGTCTTCCGTTGCCTTACACCATGTCTTTTAACTTGCCCGTCTGCGTTCCGAAACTGGCCAAGATTGCCGTCGCCCTGGGCGAGCAGACCTGGATGCTCTCGGAATTAGATGCCGCCCATTTGGCGGTGAGCTCTGTGGCGCAATTGAACGAAGACGTTGGCCTCCCTTTAAGCCTTAAGGAATTAAGCGGAATCAACGAGGGTGACCTCGAGGACCTTGCCGCCCTGATGATCAAGAACTGGCCGCGATCGATGAATCCACGGCCCATGGGTGCTGCGGAATCCGTCCAGTTCTGGCGGGACATGTGGCAGGGGACGTATTAAGGCATAGCGGCCGGGGCCATGAGGTGGACAAGGAGAAGCGGATGTGAGGCCGCAAGATTTCTAAGCCTTTGATGAGACCAACGGCGTGCCTCACAGCCCGGAGGACTAACGGGAAAGGGTTCTTTTTTTGTGAATTCCAATGGCGACATTAGGAGGTGCATCATGAAATGGAGATCTTTTTGGATCGTTGGCTTGACGGCATGTCTAGGTTTGGGCCTGGTTGGCAACGCCCTTGCCGCAGAGGAGGTCAATATCGCTGTATTTTTGATCCTGTCCGGTTCCGGAGCAGATCTCGGTGAACAGAGTCGGGCCGGAGCGGTAATGGCTATGGAAGATATCAACAGGTCAGGTGGCATCAAGGCCCTTGGAGGGGCCAAAATCAAGCTCTTGCTTGCTGACGTGACAACGACCTATTCCAAAGGCCCTAATGTAACCGAGCGAGTTCTTTCGACGAACAAGGTGGCCGGCGCCATCGGTTATGGCTATTCCGGAATGACCCTGACCTGCCTGCCTACGATCGAGAAAGCCAGAGTTCCCCTGGTTACGAGTTCCATCTCGGACAAGATTACCGCCCAAGGATATAAGTACGTCTTTGAGATCTGCCCAAAAGGCTCTGATTTCGGCCGCACCCAGGTTGAGTTTGCGGCCTTTTTGCGAGACAAATACAACCTCAAGATCAACAGGGTGGGTTTCATCTATGAGAATACAGCTTACGGGACGTCGACCTCACAAGGCCTGAAACAGACCTGCCTCGAGGAAGGGTTTAACAACATCGCCCTTTTCCAGGCCTATGATAAAGACATCACCGACGCCGGCCCGCTGGTCACCAAGATCAAGGCCTCACGCGCGGACGTCATCTTCCCGGTCTCCTACACCCCCGATGCCCAGCTGCTGATCAGTACCATGCGGGCGATGAAAGTCAACCCGTTGGTGATAGGCGGCGGCGCTGGATTCTGCTGGCCGCCCATTGAAAAGGCTATCGGCTCCAGGGTGAACGGGATATTCAGCGTCGGCTCCTGGAGCTGGGATACGAAGAACATCCTGGATTTTCCAGAGCGCAAGGAAGTGACTCAACGATATAAAAAGCGGTTAGGAACGTTCATGCCCGAACAAGCCGGTGAGCACTACGCCATGGTCTGGCTGCTCAAGGAGGCTATTGAAAGAGCCGGCTCAGCCGATCCGGAGAAAGTCCGCGCAGCCCTGGCGACTCAAGAGTTCGGCTCATCCATGGACGGCATGATGCAGCCCGGAAAGATCAAGTTCGACAAGACCGGTTGGAACCTCTACACCTTCCCAACCATGATCCAGTGGCAAAATGATACGGTCAGAACCGTTTTCCCTGAAGAGGTCGCCACGGCAAAGGTCATCTGGCCGGTTAAATAGGCGATCATCGGCGAGCAGCGAAGGCCGGGCGCAAGTCGGGTGGCGAGCCAGGTGCTGATGGCGGCTCAAGGCAAGCGACGGCGTATGGACTGCAGGGAGCAGCCTTGCGGAGTTATTGATGGGCATGGAAGTTGAAATCTTTATCCAGGCGGTGGTCAACGGCATCATGATCGGCGGCGTCTACGCACTGATTTCGGTGGGCTTGACCATGATTTTCGGGGTTATGAACGTTGTGAACTTCGCCCACGGTGAGTTTGTGATGCTGGGAATGGTCGCGACATACGTAACGCACTCCCTGCTAGGACTCGATCCCAACCTTTCAATGATTATTACCGTTCCTGTCATGTTTGGACTGGGCGTCATTGTCCAAAGGACACTGATCGCCCGGGTTGTCGGTCTGCCTGATGAGTCTCAAATCCTGTTGACGCTGGGTATCTCGGTGCTGCTCATCAATTTGACCTTGTTGATCATGGGAGCGGAGCCACACTCTATTAAAACGTCCTACAAGTTCTCTTCTATCCAAATCGGGCCAATCCTTCTCATGCTGCCGCGCTTTATCGCCTTCTCGGTGGCCATGGTTGCCTCAGTCATCCTGTGGCTTCTTTTGTCTTGCACGGGTATCGGCAGAGGACTAAGGGCCGTGGCGGAAAAGCCCGAGGTGGCCATCCTGATGGGGATCAATCCCCGTAAGATGCACCGGGTGGCTTTTGGAATCGGTGTCGCCCTAGCGGGGCTGGCGGGAACGGTCGTCACGCCCTTCAGATACATCTATCCCAGCGTGGGGCAATCGTATGTCTTGATTGCATTTGTCGTCGTTGTCTTGGGCGGCATGGGAAACATTCCCGGGGCCATCCTCGGCGCCCTGGTGATCGGGGTTACCGAGTCTCTGAGCGCCCAGTATGTCGCCCTAGATCTCGCCATGCTGGGTCCTTTCATTATCTTCGTTCTGGTTCTGCTATTTAAGCCGACCGGCATTATCGGGAAAGGGAAGGCGTACTGATGGTCGATCGCCGAAACGGCAAATCAAATCGCATCCGAACCTTGGCCTTTTTATTCGTTGTGGTTGCCGTAATGACACTGCCGCTGCTGTTGTCCCAACGGTACCTGTTTAGAGTCTTGATCAACATCTTCTTCTTCGCGGCTTTGGGCAGCGCCTGGAACATTATTGGAGGATATGCCGGACAGCTTTCGCTGGGACATGCGGCCTTCGTCGCTTTCGGCGCCTACACGACCGGGCTCTTGATGCTACATTATAACGCGCCTCCATGGGCCGGCGTTCTTCCCGGCGTTATCCTCACTGCAGTCGTGGCCTATTTCCTGGGCAAATTGGTTCTTCGGCTGAGGGGCCCTTATTTCGCCTTATCCACGCTGGCTTTCGGCGAGATCGTTCGTATCCTCCTTCTTCACTTCAAGGAGGTGACCGGCGGCCCGTTAGGCGTGACAATCCCCTTCACGGGCAGGAACGCTTGGAGGCTACAGTTTGCGACTGAGCACATGAATTACTGCATCTCTTTTGTCCTGCTCGCTTTATGTGTCTTTGTGTCCCGGCGAATATACAACTCCCGGATGGGCTACTACCTTCAAGCCATTAAGGAAAACCAAGACGCGGCCGAAAACCTCGGCATACCTCTGGCTAGTACCAAGAACTTGGCCCTGGTGATCAGTGCTATTCTTACGTCGATCCTCGGTGGTTTCTACATGATCTTCATGACCTATATTGATCCGTATGCCGTGGCTGGCTTACATCTCTCGATCGAGATCATTTTGGTGGCCATCATTGGGGGTGTTGGGACCGTCTGGGGCCCGGTTATCGGCGCTTGCATCGTGGTTCCGCTGATGGAGCTTAGCAATTTTGTCCTTGGTGGTGGACGCGCCGGGGCTTCGATGCTCATCTACGCTGTCATTCTGATTATTGTCGTCTTGTTTACTCCCAGGGGCCTGATCGCTCTCGTGCCGACACTTGAGCAGTACAGGAGTGAATAGCTGGTTGACAAAGGAGTCTTGCGGATATTGCGCTGCTCGAAACCATTGAACCCGAGGGAGCGATGTTGATGGAACCAAACGCTCATAACAAGGAGCGTATCCTGGAGGTACGTCAACTGAGAAAGGTCTTTGGCGGCCTGGTGGCGGTCGATGATGTCTCCTTCCATATTGCTAGAGGAGAAATTGTCGGACTCATCGGTCCAAACGGGGCTGGAAAGAGCACCATTGTCGATCTGATTATGGGGGAGCAGAAGCCGGAGGGCGGGAGTATTACCTTCAAC
>CAZAGT010000379.1:0-4785 GCA_964484515.1 uncultured Desulfobacteraceae bacterium | reverse complement strand
ACCGTAATCAGGTGGGTGGAGGCCAAACCGCGTCGGCGGACACGCCGGATTTGTCGCCCGGATATGAACGTCTTGTGATGGATTATCGTGGTCGAGAGAATGCTGACGACTCGTGAAACGCTCGGATAAGCTGAGCGGCGAAGGCGCGGAGCGGCAAGTCTTCCAGCTTCCTAGGTGGCATGGAAATACTGAAGGGAAAGGGCGGATAGAATGACAAATAGCAGGAAACCGAATACGAATAGCTTGGATTGGTACGAGGCTGCAGGTGAAGATGAGGAGAAGAGGTTCCTGAGTGGGAGTCGTGAGCACCCGGAGGAGTTGGCCAGCGCCGGTCGCGTCTTTCTCGAATTTGTCCGTGGTTTCCAGCGGCTCGGGACCCTCGGCCGGTGCGTCACGGTATTTGGATCGGCCCGTTTTCCCGAGGAGCATGAGTACTATGAGTTGGCTCGCCAAGTCGGTCAAGGTTTGGCACGTGAAGGCTTCGCGGTGATGACAGGCGGCGGCCCTGGTATCATGGAGGCGGCCAACCGGGGTGCGAAGGAGGCCGGCGGGCTCAGTATCGGATGTAATATCCAGCTTCCCAAGGAGCAAAAACCGAACCCGTATCTGGACCGTTTCGTGGAGTTTGAACACTTCTTCGTCCGCAAGGTGATGCTTGTCAAGTACTCTCACGCGTTCATTGTGATGCCGGGAGGGTTCGGCACGCTGGACGAGGTATTCGAGACCGCCACCTTGATGCAGACCAACAAGATCGAGTCCTTTCCAATCGTCGGTATGGGGAACAGGTTCTGGGGGTCGTTAAATGACTTCATTGAAGAGGCACTCCTCCCGGAAGGGACGATCAGTCCTTCCGACCTTGATCTGTTTCAAAGCACTGACTCGGTTGACGAGGCGATCAGGATTATCAATGAGGGAGCTCAGCCTCCCGAATCCCAATAGCCGCAAGGTTCACGTACGAATAGGTTCGCGGAGTTGGGGGCTCGCCCCCGTTCGCAGACATTGGCACCTGCGTGCTGCGGGGTGCGGACAACGATTATTCCAGCTCAACGAGGATGCTAATAGGTCCAGTTCAGGGTCCGCTTCCGTGCCAGATCCCGCAGTCTCGGGAAGAGGTCGGGTAGCTCTTCTTCGATCGCCTTGAGGTCCCATTCAAGAAGGCCCACGGCGGTTGCGGCGTCGAGTGTGACGGTGCGTCTGCGTTGAGGGCTGATGGTTCCAATCTCTCCGATGATTTCGTTCGGCCCGAAGGTTCGCAGCATTTGCCCACTCTCGGAAATGACCCTCGCCTTTCCCGAGACCATCAGGCAAAAGGTTTCAGAGGCCTCTTCCCCTTTGGCGTAGATCGTGGTGTCCTCTGCGAAATGCCTGACACGGGCGTTCTGGATCAAGAAGTCAAGCTGGTCATCATTAAAACCGTCAAAGATCGAGCACCTCTTCAATGCTCTTCGTATCTCATCCACTTCCATTTGATCGCTCCTGACACAGCCCTTTACCCTATCTCGTTACGTCAACCTTTGTCGTTTAAGACGTTCAACTGAAAGAACCCTAATTCAGGGATCATTTTGAGTCAAATTCCTTTCGCGGCCCGCTTTGCCAATGTGTCAACGGGGCAGGAAGTCAGACCACCACATTTTGCGTATGCCTCGGATAACGTGCTCTAGGGTTTTCCGAGTTATAAAATGCCGGATATCGAGCCTCGTTTCAGTTGCTTACCTTGTTGGATGTCCTGCAAGGCGGAAAGCCGGTCTCGCGTAGCTAGATCGGATTTACTATCGTCAACCACGTACGCTTATCTTCATTCTCGAAGGTTCAGCTCGCATGAGAAAATCCCCGCCGTTCGCTGCGTCCTTTTGGTGAATGTGATATAACTGGCCCGGTCGACTCATCTTTTCATTCAGACTAAGAACGATCACCGACATGAGACATTTGAGTTTCAATTTGCCATTTGACTTGGCAAAATACCTATGATAAAGTCGAAAAATGAATGAGATCTCATTCATTTTTTGTAGAAATCGACAGAAATATCACAAGGATATAGAATGCACATCGTTTCTGGTGGAGGTCTCTCGATGAATAGGAAGATAGAGCGCGCGGCGGTACTGGGTGCCGGCGTGATGGGCGCCACGATTGCGGCTCAGCTGGCCAACGTAGGGATTGAGACGATCCTGCTGGATATCGTCCCTCCAGAGCTGACGGACGAGGACCGGAAAAAGGGTTTGACGGCAGAGGCGGAAGCCTTTCGCAACAAGCTTGCCGACAGGGGCGTAAAGACAGCCCTGAAGGCGAAGCCTGCGTCCTTTTACCTGCCGGAAAACGCTCGCCTGATCACGACCGGCAATTTCGAAGACCACCTGGAGCGACTCAAAGAGGTTGACTGGATCATTGAGGCGGTCGTCGAGAGGCTCGACATCAAACAAAAACTCTTTGAGAAAGTGGAGACGATCCTAGAGCCGGGAATCATTATTACATCAAACACCTCGGGGATCTCGGCCGCGGCCATGTGTGAGGGCCGAAGCGAGAACTTCCAAAAACACTTTGCAATTACGCATTTCTTCAATCCTCCTCGCTATATGAAGCTCCTGGAGATTGTCCCGGGTCCAGCGACCCTGCTGGAGGTGCTCGACACCCTGACCCATACCGGTGAGAAGCTCCTTGGTAAGGGGGTAGTCTATGCCAAGGACACGCCCAATTTCGTGGCCAACCGGATCGGCGTCTACAGTATGTTCGCCGTGATCCGGGCCATGAATGAGTTGGGGTTACGCATCGAGGCCGTGGATCAACTGACCGGGCCGGTGCTCGGAAATCCTAAAAGCGCTACCTTCAGGACCGCCGACCTCGTCGGTCTCGATACACTGCTACACGTGGCTGATAACGTGTACAACGGGGCCCCGGAGGACGAGGAGCGAGAGATGTTCAAGGCCCCGGAGATCGTCGGCAAGATGATCGATAAGAATCTCCTGGGAGAGAAGGCGGGGCAGGGATTCTACAGGAAGTCCAAGGATCAGGATGGCAAGCGGGTCATCCTTTCATTGGATCCCGCGACCCTGGAGTACGGACCACAGGAGAAGGTCGCCCTGCCTTCCTTGGAGACGGCTAAGAACATCTCGGGCACGACCAACAAAATCCGGGCCCTCTATTATGCCCCTGACGTCGGCGGGCAGTTCACGTTCCGCCACGTCAGCGCAGGCCTGGTCTACGCTGCAAACCGCATTCCCGAGATCGCCGACGATATCGTCAAGGTGGATAATGCCGTCAAGTGGGGCTTCGCTCGCAAGATGGGACCCTTTGAAACCTGGGACGTCCTGGGCGTCGAAGAGTCGGTGGCCAAGATGAAGGAGGCCGGTTTTCAAATTCCCGAGTGGGTTGAGGAGATGCTCGCCAGTGGTAAGGCGTCCTTCTACCATCGAGAGAACGGGACGAATTACTATTATGATCTCCTGGCCAAGGACTACAAGGAGATCGAGGTGGAGCCGGGTATTGTCCTCCTGCCTTCGCTCAAGGATCGCGAGAAGACCGTGGAGAGTAACAAGGGCGCCACCCTGATCGATATCGGTGACGGCGTAGTCTGCCTGGAGTTTCATACCAAGATGAACGCGATGGGCGATGACATCGTGAGCATGATCGTCAAGTCCACAGACATCGTCAGCAAGGACTTTGAGGGCCTAGTCATCGCAAACCACGCCACGAACTTCTCGGTCGGCGCAAATCTTCCCTTGGTCCTCTTTACGGCCCAGGAGGAGGAATGGGATGATCTCCACTGGATGGTCAAGATGTTTCAGGACGCGCTCTTGAAGCTGAAATACCTGGATAAGCCGGTAGTGGCGGCGCCCGCGGGGATGGCTCTAGGAGGCGGTTGCGAGGTATGTCTGGCCTCGGACCGGGTCCGCTATGCCGCCGAGACCTACATGGGGCTGGTCGAAGTGGGCGTCGGCTTGATCCCCGCCGGTGGAGGGACCAAGGAACTCCTGGTACGAAACACGGAGCACCTCTTTGAGGTCCAAAAAGGTGGGATCTATCCGCGACAAATTGAACTGATGCCCTTTGTGGCGCGCGCCTTTGAGACGATCGCGTTGGCCAAGGTCGCCACGTCAGGCCCGGAGGCAGTCAAGCTAGGCTACCTGAGGTCCACGGACAAGATGACTGTCAATCGTGACTTCCTGATTGGTGATGCCAAAAAGACTGTGCTTGCCATGAACATGGAGGGCTACACTCCGCCCAGGCCTCCGGAGGAGATCCGCGTGGCCGGTGGGAGCACCTATGCGATGATCAAGTTGGCCCTCTGGACCCTGCACGAGCAGGGCTATGCGACGGAGCACGACCTGACCGTCTCCAGCAAGGTTGGTCATGTCCTTTGTGGCGGTAATGTACTGGCGGACACCAAGGTGAGTGAGCAGTACCTGCTGGATCTCGAACGGGAGGCCTTTGTAAGCCTCTGCGGCGATCCCAAGACGCAGGCGAGGATCCAACACATGCTCTCGACCGGAAAACCGCTGCGAAACTAGGGGGCACTGGAATACCGAAATGCTGGAATATTGGAATGACGGGCGGTCGCATCTGAGTCCATTGTCCCAGTATTCCATTATTTGTATCAATTTAGGTTTTTGAAACAAGTCAACGTCCGGTCATGGGGGTCTCTTTTCAAAAACGAAACGATACCCGCTCGAACGCGGAAGAAGCTGCCCAGCCGTTCGGCCCCGAGCTCACGGCCGAGGGGCAAGACGGCCGACGCCGATGGGCAGAATGAGCACAGGCACTCAGCCCGGCTTATTCCCAGGTGGCCCTTCG
>CAZAGT010000378.1:0-4827 GCA_964484515.1 uncultured Desulfobacteraceae bacterium | reverse complement strand
CACCCTTGGCGCCTGGAATCTGCAGCATCCTCGACTTTTGCAACGTTAGGGTGAATTTCGACGGCTGGGCATGCAACGAGAGATGCGGATGGCCGTTCGGGTATGAAAGGGAGACTTCATGGCAGTAGGTGATTTCGATATTGGGTTGCCGTTTCGGGTCGTATCCGGAGCAGGTTCACTGGAGCGGATTGGACCGTTGGTTGCCGGTCTAGGAGAACGCGTTCTGATCGGCTGCGGACGCACGGCAATGCGGAAGGCAGGTATCTTGAGGTTGTGCGAAAACGTGTTGCGCGAAGCCGGGCTGGATGTCGTCGTGTTCGACCAGATCGAGTCGGATCCATCCACGGACACGGTCGACAAGGGGGTGGCGTTGGCACGAGAGTCCGGGGCGGATGTCTTTATGGGTCTAGGGGGCGGCAGCGCGCTTGATGCCACGAAGGCGATTGCCTTTTTGACTGACACGGAGGGCACAGCCGCCGAGCATCAGGAAAACCAGTTTCTGCCGGAGAAGGCCTGCCTCCCTGTTGTAGCCGTACCAACCACGTCGGGCACGGGAAGTGAGGCAACTAAGGTAGCGGTCATGACAAACAGCGAGACCGGTATCAAGCGCGCCGTCTATTCCAACCAGACTGTTGCCCGGCTGGTCGTCCTCGACCCGAAGATCACGCGGCTGATGTCCCCGGAATTGACCGTGGAGACCGGGCTGGATGCGCTTGGACATGCCGTCGAGGGCTATCTTTCGACCGGTGCTAATCCGATAGCCGAAGCTGCTGCCGTGAGGGCCATGCAGCTGGTAGCAAGGTTTCTGCCCGCCGCTAAGAAAAACGGGGACGATCTCGAGGCTCGAGGCCAGATGGCGATCGCAGCCTTGCTGGGAGGCCTGGCCATTTGCTCCGGTGTGGGAGTCGGCCATGAAATCGCGATGGCGGTCGGTAGCTTCAACCATCAGTCCCATGGTCGCCTCGTCGGTATTGTGACGCCGCACTGTCTGGCGTTCAACCGATCTGCCGCCGTTGAGAAAGTGGCGGATATCGGTCGGGCGATGGGTTTTTCCGGTGAGGGCAAGTCGGATGAAGTCGCCTCACAGGAGGCGGTTGAAGGGATGGAGGCGTTTATCAGGGAATTACTGCCCTCTTCACGCTTGGCCGAGGTGGCGGTGAACACCGAGGATATTGACCGGATTCTGGAGATATCGAAGATTTCTACCAATATCAAAACGAATCCCCGGCAACTGGATGATTCGCTGCGACGTGATCTCTTGCGCCAATGCATTGAAGGGAGTTCGTCATAGGCAGGATGGAGATCTCGATCTGGCATGACGTCGAGACGGTGAAAGACGAGGGGAGTTATCAACTCCCCTTTTTTGTGGCTGAAAACCCATACAGTTCAACAAGTTTCGTGTCTTAATGGCGTGGACGTGTGACTCGGAGGTCCGTGCAAGATCCTATGAATTGTGGCTCCTCACAAGAATCTGCGTGTCGGTAGGTCGGTATTGATGGCACGATCGATTGAACTCACATCTGGTTCCGGTCGAAATCCGGGCTTTCCTATTCTACTATGATTGCCGCGGAGTTCGGTGGGCGGGCTGTGATATCTTTTCTTCGATTCCGGGGCTCCCGGGCTGGTCTTTTCTATGACTTATCTGCGGGGGAGTTCTGCCCCCTCCGACATTCCCCTCGACTTCGCTCGGGGCTGCGGTTTCCCCCACAGATAAGCCATGAAAAGACGGCGCCCTCCCGCCAGTCACTTCGAAAAGACACCACAGCCCTCCATAGAGGCTAGAGACTGTCTTATCGTCCACATATTCTTGTGAGGAGTCTGAATCCTTAGACAAGGAGAGAAGACCGATGTTCAAGGTTGAACGCCTATTCGATTTGACGGGGAAGGTGGCCATTGTAACCGGCGGGGCCTCAGGGCTCGGGCAAGCCATTGCCGCGGGCTATGCCCAGTGTGGGGCTTCAGTCGGTGTGGTGGACGTGGCTCAAGATGGCGCTCGCGAGGTGGTGGGCGAAATCGAGCGTCAAGGCGGCCGGGCCATCGCTGTGGCTTGTGATGTGAGCAACCCTGATGAAGTCAGGAATGCGTTAGACGAGGTTATGGCTCGTTTCAGCGCCATCGACATCCTGATGAACAATGCCGGGATTGGCCTTCGTTCCAAGGCTGAAGACATGACCGATAGCATGTGGGACCGCGTCCTTGACATCAATCTGAAGGGCGCCTTCTTATTTTGTCGCGAAGTAGGGCGCGTCCTGATTCGTCAGGGGCGAGGCGGACGAATCATCAATATGTCGTCCATAGCCGGAATAGTCGGGCTGGAGACGGGTAATGCCAATTACTCCGCCAGCAAGGGCGGACTGATTGCGATGACCCGATGCCTGGCCCTCGAATGGGCAAAGCACCAAATTCTCGTCAACGCCATCGCACCGAGCCATACGAGGACACCGCTGATTGAAAGCCTTATGAGGGAAAAACCGGAGACCGAGCATTACTTCCTAGGTAATATTCCGTTGGGAAGGCTGGGCGAGCCGGCAGAGATTGTCGGCCCGGCCGTATTCCTAGCCTCTGACGCGGCCTCTTTTGTGACAGGCCAGGTGTTGGTCGTGGATGGCGGGCATACGGCCAGATGAGGATCGTTGCGCAACGAACAGATAGACCCTAACGTCGCAAAAGTCGAGGATGCCGCAGATTCCAGGCGTCAAGGGTGCAGCCGTAGTAACCTACTGCAAGCCCTTGACAACGCAGAAGATGCGGTATCCTCGGCTTTCCCAAAGGGTAAACAACACGACCTCTTTTGGGTTTCGCTAGATCTCACGGTTGGTGATATCCAGGATTAACGTTAAAAATGGCTGAGAACATTGTTATTATTGTCTTTACACACCTTCTGTCGTGTTGTTTATGCAACGTAGGGATATATTTCAACCGTACTGGTAACGAGTGGAAGATACTCCTGAGGACAACCCGGTAATGAGCACGAATTCGGGCCTACGCGGTTGGCCGAACCAGGACGCGATTCGATGTCCCGGACTCACTCCGCGTGCCGCCGAGATCATGGGTCTGACTCGGGGTCTCCCGAAAAAACTCGCGGTCTTTTTCTACAGAGAGGGAACCGGTTGTTTCTGGATAGTCCTCTTGGGCGGCACCGGGACAGGCAAATCAACCCTTTTCAATCTCATCTGTGGTGATTCGCTGAGTGCGACAGGCGTTGAGCGCCCCAAAACAACGGGTCCGGTCACCTATGCCCACCGTGAGTGTCACATCGAAAAAGGATTTCCCTTCACATCCATTCCCGTTGATCGCCACAACGCCGTGGCTAAATCTTCCGGACCAGCCTCAGGGAGCCCCGGACACCTGACGGTGCTGGAACACGAGCGAGAAGATTTCGCCCACCTTCTCTGGGTCGATGCCCCCGACCTGGACAGCGTCGCGGAGCGGCACCGGGAGATTGCCGAGGATCTCTATCTGCTAGCGGACGTCATCGTGTTCGTTACGAGTCAAGAAAAATATGCGGACGAGACACCTTCCCGGGTCCTCTCCGAAACGATCCGCGACGGACGGTCCCACTTCCTGGTGGTGAACAAGGTACAGAGCGGTTTCGACAAAGGCGACGTGGTAGAGTTGCTGCGGAGTCAAGGGATCGCCATAGAGGGCCATCGGACCTGGGTCATTCCGCGTG
The DNA here is from genome assembly GCA_964484515.1 of uncultured Desulfobacteraceae bacterium. Lineage (GTDB taxonomy): Bacteria > Desulfobacterota > DSM-4660 > Desulfatiglandales > HGW-15 > CAZAGT01. Next base: position 1,154 of record CAZAGT010000378.1, on the reverse strand, counting down.
CCCCATCATCACCGGTTGAGTGGTTATCCGAAGACCGTTCCTTCAAGGCTTTCCAAACGGCTCTATTAGCCGAACTTGCCATGGAATTCGCCCCCGAACGCCGCGCCGCAGAACAAGCAAGACTTGGCGAGGATCTTAGAGAAGAACTCGCCCGCCTCACCGAGCTCCTTAGGCTCGAAGAGTCGGCGGCGCAGGAATGGCTGACGCAACTTGAGAGCCTTTACAGAGAGATCTCTCATACGCTCCTCGCAATCGAAAAGGACCGCTTCAGCGAAAAGAGCCGGGCCTATCTCCGGGCAGAAATCAGGAAGCTGTTCGCCAAGTATGATGTCCTGGCCCGGCCGCGCAAAGCAGTTCAGTGGATCCTCCTGGCCCCATTGCGGTTCCTTGGCCTTATCCGAGAGGGAGCCCGCAGTCGCCACCGGCAAGGCCTCACGATAGTTGGGCGCAAAGCGGATATTCGGCCGATCCTAGAGTGCGTCGAGAAGTTCAATCGTTTGGTGCTGGCAAGGCTGTCACCTCCCTCGGATAGGGTGCCTTTGTACGAAGCACTTCGTCAGCGGGACATGCCTCTCACTGATCAGGAGATCGAAGAGGCACTCCGAGAGAACCAAAAGAAACTGTTCGAATGGCTTGAAGAGACCTTTCAGTCGCTCGCGCAAGGCCTGCCCCTAAGCAAGAAATGGGGCATGTATTCCACCTCAGTCCTATGGGGGATTCTCATCCTGGCCTTCGAGACGACCGTCGGCGGCGGGTTCACAGTCCTAGACGCCGCATTGGACTCGGCCCTAGCTCCCTTTGTCACGAGAGGGACGGCGGAGCTTTTTGCCTATCGTGAGATTCAGACAATCACGCGTGAGTTGGCGCGGCGTTACCAGGAAGGGCTCCTGGCGATCCTGGGACTCCAAAAAGACCGTTATGCGGCCAGTCTCCAAGCCCTGTTGACACCGAAGGAGATCGTGGCAGAAATCCACACCCTGCAGAAGGAGTTCGAGGAAAGATACCCCGTGGGGAGGTCCTCTGATGAAACTTCATGATTGAAGTCGTCGATACCTCACCGCCGGGCCATGGGGGGTCTCTTTTCAAAAACGAGGAATTGAGTGCGATGTCTTTGCATAAGGCGCTACCCGAGGCGGCCGGAGGGCCTCCGCAGG
>CAZAGT010000377.1:0-4832 GCA_964484515.1 uncultured Desulfobacteraceae bacterium | reverse complement strand
CAACGCACTCAATTCCTCGTTTTTGAAAAGAGACCCCCATGACCGGGCGTTAAGGCTTTAAGGGCCTCATTTCATAAAGTTTCATACGTGGCGGAGCTCGGGGAACCGACTGCTACAATCTGCCGACCGCCTCTTAGGGAGATAGGACGATGATCAAAGGTATCGTTGCAGGCGCGGCGGGCCGGATGGGCGGCCGCATTATTCGTATGCTTCATGAGAACGCGGATGTCGCGTTGGCCGCCGCCTTTGAGCATCCCGGAAGTCCCAGTGTCAACAAGGATGTCGGGCAGGTTGTGGGGCTTGGGGAGATGGGGCTAAAGGTCGCGGCCTCGTTAGAGGAGGTCGTTGACCAAGGAGACGTAGTCATCGATTTTACGGCCCCGCAGGCAACCGTGGAGAATATCCGGGTCGCAGCCTCCAAGGGTGTTGCCATGGTGATAGGCACGACAGGAATCACCGGAGCCATGCTCGACGAGGTCAAGGCCCTCGGTCAAAAAATCCGATGCGTGATGGCCCCCAACATGAGTGTCGGTGTAAACGTCATGTTTAAGATCGCAGGGGATATGGCCAAGATTCTCGGCCGCGATTATGACATGGAGATCTTGGAGGTCCATCACCGGCTCAAGAAAGATGCGCCGAGCGGAACAGCCATGCGCCTGGCTCAGATCCTGGCGGAATCCGTCGATCGCGATATCGAAGAAGTGGGAGTGTATGAACGGAAGGGGATGATCGGAGAGCGAACGGACGAAGAGATCGGCCTTCAGACATGGCGGGCGGGAGACATCACGGGGGAGCATACGATCATGTTTGGCGGTATCGGCGAGAGACTGGAGCTTATTCACCGCGCTCACAACCGTGATAACTTCGCAAGGGGCGCCATTAGGGCGGCTACCTGGGTCGTGAGCATGCCTCCGGGCCTCTATGATATGCAAGACGTCCTCGGACTCAAATAGACCGACAAACCACCCGCAGGCGAATGCACGTATCCCATCGTTTTCGCTCCCCGGGGTTCCGGAACGAGGTTCGATCCCATCAGCAGCGGCGGAAGAGGTTACTATGAAAGGTATTGAGAAGGCCCAGAGACTCAAGAAACTCCCTCCTTATCTATTCAAGGAGATCGACAGGAAGAAGGAAGAGGTGATGTCAAAGGGCGTGGACATCATCGACCTCGGTGTGGGAGATCCTGATTTGCCCACACCCATGCACATCATCGCTGCTTTGAAGCAGGCGGCTGAGGATCCGGCAAACCATCGGTACCCCTCCTATTCCGGTATGCACGATTTCAAGTACGCGGTGATGGATTGGTATGGGGCACGTTTTGGCGTGGAATTGGATCCCCTCACAGAGGTCGTCTCCCTGATTGGCAGCAAAGAGGGTATTGCCCACTTTCCGCTCGCGTTTATCGACCCGGGGGACGTGGCCCTCGTCCCTTCGCCCGCATACCCGGTCTATCACATCGCTACCCTCTTTGCCGGCGGCGAATCCTATTTTATGCCGCTGGTCGCTGAGAACGACTTCTTGCCGGATCTGGACGCCATTCCCGCGGAGACGGCTGCGCGTGCCAAGGTCATATTCCTCAATTACCCCAACAATCCGACGGCGGCCGTCGCCGACCTGGAGTTCTTCAACCGTATTGTGGAATTTGCTTGCCGGCACAACATCGCGGTTTGCCATGATGCGGCCTACACGGAGATGGCCTTTGACGGCTACCAACCGCCCAGCTTCATGGCGGCCGAAGGCGCCAAGGAAGTAGGCATCGAGTTCCATTCTCTTTCCAAGACCTATAACATGACGGGCTGGCGTATCGGATTTGCTGTGGGTAACCGCGACTTGATCGATGGCCTGGGTACGATCAAGAGCAACGTCGATTCGGGCGTGTTTCAGGCCGTACAGATTGCCGGTATAGAAGCCCTTAGGAATGATCAGGCCTGCGTCAAGGAGATGATCGACGTGTATCGCCGACGGAGGGACGTGATGGTCAGGGGGCTACGGGAGGCCGGATTCGAATTGGCGGTGCCCAAGGCGACGTTTTATCTGTGGATCAAGGTCCCGGCAGGTTTCACTTCGACCGACCTTGCCAGCCGCTTCCTGGAGGAAGGGGTGGTCGTGACCCCGGGAAACGGGTTCGGAGATCCGGGAGAGGGGTACTTTCGGATTGCGATCACTCAGAAAAGAGAGAGGCTGGCTGAGGCCATCAACCGTATCAAGGCCATGAAGCTCTAAACCGTTTCCGCTTGTATGAAGACCGCCTACATCGGCATCGGATCAAACATCGGCGACAAGGTTTCGAATTGCCTCGAGGCCGTTGAAGAAATCAAAGAGATTCACGGATGCCGGCTCATTTCTCAATCCGAGCTCTTTCTGACAAAGCCGGTGGGTGTCGAAGATCAGGACTGGTATGTTAACGGCGTGGTCTCTGTGGCGGTGGAACTACTACCCGTTGATCTATTGGAGAAGCTCCTAGCGATCGAAGCGGGGATGGGACGGATAAGGCAACGCCGTTGGGAGGCGCGAATCATCGACCTGGATCTCTTGCTCTTCGGCCAGGATGTCATCGCAGAGAGCCACTTGACAGTCCCCCATCCTCACCTGCATTTGCGCCGTTTCGTGCTGGAGCCGCTCTTCCGGTTGGCCCCGGACCTGGTCCACCCTACCCTAGGAAAGACTGTCTCCGACCTGCTTCGAGATTTCGAGGATGAAGGTCAAGTGGTTGTGCCCTTGAAGGATTTCTAAATGATAAGACTCTTACTCCTCTGCTTGCTGGCCTACCTTTTCTTTCGAATCGTCAAAGGTGTCCTTAGCCTCTTGGGCGGAGGTGGCCAAGGGCCTAAAAGGGGCCGCGACGAGGAAAAGGTGATCGATGAGATGGTACAAGATCCGTCCTGTCAGACATACATCCCCCGCCGCGAGGCGATCAGAAAGGTTGTCCAGGGACGGGAATACTTTTTTTGCAGCAAGGAGTGCGCTCGAAAGTTTGAAGCCGAGAGCAGGGGATGAAGTTACTGCGGCAACCTGCCGTTTAGTGACTCCTGATCGTCCTTACATGGCCAGGATTTTGCATTTTTGGGGGTGCCGAGCTCCTCGCCCAGAGCCGGGTGGGCTCTAGTACGGACCCGAGGGGTTCCTATAGACCGGAACGAGGAGATGCCTAGAAAGGATGGTAGCCAAAAAGCTGACGCTCTCTATCGGGCTCGTCTTGCCTCTGCTGTGGTCGTTTCCAAGCTTGTCCAGGGCTGACATCTACCGGTACCAAGACCAAAACGGTGTCTGGCACTTCACCAACGTCAAGAATGACCACCGCTACAAGCTCTATCTTCGAAGCACCCACCGGAAACCCGTCCAGTTGTTCATGCGGGATTATGAATGGATGATCAAGGAGGCCGCCAATCGGTTCGGCGTCGATTCCTCACTCATCAAAGCGGTCATCAAGGCTGAATCCGATTTTGACCATCAGGCCGTCTCATGCAAAGGAGCCCAGGGCCTCATGCAACTGATGCCCGAGACATGTACCGACATGGAGGTGGGAGACCCCTTCAACGCCGAAGAGAACATCTTCGGCGGTACCCGGTACCTGAGCCTCCTGTTGAACCGCTTCGACAACAACAAATCCCTGGCATTAGCGGCCTACAATGCGGGTCCTGAAAAGGTGGAAAACTTTGACGGGATACCGCCCTACCCGGAGACGCAGACATTCGTTAAGAGAGTGTTGAATTACTACCAGGAGTATCGTTCCCGTCCGCACTAGCCCTGCCATTCGTGATATTCTCAGAATTCGAATGTCTATTTTACTTCAGGTCTCGGAAATGGAGACGGGAGGAGAGCTCGCGAGAGTTTTGCCCTTGACCTTTAGCGGAATTTCAGATTTCGTAAGACTTGAGGTCTTTGAAAGAACCTGGTGGCTATCTGCTTCAGATCGGGAAGTTTCTTCTTTGCCGGTTGTGCGCAGACTAAGCCGTGGGATGTTTCCATTTATGGCAGTGATTCCGTGAACAACGTCTCTGAAGACAAGAAAATCTCTAATCTACCCAACACGCTGACCGTCTTTCGGTTGGTGTGCATCCCCCTCATCTACGTTTTTCTGCACTTCCCCGGGAGATTAGAGAGCTTCCTTGCCGCCCTTTTCTTCGGCATGGCCTTCATCACCGATATCCTTGACGGTTTCTTTGCCCGCAAATATGAGTCGATCACCGCACTGGGCAAGTTCCTGGACCCCCTCGCGGACAAGCTCCTCGTCGCTGTAACTATGATCAGTCTCATTCCACTTGGGCGAATCCCCACGTGGATGGTCCTGATCATCATTATCCGGGAGATTGGGGTGACCGGCCTGCGGGGGGCGGCCGTGAATGAGGGGATCGTCATCCAGTCGAGCAAACTGGGTAAATACAAGACCATCTTTCAGAGCACAGAAACGATCGGGCTGTGCCTCCACTATGAGTACCTCGGAATCGATTTCCACGCCGTCGGGATGCTCTTCCTCTGGGTCGCCCTGATTATGACCCTCTGGTCTGGCTGGGCCTACTTCAGAAGTTTTCCCGGTCTTTTCAAATCACAAAAAAAGTCCATATAAACCGTCTATTAACCCGTTAATCGCGCCGATCGGAATCCCCGGAGGGATAGGCCGAAGGTGGAAGATACAAGTTGAGAGGAAAAAAGCTGACGACCTCGTCCTATTGCTTCAGCCCTTCAGCCTTCAACCCAAACACCTAGAATTACCACGCCTTTCAGGCTCCTGATTTCCTGTTGACAAATCCTTTTTCAGGGCTAAAATGGAATCCAAGCGGGAATAGCTCAGTTGGTAGAGCCTCACGTTGCCAACGTGATTGTCGCGGGTT
>CAZAGT010000376.1:0-4833 GCA_964484515.1 uncultured Desulfobacteraceae bacterium | reverse complement strand
CCCTTGAACCGTGTACTCCCTTTCACCTGCCGCGATGGGGTCCGCGACCGTGTGCCAGGCCGTCCAGGCCGTCCCATCGGGCTGGAGCTCTTGCTGTTCCAAATAGAAATGCGAGAGGTCCCCGGGTGCCTTAGCGGTTCCAAAATCCCACTCAAGACCCACGTCCACGCCCGAATGGGCCTTCTGCACCATGACTCCGAGGCTCACGCAGGCCGCCACCAAACAGATAACAACTTGAAGCTTGAACTCCTTGTTTCCTCCGATCATCTCCTTACTCCTTTCATTTTGAATGTGAGGGGGGAGGGCCTTCCTAAGCCGTGGCAAGTCGGCCTCGGCCACTCCCCGTGGGGTGGGCAAATTGCGGTTCTTGGTGCACCACGACGCGATCACAGCCCAAATACCTCCACGACTGTGCGGGGGCCATTCGCCCCATGACACTTGAAGGCCTCTTCTGTGACAATCACCTTGTCATCGATCCAGAGGAAGCCATTAAGGGCGTCCTCGACGAACTTGACGAGGTTGCTTACATCAGGGCTGCTAACTCGCGGGAAGAGTAGGCCCCTTTCGCACTCCTGCTTTTTCCAGCGCGGCCACGTCTTGAGGGGGGAATACTCGAATTGGAACTTGACCAGCAGGGGTTGCTCCAACCTTGGCGGTATCTGCGGCCATAAGGGCACAGGGCCTGCCGTCAATACTCCCCACACATACTCTTGAAAAGCCTCCTCTTCCTTCTTCACAGGGTTGTACCTGCGCGGGTAATCCAGGGCTTTCCCCTTCCGGTCGCGGGTCTGACTGCGCCATCGGTCTTTGGCATGGAGCATGTCCTTCACCTCGAAGGTGAAAAGATGCCGCGGCGATCCAAAACGAACACTCGCGGCGTTTGTATTCAAATGCTGCATTGTCGACGTTTGCTCTTAGGTTGATTCTTCAGCTCCGGCATTTCTTTTAACTTCCCCTCCAGAAGCGCTTTAAGTCTGCGGTCGGTTTTCGGTGGCGACAGAAAAACCGCGGCGGTTTTGGGATTATCCAGAAACACCATGTACGTGTCCCGGAAGGACCGTTGAAAGCGGTCCTGGTTGTAGATGGTCATTTGTTCCGAGAGACTCTGATAGCCCCCCATCGAGAGCACTGCCGCATGGACAAGAGCGTCCGGGTGTCTTGCATGTCCGTCCCAGGTGCGCACAAAAGCTAAAAGCTCAAGCCACTTCTGTTCGGGGTCCCCATGAATGGCCTTGACGATATGGTCAGCCACGTCACCGGGCATGGGCAAACTGGGAAAAACCCGTTTTGCCAGGAGGCGCTTAACCCCGGCGTCCACCTCTTCGATGGTGAATCGTCCTAGGATCGAGAAGTAGATTTCAATGCTCGCCTCGTCTAGCTCACCCTCGTAGATCCGAGTAAGCGCTTGCATGAGATAGGCGAAGCGACTTAGGTCCCTTTTTTTCATGTCTTCCCTCCTTCCATCTGCTCCGTTTTCTTTCTGAGCCAGTTCTCAATGACGCCGTCCGCTCGTGTCTTCTTCTTGCCGTAGCGGCCGCTCGTAATCTTGGCGAAGTTTTCAGCCTTCACCATCCATCTCAAATCCGTTTGCCAACCTCGATCGTTGTGCCCCATAAGCCAGGGACAGGCTTTGACGTATCGGAAGAACATCGCCCACCATTCGATGCTTTGATACTTCTCCTTCGAACGCCAGCGTGCGCGGAGGTTCTTCTCATCTGTGCTTGTCCATTCGTTCATACGGGGTAGGTCAGGAAGGAGTTCGTGATATTTCGATATGATTTCTTGTTGAGGACAGGGAGGAGGTCCTTTTGGGGTAGGCTGTTCCGCCTGAGCGGAACCAGACTCTCTTCTTAGAGAGTCCTCAATACTCAATACTCCATTATCAACACTCAACACTCCAAAAGAGGGTAGAAGTTTTTGGAAGTTTTTAGAAACTTCCGGAAGTTTCCGGAAAACAGCAGAAAGAGTTGGTTTCAGGTCTATTTTTTCCGGAGGGTCGGGAGCCTTGATGATTTTCGATGTGATGTTGCCTTTTCGGTCGCGGCGGGGTTTCGGGAAGTGCTCGTGGTAGGTCGGTATGAATCCGTACCAAGTACCGTTGTCGCCCCGGTACGGGAAGATGTGTCTTGTGAGGATAAGCTCCAGGAGGGCACCCTCTATGCTGATCCCCCACAATTTCTTGAGGTCTTCGTAGGGGAAGACCTCGGCTCTTATCTGCGCTGGGCGCCACTTGAAACGGCCCATGGCGTCGGAGTAACACCAAAGGCCTTCGTAGAGCAGGCGGGATATGGGATGACAGATTGCTAATTCTTCGTTCTTGAAAAAATCAGGCTTCAAAAACCTCGAACGCATGCCACGGGCCTCTCTCCAGAAATAAAACCACAAACTGACCCACAAACGCCGAGAATTTTAGGCCAAAAAAAGGGCCTAAGCCTCACGACTTAAGCCCTTGTAAACACGATTATTTTTGCTGGTCGGGACGCGGGGATTTGAACCCCGGACCCCCTGAACCCCATTCAGGTGCGCTTCCAGACTGCGCCACGTCCCGAACCGAAGGTGAACAAAGAGTCACTTATTCAGGCAAGTCTTGTCAAGGGGAAAAAGGAGCCCTGACAAACCCCAGTCAGATGCACACGAGATTGGGCACCGATGCACAGAATCAAGGAAATCGATTTACGCCAAAACAAAATTAATAACATAATATCAGATGCTTACGTTATGGCACATCAGTTGCTTGGAAACATCTGCTGCAAATACTTAGGTAGAAGGTAGAAGGTAGAAGGTGGAAGGTGGAAGGGATTGAGGTTGGAGGCAAAAACCTGAAGGGACGAGGCGTGAGGCATGAGTCGTATCGATTGCATCAGCAACCGCAATGTCAGGATCATAGCTACCTATCTCAAAAGCAAATTTGGGAATCACACCCTGCTCTGGGACGGCATCCCTTACCCTACTGATCGCTATAACTCGTCGGATGACTTTTTTTTGAATGAAGACGAGTGGACCACTTACCAGAACTTCCACAGGATATTCGAGAGGGCCAAGGAAATGTCTGGAGAGCGCTATTTCTACTTCTATTGCGGCGCCTCTTCGGCGAGTCTGCGCTCCTGGGGCCGACTCGATTATTTTGTCAGAGTCTTCACGAGTCCTAGTGACGGATTCAGGCGACTCCCTTTTTTTAACAAAAATCTGAATGATACGAAGGACATAGAGGTTATCGTACCGCCCACCTATGACCGAAGATATCGGAAGATCAGGACCAAGATCAGGATCCAGTACCATCGCGATATCGATGTCAATACCGACTACAAGAGTGACCCCTACCGCAGGGGTATGATTGCGGCCATACCGACAATCTGGGGACTGAACCCGGCCGATGTGCTCCAGCCACTTAACCCTTACGATCCAGTGATCCTGCTCAATCATGAGCCCGAGTTTGCGTCCTATGGACTGGATGCCACCCTAAATGGCAGGCACCTCACCATCCGAAACCCGATGAACGGGCAGAGGCTCGTTGTCGGACAAAAGGTCATGCTTGAGGCTGAGAGCCTGAACGGTCGCGAGATGTTCCTCGGCAAGTACTCTGCCTGCACCACAAATCGTGTCCGTGATTGGGAGCACAAATGGGAAGCCATCTTAATCACTGAGACGGTCCGCGTAGACGATCGAATCATCCTGAAGCAAGGCGAGGTTTTCAAGGCCCCACACTTCTTGTTGGATGTGACCTACGATAGATTCACCCTCGCCCGACATCTTGCCCAAGCCTTACGATTTCAGCAAACATCGGACGGACCAGGCGAAGGGTTGATTGAGACGCTCAATCGGCTCAGAGAATCGGTGGCGGCGGAGAACAGGGCTTATCGGGAACTCGAAAAAGTAAACGAGGATTTGAAAGCGGCCAAAAGAAGGGTCGATGATTACGCCCGGACCCTTGAAGAGAAGGTCGATGAGCGGACCGCCGAACTGCGGGAGACCCAATGGGAGTTGAAGCGGCTGAACTCAGATCTCGAAGCCAGGGTCGATACCCAGGTCAAAGAGCTCGAACGCTATCGTGAAATGAGGCGGTATCTCTCACCAAAACTGACAGAGCAAATCCTCGCAAACAGTGAACTGCAAAACGCCCAGCCACGGCGTAAAGCGATGACGGTGATGTTTTCGGATATTCGAGGCTTCTCGGCCCTCACCGAGAATCTCGAACCGGAGGAGATCTTCCAACTCCTGGATCATTACGTTTCCCAGATGACGATCCTTGTCCATCAGGCCGATGGGACCCTGAATAAGATCATCGGGGACGGCCTGCTCGTTTTCTTCGGGGACCCCGTTCCGATGGACGATCACGCCCAACGGGCTGTCAAGCTGGCTATCGAAATGCAGGCCCAAGCCGACGAATTGAGGCATGAATGGCTCCAATACGGATTCGATTTAGGAATCGGTATTGGTATTAACACAGGGTACATGACCGCAGGCAATATTGGATCTCCCATACACCGTGATTACACCGTCATTGGTCATCAAGTGAATGTCGCAGCCAGGCTTGAATCCATGGCCAAGCCGGGAGAAATCCTTATTAGTCAGAGGACATTCAGCAAGGTTAAAGATCTTGTAGAGGCTGAACTCGTGGGCGAAATAAAGGTCAAAGGAATCCAACAACCGGTGCGCACCTATCGTGTATTAGCTCTTTCCTGAGCGAGAAAAAACTCGATGTCCGTGGTCCGATGATCTAGGTGCTTAGGCTGAAGGTGAGGGATGAATTCGGTATTAGGTCGAAGGTGGAAGCTGAAGTAGAGGCTGTCGGAAAACGCCCATCTGCCGTTCGACAGGCTCACGGCCCTGAGC
>CAZAGT010000375.1:0-4838 GCA_964484515.1 uncultured Desulfobacteraceae bacterium | reverse complement strand
CGCCCTCCCGCCAGTCACTTCGAAAAGACACCACAGCCCTCCCACCCATAGGGGCTGGAGACTGTTTTGTTGCCCACATATTCTTGTGAGGAGCCACAAAAAATCCGAGGGCGATACGATCTCACAGGCCAAGATGGCAGAGTCTGACGCCCCAGGACCGTCCATCATCTCATGGGCGGTGGCTTTACTCGCTTTCGGCAGAATGCCCCACTAGGAAGCGCGGAGTGCCGCACTGGAGTCCGGAAATCTAGGAATGAAAAAGACATCGAAAATTTTCTCGGACATTTCAATACGAGAGAACTTAATTCACGATATGCAAAGAGCTATTGACGAGGTCAAACGGTGGTCTCAAAAGCGAGTCCAAATCTTTCATCACAACGATTCCGATGGTCTCAGCTCGGGTGCCATTCTTACCCGCACATTTGAGAGGGCCGGATTTGCGGTACAACGCTTTTGCCTGGAAAAACCATATCCCGCACTGTTACGGAAGGTCTATCAACAGGAAGGTAGTTTGATTGTCTTCGCCGATTTTGCAGGCCGCATTGCTCCCCTTTTGTCGGAGCTAAACAACGGTCGTAATCTCACGTTGATTCTAGATCACCATGTGGCGGAAGCATCCGAGGACCCAAGGGTTCACAACCTGGATCCCGATCTTTACGATTTTAAGGGCGATCGGGACATATCCGGATCCACCACCTGCTATCTCTTTGCGCACACCTGGGATTCGTCCAACCGAGACATGGCCTATATGGCTGCCATCGGTGCGGTGGGGGATAAGTTTTTTGTGGACGGCTGCCTCGTGAGCGAGAATCGGGATGTAGCTCTGGAAGCCGTCGAGCAGGGCAAAATGGAAATCCAGCCGCAAGCCGGCGGGGAACGTTATTATCTCTGCACCGATCAGGGCCGGGTACCCTGTGAGGAGTTCGGCACCTACTTGGATACCCTTGGAGCTGCGGGATTTTATCAAGGCGGTCCTGATATGGGAGTGCGCGTTTGTCTCGAAGGCCGATCGCCCGAATCGGACCAGATGATGGAGGAATTAACATCAGTCCAAGCGAAGGCGTTTGAAGACGAAATTGAGAGGATTCAAAAAGGAGCAATAGAGAAGACGCCCCACATCCAGTGGTTTCATGTGGCAGATCGTTTTTCTCCCATGGGCGTTAAGATAATTGGGGTGTTTTGCGATGCCATAAGGAATGCCGACTTCATCGATTCGCAGCGATATATAGCGGGCTTTCAAATTATCCCTGATGAGATTCCAGGCTTCGGTGCCATCGGCATGCAGGATGTCAAGATCTCTATGAGAGTTTCCGATCTCATGATCGAACAAATACGATCTGGAAAGAGACTAGGTCTGGACATACTTCTTCCGGAGGCTACCGCTAAACTGGGTGGATTTTCCGATGCCTGTCACACCCTCACAGCCGCGACCACGGTGGCGATCGGCAAGGAAGAGCAGTTAATAGACGAAATGGAACGGATCTTGGAAAGGACCTCATAATAAGGAAGGAACCCATGGGCAAAGGATCAGCATTTGGAAAAACGATCTTGATCGGGGATGCATTTGTTTTGAGAGAGGTGCCGGCGATCGTGTCATCCATTCCCTTTGTAACGGAGTGCACCGTGGAACGATTGGATAAAGGCGACGGCTGGATACTGGAAGATAATCGCATCGAGGTGCCGGGCTACAAGCAGAAGAAAGAGGAACAGCAGATGAGGTCAATCAATCACATGCTGGATGTCATGAACATAGATGTCAAAAAGCGTCCGATAAAGATTACTTTTGGCGGATCGCTATTGGCCGGTAGCGGTGTCGGTGCCAGTGCCGCCCACTGCGTTTCACTCGCTCGAGCACTGAATGATGAATTCAAGCTCAAGCTCTCTATCGATGAAATCAATCAACTCGGATGGGAGGGCGAGCTAGCCTTCCACGGCAGACCCAGTGGGGTAGATAATACGGCCTCGACCTATGGCGGTCTGCTGCTATATCACATAAACCAGGGGGAAAAGACATGGGAGCGAATCAAGCTGAAAGAGCCCACGGAAATTGTGCTAGGTAATAGCGGTGTCACTGCAGACACAACAAGACTAGACGGCCATGTCGATCAGCAAAAGGAGAATAACCCGAAGCTGTTCAAAGAGTGGCTTCAAACCGTCACCGATCAAGCGTTTCAAATGCGAAAGGCGCTTGAAGATGATGACCTCGATACGGTGGGCCGCATCATGACGACGAATCACCAAATCCTGATCGACATGGACCTTTCACATGAAACGCTGAACTATCTTTGCAACAAGGCCCTTGAAGCGGGTGCTCTGGGTGCCAAGGTTACCGGAGGAGGCAGAGGCGGTTACATGAATGCCCTGACTCCCGGAAAAGACCTTCAGGAAAAGGTAGCTTCTGCAATCGAAAGGAAAGGATACAAAGTCATTCGTGCGACTATCGGAGGTCGCTAACATTGGCGACAACGCTAAGGCTCTAGAAGCCGCCTCCAATAGGAGGGGACATCGGTTCCGAGGTGAACTTGCTGATAAGGTGAAAGGAAATAGGGTTTCGATATGCCGAGACAACCAAGGCTTGACGCCCCTGGGACCTTACATCATGTCATGGGCAGGGGCATTAGTGGACTAAAGATATTTGCAAATAAGAAAGACCGCGAGGACTTCCTCGACCGGGTAGCTCATCTGGTTTCGAATGAGGCCCTTCGGGTTTACGCGTGGGCGTTGATGAGGAACCATTTTCATCTCTTGGTCAGGACGGGTAAGCAGCCATTGTCCGACAGCATGAGGAAGCTCCTTACAGGTTATGCGGTCAACTTCAATAGCAGACATCGGCGCTATGGACATCTTTTTCAGAACAGATACAAATCCATCCTCTGCGAAGACGATCCGTATCTCTTAGAACTGACCCGTTATATACACCTCAATCCCCTACGGGCTGGCGCGGTGAAGAGGTTAGCAGAACTGAGAGGATACCCTTGGTGCGGACATTCGGCCATTATCGGGAAGACTGAACGGACGTGGCAGGACACCGAGGCCGTTCTGGCATACTTTGGCAAGAGGAGAAAAAATGCGGTCGAGAAATATGAAGCCTTTGTAGAGCAGGGAATTGCGCGGGGGAGACGGCCTGAGCTGGTTGGGGGGGGCCTTATCGGCAGCCTTGGGGGTTGGTCTCAAGTTCTTTCTTTGAGGCGGATCGGGAGCAAGGTGTTTTCCGATGAGCGGATATTGGGGAGCAGTGAATTTGTGCAGGAGATCATTTCAGAAGCCGAGAAGAGGGCAAAGGAAACACTACGGTTGTCTTCGAAGATACCGAACTTGCCCTCTTTGGCCAAGCAGATATGTCCAGGAGAAGAGGTTGATGAATCGGAGCTTCGTTCAGGATTCAGAAAAAGGAAGGTGGTCAGGACACGGAGAATGTTTTGTCAGATTGCGGTTAAGAAACTCGGTTATTCCGGGGCGGATGTCGCCCGCTTTCTTGGTATCAACACCTCTGCGGTCAATCGCTTGGCGGTCTCCGACGAGTTGCCTGAAATAACCAAATACACGTAAATCGTTCTAGAATTTACGTTCCCTCTTCCAGGAGGATCCGTCACTAGCGCATTGCACCCCTGGCGGTGATTGGCCAGAGCACGTCCACGCGGTTTTTTCGGAAGCCTACGTACCAGTCAAACAGGTTGACGGTCGGGTCGCAGTGAGCGGGGATCAGCATGACTTTGTCCCCGATCTTGAGGACGCAGTCCGGATCCTTAATCAAGAGGGTACCATGCTCATCCGCTGGACGGGTATATTCGAGATTAGGCATGCCGGCGACCTGCGGCATACCTGAATCTACGGGGACCGCTTTATGGCCGGCATCCAACACGGCACGATCCCGTGTCGGTCGGCTGATGACGGTCGAATAGACAAAAAGGCTTTGTTGAAATGATTTCAGAGGGTTACCGTCCGCATCGAGGTTCTTGGCGTAATCGACATCCATGAAGATATAGGATCCGGGCTGCACTTCACCGTAAACCTCGCTGGCGGCTTCGAGGGGGTAGGTTCCGGTTCCGGCCCCCGTGACCATCTCGCAGGCGATTCCATTTGCCTCCAGGACGGCTTTCGTTTCTAACACCCGACTCACAGCGGATCGGATGGCGGCTTCACGTTCGGCCGGGGTGCGCAGATGTTGGGCAGTTCCATGGTAGGCCTGGAGCCCGGCAAACCGAAGTCCGGAGCTCTCAGCGATCTGCCGGGCCAGCCTTAGAACCGGCTCCCCCGGTTCCAGACCGCAGCGAGCTCCACCCGCATTGAGTTCAACAAATACGTCCAGCTCGATCCCATTCTCCTTTGCGACCGCGCCGTATTCTAATACATGAAAGGGATCATCGGCACAAACGGCTACCTTTGCCTGTTTGGCCAGGGACATCAGCCGCTGCAATTTGGATCTGCCGACGATTTCGTTGCTGATAAATACGTCAGGGACTCCGCCCACCACCATGGCTTCAGCCTCCCCCACCTTTTGGCAGCAGACGCCCACCGCGCCGAGTTTCATCTGACGAAGGGCAATGATCGGGCTCTTGTGGGTCTTCGCATGGGGCCTGAGACGAACCTCGGTACCTGCGAGGGAATCGGCCATGGTTTTCAGGTTACGGTCAAAGACATCCAAATCCACCAAAAGGGCGGGTGTATCCACTCTCTCCAGGGGCAAACCTACTTCGGCTGGAGGCCGCTGCATTCCCATTGAGACTCCTCCTTTACCTTAGTAAACACCAATGTTGCATAAACAACACGTCGAAAGATGTGGGAAGACAAAAATAACAACGCTCTCCGCCATTTTTGACGTTCACTCTGGATATCAC
>CAZAGT010000374.1:0-4846 GCA_964484515.1 uncultured Desulfobacteraceae bacterium | reverse complement strand
CTCTCCTGTACCAGGTAGACGCCTTGATTCTCCACCGCGATGTAGTGGAAGGAATCTGAACTATCAAAGAATATGGTACCGTTTTGAGTGCTTATGATGCCATCATAGGGCTTTCCTTCTCCGCCGTCATGAACGACGAACACCTTACGACCGAAGCTAGCAACATAGGCAAGATGTTCGCTGTCAGGGCTAAAGGCGAGTGACTCGGGCGCAATTCCCGCATACCGTTTCCCCTCTTGCTCGCCCCTCACCACAAACATTCGGTCTCCAAGACCAGCCACGTAGGCGAGGTGCTTGCTGTCAGGGCTGAAGAGCAGGGACCCCTTGGCAGTGCCGTCGTAAGGTTTTCCTTGTTTCCCGTTCACGCACACCATCGACCTGTTCCCCACAAATCCTGTATAAGCGAGCCGCATGCTATCGGGGCTGAAAACAAAGGAGTTACCGGCGAGTTCATCGGGTCCGATCAACTCTTGCCCGTCGATAACCGCAATCGCTTTGTCCCCTATTTTAGCCGCGTAAGCCAGTCGCTTGCTGTTCGGGCTGAAGACGGGAAAACCTATCCTGTCATAGGCCTTTTGTTCTGCGCCATCGAGAACGATAAACGACGCGTCGCCCTTCTTGGCGCCGTAGGCCAGGTGCTTTCCATCAGGGCTGAAAACGGGCGAGCTCAGATTGTCATAGACACTTCCCGGAGCGCTGTCCGTGACCATGAACCACTTCGAGTTTTTTTGGGCCGCATATGCGAGGCGTTTGCCGTCAGGGCTAAAGGCGGGAGCACCGACGCCGTCATAGAGCGGCGTCTCCTCTCCATCTATTATGACGAGTTGTTTGTCACCAATACGCGCGATGTAGGCAAAACGCGCGCTGTCAGGGCTGAATATGAAACCACCAACATTGTCGTAGGCCTTTTGCTCTTTACCGTCCAGATTGATTCGCCATTTGCCGTTCCCTAGAGCCCCGTAAGCCATTCTTCGTCCGTTCGGACTGAAAATGGGTGAACCCTCTGTAATCGCATCGTACGATTGGCCTTTGCGCCCGTCCGTGACGAGGAAGGCTCCGTCCCCATCCTTGGCCATATAGGATACGTGCTCGCCGTCCGGGCTGAAGACAGGAGCCAGTACCCCATCATGCCCAGGCCCCTTCTCACCGTCCACCACCATCACGAATTTGTCATCAGCCCGCACGGCAAAGGCCACACGCTTACCCTTCGGGCCCACCACGAACGTGTTCGGGATCAACGTCTCGTAGTCTAATTCGACAATAAGCCTTACGGACACGAGGCGTTTGACGGTCTTTTCAGCAGCCAAGGATTTGCTACCAAAGAAAACAAAACATACAGCCAGAAATAGGATCATATGTTTGTTGAGCATTTCAAAACCACCTTAATCTAAAAGATTTCCAGGGTGTTACCGATAACCCGGATTGAGCCAAGGCCTGGTAATAGAGCCATCAAATATCGACATCAGCTCGAAGCCCAGATAGCACAAATCCTATCTCACTGCATAGGGTATTCTTGAATCAGAGTACATTTCTTCGCTCTTGGCAACGAACAAAGGACCACAGACGACGGACGCTTCATGTCTTCGCTTAATTAAGACCAAAGCTATCGACGACATATTCAAAGGTGTCGATTTCTTCGTCGAAGTAATGCCTCAGGGCGGCGGTATAGCGTATCGTATAGACCCATTCAGCGGTCAAAAAACCATAACAGACGCTCTTGAGCTTCAGACCGTCCATGTCTTTGTACGTGAAGACGACCCGAAACCCGGGTATGCCATCCAATACAGCGGGTGCATTGTCCAGGAGCACGAAATCGAGGACCGCCGGATCGGATTGAATGTCATCGAGGACGATCTCCGCGGCTTCCTGGGCCAACATGCCCTGGAGGAGCTTTTTCTTGGTGTGCGTGAGAGGTTCGTCAAAAGGGATCCTTTTTATCAGAATGTTTTGGAGTATGACACCATCCCTGGTCACGAGGAGATACTCATTTGTGTTCGACCGCATCCATTCGCGGGGCAGCGTCACGGAAAAGTTGAGCGAGTCCGATGTATACAGCCCGTCCGTGCGCACCCAGGGTGCACACCCAAGAAGGACCAAAAGGATTAAAATTGACCGTTTTCGCACAGGTATTCGGCTTTCCCTCCATGCCCAAGCGAGCCGATGGCAGACGTTTCCTCTCCCGTCAAAGCTGACCCCGATCCCTCGAATGAAACTCCATGAAATGAGGTCTTTAAAGCCTTAACGCCCGGTCATGGGGGTCTCTTTTCAAGAAACGAAACGTGACCTGCTCGAACGCTGAAGAAGCTTGCAAGCCGTTCGGCCTCGAGCTCACGGCCGAGGGGCAAGGCGGCCGGAGCAGACTCGGAGAATGCGCCAAGGCTGGCAGTCCGGCCTATTCCGTGGAGGCCCTCCGGCCGCCTCGGGCAGCGCCTTATTACGGGACAACGCACTCAATTCCTCGTTTTTGAAAAGAGACCCCCATGACTGGGAGAACATGCATTGAAATAACTGAAGATGCCAATTTCAAGTGCCATTTGCCTTAAGTTTCCCGGTTGATCAAACTGGCCGCTCTTGCGGTAAGCGGGGGTGTCACACCTGAGCCCGCCAAATGGGACGCCTTCATCCGATTTGGCAGCTATTCGCATTGCCTGATGTATTCTTCGGTGTACCGCCTGTCCGATGCCTCCGGCTTCAGGGATAAGTATATCTCAAAGTGAGTCTTTGCGATCTTCTTCTGTCCTTGTTTAAAGCAAATCAAACCGAGCCCCCGATGCGATTCCGGGAAGAGCGGATCGATCTCAATCGCCTTGCGATAATAGCCCTTAGCCGCCTCCCAATCCCCTTCTGCCCCCCTCTGTCTAAGGATCTCTCCCAGGAGATGATACGCCTCGGCATCGTTTGGTCTCAGCCGAAGGTACCTCCGGGCGCCCCTTTGGGCTGTTTTGAATCTCCCTTCCCTCAGATCGAGGGCCGCATTGTCGAGAATCACCCGGTGCACCTTTGCGAGAAAGACGTCTGAATTGTCGATCTCCCCGACGGAGTCCCGATACTTGTCTTCAAGGAAAGACCGGTAGTTGTCGATACGGTTTTGCAGGCGGGGATGAGTGCCGAAAAAGAATGGCTCCCGGATGTCCTCTTCCTCAAGCTCCCTCTTAATATGCACAAAGAGCTTGGGCGCTTCGTGGGGGTCATAACCGGCCGCAACCATCAAATCAAGCCCCACGGTATCGGCCTCAGTCTCAAGTTCCCGCGAATATCCGGTCACCGCGGCCATCGTGCCGAGCGATCCCAGGATACTGACGATATTACCGATCCCACCGCCAATCCCGCCGGCAGAGACCTGAATCGTGGCGAGGATAGCTGTCTTGTTCTTGATATTTCTGAAGTTTTTGACGGCGTGCCGGTGCGTTGCGTGGGTCATTTCATGGGCCAGGAGGGTGGCAAGCTGGGCCTCATTATCCATCCGTGCGAGAATGCCGGTATGCACGTATATGATCCCATTGGGGTAGGCGAACGCATTCAGGTGGGGGTCCGCGATGACCTTGATCTGAAATGGTATGGAACGCCAGACCTCCGGAGATTGCAGTCTTCTGGCGACACGGTTTAGATAAACATCGAGCTGAACGTCTTCATACAGAAGCCCGCTCTGGTCTATGATTTCTTGTTCCTCCTCGGATCGAAACCAGAGCCGCTCTTCATCGTCTTCCAGGACGGAATCGTGTGTTACGGGTGGGAGATCGGTGGTTGCGCAGCCGGAAAGGATGAAACAGAGGAGTAGCAGGTAGATCCGGACTTTCATGTCCCGAGTCTCGGCAAGTCGGAAAGGATGTCTTTCAGGAGGATCTTTGCGCTTTCGGGTTTCCTCAGATCATAGACACCTGCACCTGCCTTTACATTATACCAAAGGATGGCACCGGAGGGATCCACCAGACCGACGCTTACCGCGGTGATTCCGGACCCGGGCACCACCATGACCCCGGTGACGGCCCCAATGGCGATACCCAAGACGGTAAGGGCCTTTCGCCCGACCGTGGATATTTCATCGTAGCCGTAAACAAAAATGAGAGCGTCGGCTTCAAGTCTGTGGAGAAGGTTTTCGATCGAGCCAACAGAGTAAATGAAGTTCTTCTGCTTTTCCGGGAATGGATGCGGTCCGTATGTATGGATTTGAATACTTCGGCTGACGGCCCGATAAAGGGCGAGAATGTCTTCCAGCTCTTCTTCGATATCTTTCCCGGCCACGCAGGTTTTGACCTTACAGGCCTGCTCATCGAGGCATTCCGCAAGGGCGTCGGCCACATTCTGCTTTCCTGCAGCGCTCCAATCATCCCTGATTTCGTGGACACCACCTGCCGTTAATTCGCAGACCTTGACGTCAGGGGTTATCAGCCCGGGTGCCTTTATCCGCAACGCACGCTTGTAGAACTCCGGATGCATCCGGTAGGGTTCCTTGATCACGTAATATTCCGTAGTGTCGCAGCCATAGCCCAATAAAATGCAACACAGAAGAGCAAATAGAAGTGGTCTGTTCAACCTCATCATTTTCTCAGCAATCACCAAACCAAGAATACGGGCCATAAGTCACTCTTTCATCTTTGACCCCTCAGCATTCGATCTGCCGGAGGTTTACCCACCTCAGGCGGGCAGACAACTGCTTGCTCGCCTGTAGCGAGCTGGACGTTCGATGTTCATTTTCTTAATGGGCTCCTCACAAGAATTTGTGGGTCAATAGGTTGATATCGAGAGCACCATACATTGAAGTACCATCGTTTATCGATCGAGATCCGGATGTTCGAATCTCAATCTGATGGCCCTGGAGTCCGGTGGGAGGCCTGCGATATCTTTT
>CAZAGT010000373.1:0-4851 GCA_964484515.1 uncultured Desulfobacteraceae bacterium | reverse complement strand
GACGTATGTCGTGGAGAAGAATCCTTACTTGGGCGGCAGGGTTGCCCAACTTCACAACTACTTCCCCAAGCTGTGCCCGCCCTATTGCGGTCTCGAAATCAATTTTCGTCGCATCAAGCAGAACCGGCGGATCCGCTTTTTTACCATGGCCGAGGTGGAGCGGATTTCAGGGGAGGAGGGGAACTTCGACGTCAACCTCAAACTGAATCCCCGTTATGTGAATGAGAAGTGCACGGCCTGCGGCAAATGCGCAGAGGCCTGTAGCATGGAGATCGAAAACCCCTTTAACTACGGTATGGATAAGATGAAGGCCGCCTATTTACCGCACGTCATGGCCTATCCCATGCGGTATGTCCTGGACCCGGCCCTGATCCGGAGTGACGAGGCCCAAAAGGTAAAGGAGGCCTGCCCCTACGATGCCATCGATTTAGAGATGGAAGCCAAGACGGTGGATCTCAAGGTCGGCTCCATCGTCTGGGCAACCGGCTGGAAACCCTACGATGCCAACAAGCTGGAGACATACGGGTTCGGGACCTATCCTGATGTCATCACCAATGTCATGATGGAAAGGATGGTCTCCTGGTTGGGGCCTACCCAGGGCAAGATCTTGCGTCCCTCAAACGGGGAGCCGCCCGAGACGGTCGCTTTTCTGCAATGCGCGGGCTCGCGGGACGAGAACCACTTACCCTTTTGCTCGGCTGTGTGCTGTCTGGCGTCGATGAAGCAGGCCACCTATGTGCGGGAGCAGTATCCGGATGCCAAGATCTACATCTGCTTCATTGACATCAGGGCCACAGACCGGTTGGAGGCTTTCTATAACAAAGTGAAACAGGATGAAAAAACCGAGTTTTTGAAAGGCAAAGTGGCCAAGATTACCAAGGACGAAGCGAACAAACTCGTCCTGAGGGTTGAAGATACCACCAACGAGGCGTTGCAGGAACTGACCGTTGATATGGCCGTCTTGGCGACCGGCATGCAGCCCAATACGTCGGACAGTCCGATTCCTCTAGAGGTCCCCTACGACGACTACGGCTTTGTGGCCTCTCAAGAGGTCAAACCGGGTGTCTATGGGGCAGGATGCGTGCGGACCCCAGCCAATGTCTCGGAAGCGGTTCAAGACGGAACTGCGGCTGCCCTAAAGGCCATCCAATCTATCGCTAGGAGGTAACCCCATGGAAAAGAAGATCGCGGTCTATCTTTGCAGCGGATGCGGCATTGGAGAAGCACTCGACGTAGAAGGGTTGAGCAAGGTAGCCACCGATGAAAATAAGGTCCCGATCTGCCGTCAGCACCACAATCTGTGCAGCGAGGAGGGGGCCGCACTCATTAAGAAGGATATCGCGGATGAAGGGGCCAACAGCCTCATCGTTGCGGCGTGCTCCCCCCGGGTGATGGTCGATGTCTTTAATTTTGACAACTGTAACGTGGACCGCGTCAATCTCCGCGAGCAGGTGGCTTGGTGCCAGAAGCCGGGCGATGAAGACACTCAGATGATGGCGGAGGACTATCTGCGGATGAGCGTAGCCAAGGTCAAGGCCATGGAGTTGCCCGAGCCCTATCAGCCCGAGCAGGAGATCTCCCGCGATATCCTGGTGGTTGGGGGCGGTTTGACCGGATTGACCGCTGCACGCGAGGCATCCAAGGCTGGCTATGCGGTTGTCCTGGTGGAGAAGGAGGCCGAACTCGGGGGCTTTCAGAAGAACGTGAAGCAGATCGCGACGGCACCCTATAAGGACGTGCAGGACAACAACTTGAGCGAGCTGATTGCGGCGGTCACCGATGACGAGAAGATCAAGGTCTACACGGGAGCCGAGGTCGAGAAAACGGTTGGCGGCCCGGGCGTGTTCGAGGTGACGGTCAAACAAAACGGATCCGGGGCGCAACACCGGGTCGGGGCCATTGTCATGGCCGCCGGCTGGCAGCCGTATGATCCTGCGAAATTGGATTCGAAGCTGGGGTTTGGGACATCACCAAACGTGATCACCAACACCGCCTTTGAAGAGGGATACCAGGAGGGGGATGTCACCCGTCCCAGCGATGGAAAGGCCGTTGTAAATGCGGCGTTCCTGCAATGCGCCGGGCAACGAGATCCAAAACGCCTTCCCTATTGCTCGACTGTATGCTGTACAACAGCCTTGAAGCAGGCCATTCGGATCAAGCGTCAAAACCCCGATGCCAATGCGTATGTGGTCTACAAAGAGATGCGCACTCCCGGTCAGGCTGAGGATCTCTACCGTAAGGCCCAGGAGGAAGGGGTGACCTTCATTCGTTGTCAATCCCCGGAGGTCAAAGCGAACGGCGACCGCGTGAACGTGGAGGCCGAGGATGAGCTTCTGGGTGAGAAGGTCCTGCTTGAGGGTCTCGATTTGGTCGTCCTGGCCACGGGCATGGTCCCGGTCAGCGCCTTTGGCCGGGATGTCGTCAAAGAGGAGAAAGAGAAGGCGAAAGAGGAAAAGGACGTCAAGAAGGATGAAGAGGAGCTCGATGTGCCCTCGGATGTCGTTCGGCGTTCGAACATCCTGAACCTGGAGTATCGACAAGGTCCAGAGCTTCCGGCCCTGAACTATGATTTCCCGGATTCCCATTTCATTTGTTTCCCATACGAAAGCCGGCGAACGGGGATCTATCCGGCCGGCTGCGTGCGTCGTCCGGAAGGCATCGGGACTGCGATCGAGGATGCGTCCGGGGCCGTCATGAAGGCGATTCAGTGTATCGAGCTGACATCACAAGGGGCGGCCGTACACCCGCGCGCCGGCGACCTCACCTTCCCTGAATTTGCCATGCAGCGCTGCACCCAGTGCAAACGATGCACGGTGGAATGTCCGTTTGGTGCCATCAATGAAGATGCGGAGGCCAACCCGTTGCCGCAGCCGACCCGGTGTCGACGTTGCGGCGTCTGTATGGGATCGTGCCCGGAACGGATCATCTCCTTCAAGAACTACTCCGTCGCCATGATCGGGAACATGATCAAGGCGATTGAAGTGCCGGAAGAGGATGAAGAGAAGCCCCGTATCCTCGTTCTGGCGTGTGAGAATGACGCCTACCCGGCCCTCGATATGGCCGGGCTGCAACGGATGCAGTTCAACCCCTGGATCAGGGTCATCACCCTCCGGTGTCTGGGTTCGATGAATCTGGTATGGATCGCGGATTCCCTTTCAAAGGGGATCGACGGCGTGATCCTGCTGGGGTGTGAACATGGTGATGACTACCAGTGTCACTTTATCAAGGGCAGTGAACTGGCCAACATCCGCTTGGGAAAGGTCTCGGAGACCCTCGATCGGCTTGCCTTGGAGTCGGAACGGGTGCGCTTTGAGACGACATCGATCATTGACTACCCGAAGCTTCCGGCGCTCATGGATGAATTCGCGGGGACCATCGACGAGGTCGGGCCGAATCCGTTCAAGGGATGGTAGGCGGTACCTGATCGGCGGAAAGAACGGTTAGGGTGGTAGAAGGCGACCTTTGCAGGAGGAACAACGATGACGATCAAAGCTGACACCAGTTTGATGAAGGATCTACGGGCCTTTGGCTTGAAGGATGCGGCCAAGTGCTTCCATTGCGGAAATTGCACGGCCGTGTGTCCCCAATCCACGCCGGACAATCCGTTTCCCAGAAAATTGGTCAGGTACGCCCAGCTTGGGCTACGGGATAAGATCCTAACGAGTTCGGAGCCTTGGCTCTGCTATTACTGCGGAGACTGCTCCGACAACTGTCCGCGAGGAGCGGATCCGGGCGAGACCATGATGGTGATGCGACGTTATCTCACCTGCAGGTATGACTGGACTGGGTTTGCGCGCCGCTTTTACATGTCGGAGAAATTCGAGATTACGGCGATCTCGATCGTCGCGATCCTGATCGGGCTGGCCATGTGGATCTTCCATGCCGACAACCCCAACATGGAACACGCGTACCTCAATTCTGTCTGGCCGGCGCCGGCGCTCGAAATCGCCGATCTCATCATGGCGGCCGTCCTGAGCTTCTTCCTGCTGAGCAACACCTACCGCTGCTTCAGTTTTATCATGGGCGATTTGAAGACCAAGGTCCCACTCAAGACCTATCTACTCGAGGCCAAGGAATTCGTCATTCATTTCATCACCCAGAAGAGATTCAGCGACTGTACCGACAAGATGCAGTGGTTGGTGCATCTTCTCATCATGACAGGGTACAGCACCGTCTTTATGCTGGTCGTGATCTTCTTGGCCGGGGGCATCCACGTCGTCGGTCTTTCATGGGACAAGATCATGTTTCAGCGCGACGTCATCTATCCTTTCTTCCACCCGATGCGCCTATTGGGTTATTACGCGACGGCGGCCCTCCTCTACGGGACGACGTATGCCCTTATCGGACGCCTGAAGAAGAGCAAAGCGCCCTACAAGAACTCCCACGGGACCGACTGGATGTTTTTGATTCTGCTCCAGTTGACGACCCTCACCGGCATCTTTGTTCATTTTAGCCGGCTGCTTGATTGGCCGTTGACGACCTATGTGATCTACGTCATTCACCTAATGGTGGCGGTTCCGATGCTGGTCCTTGAAGTGCCCTTTGCCAAATGGGCCCATCTCATGTTCAGGCCGGTCGCTGTGTATTTGATGGCGGTCAAAGAGAAGTACCAGGAGCAGTCGGCCGCCTAGATCTGCAAACGCCTAATGTAGCTCCGGAGGATGATCTCTCACGACCGGCAACCACTTCCCCGGCACTCCGTGCAACGGCGCCAAATAGTCATAGGGCTCCTTGGGTAGTGCCTCGCCAGGAGGCTTCGTTGAAGACCGCCATCTGCGCCTGTTTGTCGGAGACTGCCGACCTCAACGCATTTAGGGCGTTATGGAAACCAGCCGGTTGCGCGTTCTAGGG
>CAZAGT010000372.1:0-4880 GCA_964484515.1 uncultured Desulfobacteraceae bacterium | reverse complement strand
CCGGGCTCCCTCCTGGAAGACGATGCTGAACTTTACCCTTGTCTTTCTAAGCTCGTCTTCGCTCTTGTCCGTGAGATCCTCTCCGTCAATCAGTATTCTGCCCGAGTCGGCCCTCAAAAGTCCGAGAATGAGCCTTAGCGCGGTCGTTTTCCCCTCCCCGCTGCCTCCCAGGATTGCGACCCTCTCCCTCCCCTCGATGCGAAACGAGATCTCTTTCAGGACCGGTCTCGACCCGTAGGAAAAGGAGACCTTCTGAAACTCAATCACCATGAGACCCCGAGAATGAGGATGAGGATCCTCGTTAAAGCAAAATCAGCAACGATGATCATGATAAAGGAGAACACGACCGCCTTCGTCGTGGTGCGCCGGAGGCCAAGGGCTCCCCCGGTTGTAGAAAGACCCATGTAACAACTAATGCAGGCGATGATGTAGCCAAAGATGAAGGGCTTGACCATGCCGGCAAATACATTTTCGAAGTTGAGGATAGCGAGGATCGAATTCCAGTAAAACGGGCCGCTCTCCTGGTTTATGAACACGGCAACGATATACCCGCCGATCAGCGACACGGCGTCGCCGATGATGGTCAGAGCCGGCAACATCACCAGGGCTGCCAGGATTCTCGGTGTTACCAGTTTCTTCACGGGGTCCACCCCGAACGCCCTCAGGGTGTCCACCTGGTGGCCCAGGATCATGGACCCTAACTCCGAGGCCACCCCTGAACCGACTCTTCCGGCGAAGACAAGGGCTGCCAGGACCGGCCCGATTTCGCGGGTCACGGAGATCCCGACCACCCTTCCCGTATACATTTTGAGGCCGACCGTCGACAACTCGACCGACAACTGAAGGGAGAGCGCCATCCCGATAAAGAGGGAGACCAACACAATGATCAAGAGTGAACCCGGTCCCGCATAATCCATATGGTCGAGGGTGTCCCTCAGGTAGAAGGGTTTTCTGCCGAGCCCCACCAGAGCACCAAAGGAAAGCGCGTAAAAGTCTTGGAGATCACTGACCAATGCTTTGGCTCTGCTCTCCGTCATCCGGTTTTCCCGCCCGATCGTATCACAAGGTTTCCGGATCAACCCACCGTCTGGTGATGCACATCTCTTTTCAAATCAATCCTTAATTAGTGCAATCAAAAGGATATTGGTAATGCCAACGAGCTTCTTGACCTGTTGTCCGGCGTCTCGCCAAGGCAGGAAACCGATCGATGCCGAAAGGGTCATGATCCCCACTCCGTGTGAAAAGTCCCCTCCTCATCGGTGCGCTCGTATCTGTGAGCGCCGAAGTAGTCTCTTTGGGCCATGATCAGATTGGCCGGAAGCCGAGCGCTGCGGTAAGCGTCATAGTAGGCCAGGGCAGACATGAAACCGGGGGTGGGGAGACCGAGTTGGGTCCCGCTGCACACCACTTTGCGGAGATCCGCCCGGTGCTCCCTGATCGCGCCCCCCAGGCCGGGGGAAAGGATTAGGTTGGTTAGGTCCGGCTCACTTCGAAAAGCGCTACGAATGTCTTCGAGCAGTGCGGATCGGATGATGCAGCCTCCCCTCCAGACTCTCGCTACCGTTTCCAGGTCCAATGTGTAGTCGTAGCTACGGGAAGCCTGCCATAGTAAGTTCATACCCTGGGCATAGGTGAGGGCCATCGCCGCGAACAGCCCTCCTTCCAGCTGATGGACAAAGGTCTTTCGATCTCCCTGATACGAGTCGGTCGATGGGCCGAGGGCGTTTGCGGCAGTCTCCCGTTCTTCTTTGAAGTCGGACAAGTCGCGCATGGTCACCGCCACGTCGATCGTTGGCACGGGAGTCTTCAAATCCAGGGCGTCCCGGGAGGTCCATTTACCGGTTCCTTTCTGACGGGCGCGATCCACAATCATGTCGATCAAAGGCCTGCCGGTTTTATCATCCGTGCGCTCCAGAACCCGGGCGGTGATTTCGATCAGGTAGCCGCTCAGTTTTCCCTCGTTCCATGTCGCATACGTTGAGCTCAGACTCTTCAGGTCAAGCCTCAGCCCCCGCCGCAAAAGATCATAACTCTCGGCGATGAGCTCCATGATTCCGTATTCGATCCCATTGTGGATCATCTTTACGTAGTGCCCGGCCGAGCCCGGCCCAAGGTAGGCGACGCAGGGTTCCCCGTTCGTCCGGGCGGCGGTTGCCTCCAGAATGGAGCCGATCCGCCGGTAGCCCTCCTCGCTTCCTCCGGGCATCATGCTCGGACCGTAGCGGGCGCCGGACTCGCCTCCTGAAACGCCCATGCCGAGAAAGAGAAAGCCTTTTCCGGCCAGCATCCCTTTTCGACGGTCCGTATTCTTGAAATGGGAATTCCCGCAGTCAACGATGAGGTCTCCTGAGTCGAGGGTGGACGTCAGTGCGTTGATCACCTCATCGACCGGATCGCCGGCGGGAACAAAAATCAGGACCGCTCGGGGCTGCTTCAGAAGGTTGCCAAGATCCTCCAGCGAATACGCCGCCTCAATCGAATGATGCCCCGCTTCTTCCGCGATGAAACGACGCGTCTTCTCTTTCGTGCGGTTATAGACTCCGACCCTGAAGCCCTTGTCGGCCATGTTGAGGGCGAAGTTCCGACCCATGACCCCTAGCCCTACCAAACCGATGTCACACCCTTTGTGCTCCATGTGTCCATTCCTTTGCTAATTTCGAGTTGAAAAGCATGCTGAGTATTCGGCTGTAGACCCCGGGTGCGATCTCTAAAGATCTATTCCTTTTTCAGGGCCGCGGCACGTTTTTGCGCCAGCGACTCGATGAGATCATCGTAGGGTTCGTTGAATTTTTCGATGCCTTCGTCTTCCAACTGCCGGGTCACCCGGTCGATATCTATTCCCAGTTCCGGCAATAGGCCGAGGACCTCCCTAGCCTCCTTGATACCTTCTTGCAGCCTGGGAGCCGGATTACCGTGGTGGCGATAGGCATCGAGCGTTTCCCGGGGAACCGTATTAATGGTTTCGGGCCCGATCAGAGGTTCGACGTATTTGACGTCCGAGTAGGCCGGATTCTTGGTGCTCGTACTGGCCCACAACACCCTCTGGGACCGGGCCCCCTTCTCCTCCAATTTGCGGAACCGATCAGCCCCGAAGATTTCCTTGTAGATCTGATAGGCCTCTTTGGCGCTGGCGATGGCAACCTGACCGTGGACTTTCTCCGCCAGGCCCGCCTTCTCGCCGCCGGCGTCCATCATTTCTACCAGCATAGGGTCGAGGAGAACGTCGATCCGGCTCAGAAAGAAACTGGCCACAGAGGAAATCCCTTCAAGCGATTTCCCATTCTTGGCCCTGTCCTCTAAACCGGAAAGGTAGGCTTGCGCCACTTCGCGATAGCGGGGCAGGCCGAAGAGCAAGGTGACGTTCACATTGACTCCCTCGCTGGTCAACAGACGGATGCATTGCAGGCCCTCTTCGGTGCCAGGGACCTTGATGAACACATTCGGGCGGTCCAGTCGTTTCCACAACCGGCGGGCCTCCGAGACGGTCCCCTGTTTGTCGCGGGCCAGGTGCGGGTTGACCTCAAGGCTTACGAACCCGGACCTTCCCCCCGACTCGTCAAAGACAGGGCGAAACAGGTCGGCTGCATCCTGAACGTCCTTTACCGTGAGCTCCTCGTAGATCTCCTCGGTGCTTTTCCCCTCCAAGGCCAGCGCCTTTATGTGGTCGTCGTAATCATGGCTCCCCGCGATGGCGGTGTCGAAGATCTTGGGGTTGGACGTCATTCCCCGCAGTCCGTCTTCTTCAATCAGTTTTTTCAATTCACCGGAGGTGATCATTCTTCGTCTCAGAAAGTCCAGCCAGATGCCCTGACCGAAATCCTGGATCTTTATTAAAGGATTTTCTCTCATGGTCGTGCCTCTTCCCTTTCCAGCGCTGCCACTTTTCTCAGACGGCGATCAAAACGGTCGATTTGCTTGAACTCCGCTCGCAAGAAGACCGCAATTAATTCAAGTGCCAGGGAGGAACCAACCACCCTTCCCCCCAGGCAAATCACATTCATGTCATCGTCTTCGACGCCCTGGTGGGCTGAAAAGCTGTCCGTGATCAGTCCGGCTCTTACACCTCTGATCTTATTGGCCGCGATGCAGGCTCCCACGCCGCTGCCGCAGATCGCTATGCCTCGCCGGACCTCTCCTCGAGCCACGGCTCGGGCCATGGGCACCACAAAGTCCGGGTAGTCATCTCCCGTGACGAGCTCATGCGCCCCATAGTCTTTTACCTGGTGCCCCGCTGCTTCCAGGACCTCGACAACCCGGCGTTTCAGGTCAAACCCACCATGATCGGCCGCAATTCCGATGTGCATGCGATCACCTCAGCTCTTCCTTAATCGTCTTCACGATGGCCTCGCTGGAGATGTCTTCATGGTTCAGGAGTTCGGCAGGTTTTCCGCTCCGTGGTTTTCTTGTGACCGCGAGGGAATAAATAGGAGTAAGAGGAGCCGAGGCCGCTCGGGTGGTGGCGTTCAGCACGTAGTAACGCACAAGTTTGGCCAATTCTTCAAGTCGGCTCGTCTTTTTAGAATCTGCAGACATGCATGTCCTCCTTGGTGTACCCCAAAAGAGATTTTGTATCATTTTAGATTTTTGAAACGACTCAACGGACGGACCAAATGCCAAAGCGTTTCAATAGCCTAAAATGTTACGACATTTTCATCTCTTGATCTCAAACCATACGTCCCAAGGCAGGTAAATAATCTCAATACCCCATTTGCGATCGGAAAAGGCTGTAGTTGCGTGACAGCCCCCTTTTTACACTCAATCAGCCCCTACCTCGAGCCGGGATTGTCTAAACCCTGTTGCATGAACAACACGTCGAAAGGTGTGGAAAGACAAAAATAACAACGCCCTCCGCCATTTTTGACGTTCACTCTGGATATCAC
>CAZAGT010000371.1:0-4936 GCA_964484515.1 uncultured Desulfobacteraceae bacterium | reverse complement strand
CCTGGGAGATCCCGTTTGACCAGGGGCCGAAGATCCCGTAAGAGGTCCCCGTCACCCAGCCGGGATCGGCCGTGCACCAGTAGATGTCTCCAGGATGCAGATCGAGTACGTATCTGGCCGTTGCGAAGTGGCCCAAAACGGCCTCGTGGACATGGACGACCCCCTTGGGCTTTCCCGTGGTGCCGGAGGTATAATGAATGATGGCGTAGTCTTCCTTGTCGGTCTTCTCTATCTCACATTCGTCGGAGGCTTCCCCCATGATGTCATCGTACCTGACTTCTCCCTCTCTCAGCTCATAGGAAGATTGCCGCCTGTTGACGATCACGACGGTCTCAAGCGCCGGCAGGTCCCATTGCACCTCATGTACTATTTCCGCCAACTTTGGAGACGTGATGATCACCTTGGCCTCGCAGTCTCCCAAACGGTCTTTGACGGCATCGGGCCCAAAAGCGGAAAAGAGCGGTCCGATGACCCCGCCCATTTTGAGCGCACCCAGCAGGCAGATGAACTGTTCGGGGATCCGGTCCATGTACGTGAAGACCCGGTCACCCTTCTTCACTCCCAGGGCCAAGAGCGCATTCGCAAAGCGATTGCTCAGCCTTGCCAAATCCTGGAATGTGTACGTCTCGGTTTCACCATCCTTCCCTTCCCAATAAAGGGCAATCTTGTCCCGGCGATCCGTTTTCAAGTGCC
Source organism: uncultured Desulfobacteraceae bacterium (assembly GCA_964484515.1). Classification (GTDB taxonomy): domain Bacteria; phylum Desulfobacterota; class DSM-4660; order Desulfatiglandales; family HGW-15; genus CAZAGT01. The sequence goes on along the minus strand of CAZAGT010000371.1, from coordinate 4,243 downwards.
GGTCCATCACCTCGTAGGCAATGTTCAGTCCGCCCCCCCCGAGCCCATTCAGCTCCGCTCTGATGTCTTCCCAACGAAAGCCCTTCCGTGCCCTTTCATAGTCATCAAGGTTGGGTTTAACCCGCATCGCACTCACGGGATCCTTTTTGATGGGCTGGTAGTCCATGATATGTCCCTCCGTGGGCTTATAGCGTCCCTTATAACAGAACCTCATGCCCTCTTGCAGAGACGTAACGAGCAACTGTTATGCCAAAAAAAACAGGTTCCCAGGCTATTAAGGCGTCGTCAACCCGTCGGCTACCTGATCATCCGCAACATCGTCTTGAACTCCTTTGTCCCGGCCCTCTTCAGCACTTGGTAGACAATCGTCTCGGTCGAGGTAACGACCGCCCCGCAATCCCTCATGAGTTCAAGGCCGATACGCCAATTCTCATCCGTTCGCGAATCTACCGCGTCCTGCGGAACATGAACCTGAAACCCCTTTTTTTGAAGTGTGAAACAGGTCTGGAAGACGCAGATGTGCGTTTCGACACCGGTCAAGATAACGTTTTGTACGCGGTGTGATTCCAGGCGACGGTTAAAATCATCGGCCTCACAACAGTTGAAATCCATCTTATGAAGTGGGTCGTAGGCGGGGAGGGATTCCTTTATATCAGGAATAGTCGCTCCGAGCCATTTGACGTATTGCTCGGTCAGGACGATCGGGATCTCGAATAGTCCTGCAAGGCGCAGGAGGGTGATCATGTTATCCACGAGACGCTCCCTGTGAGGCATCAAAGGAATGAGTTTCTCCTGCACGTCAACGACCACCATCGCCGTGTTCTTTTGCTCGAGCAGAGAAGTCATCATAATCGTTGGGATATTAGGTAATGAACCCTCTCCCTGTCAACCACGTTGTGAGTGCTGAGAGTGCTGCATTTTCTGTTCGGTCTATAATGTGAACGTGGCGATGAGCCGATGTACCAGCAAAGCGGCCTATCTAAATCAGACAGCACCGCAGGAGCATATCCCATGAAGCGAAAACCGCTCTTCCCTCTGCCTATCGTGATGATGAGCCTTCTCCTTGGCTGCGCCAGCCTGTCGAAGAACGAATGCCTCCAAGCGGATTGGTTTGAAATCGGCCGCAAAGACGGCGTCATAGGAAGGCCCAGGGCCCTATTCCAGAAACACTGTGATGCCTGCTCGAAGCATGGTGTCACGCCGGACAAGTATCTGTATTATATGGGTCGTCGTGAAGGACTGAAGGTCTACTGCACGGAAGATAGCGGGTTCGAGCAAGGGAGACTGGGGCGCAAATACGAATTCGTTTGTCCCGGAGAGCTCGAACAGGAGTTCTTGGCGGGCTATCACAGGGGAAGAGAGATTTATCTGTACGAGTCCAAAGTGGCTTCCCTTCAGAAACAGCTGAAGCGGCTCGAGAGGCAGATCAAGGCCAAGGAAAAAGAGCTTTTTTCCTCTGAATTGACGGATGAGCAGCGGGCCGTGATTCGGGCCGAGATCAGGTCCCTTGATATCGAATACCGGACCGTGGTCAAGGAGCTGAATTTTGTGGCTCAGAATAAACCCTCGTTCTAGAAGTTCGTTCCCTGACGGACTCCCATGAACCCTCTCGTTTTGGATCAGGTCGTCGTGTACCCGCAGGTCCTGCTAGTGTCAAAACTCTGACAGATAAAGGCAAAACAGATCCCTCTCATCTGACCGCCCTACCCCGCACCCCGCGGATTTAAAGATAAGCATTTATGATTACTCAATATTGTTCCCGCCCGGGCTTAGGCATAATTCCTGCTCAAAAATATAGCTGGACGTTTACCGTACTTCGCGACTCACAAGAGAAGATCGAGATGGATAATCAAAGGGATTTATCGCCATTCGATGGGGTCCTTTCCAGACTGAGCCGGATCATGATCCCCTCGGACCTTGATGATCACGAGAAGAAGTCCAGGATCCTCCTCTCGGGGTTACTGGCTATCACGCCGGCCCCGTTCTTGTACATCTTTGGTGCATTTCACCTTGTGGCGGCCGACCGGGTCCTGGGCGTCTTTCTTCTGACCTGCGCAGGCATCCTGACCCTCAGTTTCTTGCTCTTTCGGAAGTTCAATAATGCCATCCTTCTTTACCGACTGAACATCGGATTCGTGGGTCTGGTCTTTCTCTATCTCCTGGTAAAGAGCGGTCCGCTCGGGTACATGGCCCTTTGGCTGTATCTGTTTCCTCTGCTCACATTCTTTTTCTTGGGACGCCGCGAGGGGCTCCTGTGGACCCTGATCTTCTACTCCCTGACCCTTCTCTTCATCTTGATCGAGGATCGGCTCCCGGGAGTCGTTCCCCACAATCCAAATTTTCGCGTTCGATTTCCATTGTCGCTATTTCTGATCGCGGCTGCGGCCTTTTATTTCGAGACGCTCAAATCCAGGTTTCAAGAGGGAATGATAGAGCGGCAGCGCCGTCTCGAGGAAGAGAAAAAGAAACTCTCGGAGGCCAAGCAGGAGGCGGAGGCGGCCAATCGGGCCAAGACCGAATTCCTGGCGAACATGAGCCATGAACTCAGGACCCCTCTGAATCATATTATTGGCTTCACTGAACTGGTGGTGGACAAACGCTTTGGAGATCTCAACGAGACCCAAACGGAGTATCTGTGCGATGCCCTTAGCAGCGCTAAGCACCTTCTCTATCTGATCAACGATGTGCTGGATCTCTCCAAGGTCGAGGCCGGCAAGCTCCAGCTTGAGCTGAACGAGGTCAATTTGAAGATCCTGCTTGAAAATTGTCTCGTCATGGTCCGAGCAAAGGCCATGAAAAAGAAAATCCAACTCTCGCTTGATACAGACGGCATCCCCAGGACCATCAAAGTCGACGAAAGCAAGTTGAGACAGGTCATGTACAACCTGCTTTCGAATGCAACGGAATTTACACCTCGAGACGGAGAGGTCACCGTGTTCGCGAAAAGGGCCCAAGGCCATGCGCATGGGGACAGCCCGATGACCCATGAGTGCGATTTTGTTGAGATTTGCGTGAGGGATAACGGGATCGGCCTTGAAGCTGGAGACCTGGAGCGAATTTTCAACCCCTTTGAACAGATCGGCGTCTCAGGGGGACGCAAGAACCAAGGGACAGGCCTGGGATTGTCTGTCTCTAAGAGCCTGGTTGATCTGCACGGCGGGAGAATCTGGGCGGAGAGCGGGGGCAAGGGGCAAGGATCTTCCTTCCATTTGCTCCTGCCCGTCAGTCAAGCTGGTGAACCCTCTGGGGCTTAGTGGAGATGGGCTCACGGACAGCGCGTTTGGAGGCTCGGGTCTACTTGGCAGCGCCGAATTTGCCATGCCGCGCGATGTGACCCTCTATGAGATAGATGACCTCCTCAGCGATATTCGTGGCGTGGTCGGCGATCCGCTCTAGATGACGCGAGATCAGTAGCAGGTTGATGAGATAGCCGGTTCGCTGGGAATCCTCCTGAATGAAGCGCTTCACCACATCATAGACATCGTTCTTGAGCTGATCCACTTCTTCGTCCAAGACACACACGTGCACCGCCAGATCCAAATCCAGATTCACTAGGGCATCGAGGCTTCGCCTCAGCATGAATTCCGCCTTTTCGGCCATCGACGAATAATCAAAGCTGAACTTGGCTTTGTCATCCTTCGCAACAATCAAGACCCGCTCCGCGATATTGACGGCCTCATCCCCGATCCGCTCCAGATCGTTGTTAATCTTGATGACGGCGCTCAGAAAGCGCAGGTCAACAGCGACCGGCTGATATCTGGCAATGATCTCCAGGCATGCTTCCTCGATTTCGACCTCTTTCTCATTGATATCATAATCCGATTCTATGATCTTTCCTGCGAGATCGGTATCCCAAGAATCAACCGCCCGGATCGCCATCTTGACGCGTTCTTCAACTGTGGCGCCCAGAAAAAGGACCTCCTTTTTTAGTTCCTCAATCTTTTTTTGTAACAACGTAGACATAAGAGCACGCCTTCCCAGAGCCATACTCCGTGGTTCACTTGGTAAGATCAGGTGATCAGAATCGCCACACCAGCGCCCCGTCCCTTTCCGCCAATGCGCCTACCATAGTTGAATTCCGCCAAAATTTGAACCCGAATTGAGCCGAACTACAATCAGTGAGCATTCAGTTATCCCCTATCATCGGTCAATTTGCGCTTCCAAAGGCGAGATTTGTAACTTACTTATGCTGAGGCTGTCGGAAAACGCCCATCTGCCGTTCGACAGGCCGTTCGACAGGCTC
>CAZAGT010000370.1:0-4938 GCA_964484515.1 uncultured Desulfobacteraceae bacterium | reverse complement strand
GAGCCCCTTTGGCGTGCATAAGGAGTAGGCCCTAATCGAAGACGATTCGAGTTCATCGATGGTCGAGACCGGGAAAGCAGATACCAAAATATCCAGCGTAGCAGGACGGCGATCAAGAGAAAGGAAGGATTCCGTCTCACGGCGCAAGCTGGGAGATATTTTGATCGAAACCGGGCTCTTGGCGCCCGACAAGCTGACGGAGGCGTTGGAGCGGCAAAGAGGCACTAATAAGAGGCTGGGGCATGTCCTGATCGAGATGAAGACCATTTCCGAAGAGGAAATCGCCTTCGCATTGGCGATGCAGCTCAAGATCCCGTTTGTCGATCTCAGCAGCCATCAGAGCGCAGCCGAGATCATTGAATCGGTACCAGAGGAAGTTTCACGCAAATTTGTCTGCATCCCAATTGGACTTAAGAACAACGTCCTCGATGTGGCCATGGCCGATCCGCTCGATCTGAATCTCATCAAGGACTTGCAGTTCATCACCGGCTACAGCGTACAGCCCGCCATCTCTACCTCAAGCCAAATCATGGAGACGTTACAGAAGCACTACCATCCCGAAAAGACCATCGGTGAGGTCGCCGATGAATTCGGCGGAGAAGAACTCATGGAGTTCTTCCCGGAAAAGGAAATCCAGGAGGAGGAGGAGGAGGACAAGTTCGAGGCGGCCCAAGACTCACCCTTCGTCAAAATGGTCGATTTGGTGATCAAGAATGCCATCAAGAAGGGGGCCAGCGACGTTCACATCGAGGCCCAGGAAAACCAGGTTCGCGTGAGAAACAGGATTGACGGCGTCCTGCAAGATGCGATCAAACTGCCTAAATGGACGCAGCCGATTATCATCTCTCGTATCAAGGTCTTGGGTGGAATGGATATATCCGAGCGAAGGCTTCCTCAGGATGGTCGCATCAAGGTCAGGTCGAAGAATTTCTCGGTGGACCTCCGCGTCTCTACCCTCCCGACGTATTACGGTGAGAAAGCCGTTATCAGGATTTTGAATAAGGAAGAGGCCTTTCTTTCTCTCGAGGAACTCGGCTTTGGCCGTAAGAACCTCGACATCATCCAGAGCTTTATTAGACAACCCCAAGGGATGATACTTATCACCGGTCCGACCGGAAGCGGTAAGACGTCTACGCTTTACGCGTGCATGCGCCAGATACGATCTGAAGAAGTCAATATTGTCACGGTCGAGGATCCGGTCGAGTACGAGTTGGCCGGGATCAACCAGGTGCAGATCAACGAAAAGGTGGGGCTGACGTTCCCCTTTGTCCTCCGCTCTATTTTGCGACAGGACCCTAATGTCATCATGATCGGTGAGATGAGAGACCTGGAGACCGCCGAAATTGCCCTTCAGTCTTCGCTCACCGGACATCTCGTCTTCTCAACGCTTCACACCAATGACGCGCCGTCGGCGGTAACCCGGCTTGTGGACATCGGTATGCCTCCCTATATGATCGCCTCCTCTATTGTCGGTGTCGTAGCTCAGCGCCTCGTAAGAATTATCTGTCCTGAATGTAAGGAAGAATACACGCCGAAACCTGATCTCCTGGCCCGACTGGGTCTGGACCAGAAAGAACTCCCTTTCACGTTTTTTCGGGGCAAGGGTTGTTCCAAGTGCGGTGATGTGGGATTCAAAGGACGCACCGTCATTGAAGAGGTCATGATCATGGGACGCAAGATCAGAGAACTCATTCAGTCGGGTGCCACCACCGATCAGATCAGAGAAGCGGCCATGGCCACCGGCATGACGACACTCGGGGTTTCCGGCATGAAAAAAATCGAGGAGGGTGTCACGACCATCGATGAGGTCCTGAAGGCGGTCCAACAAAAAGAGGAACTCACCACCATCTGTCTCTATTGCGGAAAAGGCGTCAGTCTCGATTTTAGGGACTGCCCCTATTGCAAGAGACCCTTGGTTCCGACCTGCAGTTCGTGCAGCCGGATCGTGCAAACGGATTGGGTGGTTTGTCCCCATTGCCGCAACGATCTGCAGCCCGAAAACTGATCCGCCTCAACTCACCTATACGCTTTATCCCTTGACTCTTTCCTAATTCTTTCCTATACTTACACGTTATGCTGGTTTTGTCCGAGAGCCGGCGTTGGGTCTTATCAAGACTCTGAGGCGATACGTCTGATCGATTCCGTGATTGAATAGGGGCTCCGAGATGCAGTGCAAAAACCACCCTGAGCGCAACGCCGAACACTTCTGTGCCAGCTGCGGGATACCCCTATGTGAGGATTGTGCCGAAGAAACGGAATCCGGGGAACGGCACTGCTTTCAGTGTGCCATGTTTCAGACCGTTTCGGGCGTTGGGTCTTCTTTGAAGGACCGACGTGAAAAGGCGGTCGAGAAAAAACTGGAGGATAAGAAAAAGTGGGGTCCTTTTCAGTATTTCTTGGTCGCGTCATCGGCCCTCATTGTCGTTATGTGGGGTGTGATTCTTTTTGGTGGTCAGAAGGCGCCAGCGAACAGGGGCGATTTAAGCAAGAACACGCGCGTCCTGCTATTCATGGTAGATAGTGCCATCAAGCGCTTCGCCCATTTCGAAGGAAGTCAGTACCCCAAAGAGTTGACTGAACTTATTCCCAAATACTTGCAGCTTAACAAGGAAGAACTTCCCCTCTTGAACAAACTCTCGTACCAAAAGGATCCCGCAGAGGGCTATCGTCTTACTCCCTTGACAACAAAACCGGGGGAGATGCAAGTTGTCCTCTCATCCCGTGGAATTAGCTACACCCCAAGCTCAGAGGGAGAAACCCGGTGAAACGACGAGCTGGGTTTACACTGATTGAGCTGATGGTCGTTATAGGCATCGTTGGCATCATGTCAATCACGGCCATGCCGTTATATCGCACCATTCAGCAGCGCGCTTTCGGCTCTGAGGCCTCCTTGATGATTAAGCGATTGGTGGATGGCCAGATTCTGTACTATCTCGAAAACGAAGAATTCTTTCCTTCCGAAGGACAAACGATAGACATCCAATACGACGACCCGCCATCAAAAAGCGAAATACTTCAAATCAAAAATGCTCTCAAGATCTTGATCCCGGTTGATCACTTCCTTAGCTACTCGTTTTACAATGACTCCGAGAATCCTGACGGCAAGTGCATTATCATGCAAATCAACGCACCGTTTCCCATCTTTGATGATGGGAGTTTTCACATAGGGGTACAGCTCTTCACGGATGGAAACGTCAAGTATTTCTAGCAAGTCCTATCGGGGATTTGAGGGCTATCCTGACGATTCCGACAACCGAACCTTCATTGTCTTTCCTCACTAGGGCCACTTTTCACCTGTAATGAACAGCAATATCTCCCTTACTAGACTATTGCTTGGTAGAGCTGCGCAGCTCAAACCGGAAACCCTCCAAAAGACGAAATATCTCACTGCCTTCCACGTCATCACTGTTTTGGGGTTACCTCTCCTGGGGCTTCTTTACGTCTATTTCGGTGCGTACTCGCTGTTTTTTGTCACCATTATCGGTTCCCTTCTCATGGTTGTGTCGATGATGCTCCTGAGAATAACAAGAAATCTGGTGCTCACCAGCAATTTCGCGATCTTTGTGTTCTGGGGCATACTGTTGATGCTTGCGTGGCAGACGGGAGGTGTAACCAGGGAAGGGCTGATCCATCCGTTGTGGCTCATGAACGGGGCCGTCATCCTGTTGGCTATGTTCCTGAACGGGTACCTTGGCGGGACGGTCTGGGCGACCATCGTATTCGCCGAGATGGGCCTCGTCATCCATCGCTTCCCCAGCGATCGGTTTCTGAGCCCGATCCCGCCCGAGATGACAGCGGTCTATGCCCTGGGTTCATTCCTTCTGAGCCTTCTCGTAATCCTCCTCTTTACCTTTCTTTTTGAAAACGAGAAGAATAGGGCCATCCTGAGGGAACAGGGTAAGGCGGCGGCGCTGAGGGAGTCAAAGCATTACATCGATGGTATCTTGGACAGATCCCCTGTTCCCATGTTCATCCTGGATCGGAATCATCGCGTGATCCAATGGAACCGCGCATGCCAGGGGCTTACCGACGTCTCGGCGGAGGACGTGCTCGGCAAATCCGTTTGGGAAGGTTTCAAGGTTGATGAGCGGGGCAGCCTCGCGGACATGATCCTCGAGGATCCGAATCTGATTCTGACGGACTATGGCGATCGCGTCGTGTCCCAGTCCGATGACGACTGGTTCGAGCTGGAGATGTCCTTGCCGCAGCTGAAGGGGGGGCTCAACGCCCTCATCACCGTTGCGACTATCTCTGATAACCTCGGCGAAATCAGGGGAGCTATCGAGACCATTCAGCAGGTCAGGGCGCCGCTGACGGATCTTGCCGTTCTTGAGAGCCAAATCTTGGGGCACCCTGAGGAAGGATCCGCCTACCCCGTTATCAAGATTGACTCGAAAGGAAGGGTGAGTTTCTGTAACAGGGCCTGCGAGGAAATCCTCGGTTATGCGTCTTCTCAACTCATCGGGATGAACGCCCTCTCCCTCGTTTCGAAGGCGCAACGAAAGGACTTCCGAGATACCATTAGGAGTGTATACCAGGGGAAGTCCTTCAACCGAAGGGATTGGAAATACGTTAATAGTCGCGGAGAGCCCGTTTACGTCCTGACCAGAGCCTACCTCTCACGTTCATTGGGCGGAAAGGTAAAGGAGTGCGTCCTGATTCACACGGATATTACCGACCTCAGACTTAAATTGAAAAGACTCCGGCTTTATGCCGCAGAGAGTAAGGAGCGGCTGAAGAGCCTTACTGAAGAGCACAATCTGCTCCGGAAAAACATCGCCACGTTTATTCGTCAAAAAGAACGTCTCCAGGATGATAGGAGTCAGCCCCGCCGCTTGCCGCGGGAGCGGTCAGATTGATCGACCGGGAAACTTCGTGAAAAAGTACTTGAATCCGACTTTTCAGATTCTTCGACGCCTGTTCGCCCGGTCATGGGGG
>CAZAGT010000369.1:0-4955 GCA_964484515.1 uncultured Desulfobacteraceae bacterium | reverse complement strand
CCCTTCGGCCGCCTCGGGTAGCGCCTTACACCGAGACCTCGCACTCAATTCCTCGTTTTTGAAAAGAGACCCCCATGACCGGACGGCTCAAGCGCCAAAACGTTTCAAGAATCTAAAATGTTACGTGCTTCCTTACGGGGGAACCCGCCCCATGGCGGGTAAACCTGGCGAAGGCGAGTGATCATCGATACCGGCGCTTGGGGCGGTGGCCGATGTATCCCCGAACCTGTGGCACAACGTTTATCCCAATCCCCTGAGATAAATGTCAATGGCTTTGTAGGGACAGACTTCCACACATGAGAGACAAACGACACATTTCTCGGCGTCGTAGGAAACCACCCAGTTCTCCCGGTCGACGTCGAGGGCGCCTGTCGGGCAGATCGGCACACAGGCCGTACAACTCGTGCAACGGTCCTCCTGGTGTTTGATTTCCTGCGTGAGCGGTTCAATCGTCACCCCGGCCGTTTCCAGATAATTGAATCCCTGTGAGAGCTGGGACTCCTCTCCGCCCAACTCAACAACCATCCAGCCCTGTTTGTGGGGGTCTATGGCCGCTCGCAGGATGTTCACCATCAGGCCGTGATCTTTGACGAGGTGATAGGTTACCGGTTCCTCAACCTTATTTGGTGGAAACGAAAGCACGACCCTTCTCTTCTTCATGCCGAACCCTCCTTTGCAGCGCTCGGTCCGGGAAGGGGAGCGACGGGTTGACTCAAGAGGAAATCCGCATTTTGAATTCGAGATTTTAGAAGCTCGGCCACTTCTCTAGCCTTCGCGTAGCTCGAAAAACAGCCGGTCGGGACCTTTTGGCCATCGATTTCGATATTCCCGCTCTTGAGTTCAGCGTAGGTCACCTCACCCAGGACGGGAGCGCCCTCGCCGGTGGGATAGAACACGCTGTAGTCCACAAGGGGTGCTTTGATGTCAGCATCGGCGATTGATACGAATTCCATCATCTCTTCGTCCAAAATCGGGATCGGCACGCCCACAGCCACACTGAGGGTCACACCGTAACCGGTAAACGAGACCGCCTTGACCCACTCGGGGCTCATTTCGTTTAGGTCTCCCACTAGCGCCAGCGTTCCGGCGCCCCGCCGCGGCACTCCGTTTTCAAGTCGCGGGGCATCGGGGTTGTGTTGGGTTCCGTTCCACGCGACATATCCGATCGCCCCGGAGAAGAACACGCGGGTCCCGATGCCAATCGTGCGGTAGAAGGGGTCGTTTAGCAAGGGTGAAAGCTGGCCGGCACTGCAGTAGTTCGCGTTTCCAAGCCTGGGCTTCAGTAACCCCATGTAGGTGTAGATCGGCTTGTCCGAAAGGTTGACCGCTACGTTGTAGTTTTGATAACAGTTTCGAGGGTTATAGAGGATCGCTTCGTTCATATCCTCAAGACCGATGCTTTGCTCCCGCCTCCGTCGCGGATAACAATCTGTTCCGTAGGCGCCCGCCGAGAGCACGACCTTCCTGCCCGCAACGAGTTCTTCTATCACGTGGGCCCCACCGTAGCGAAACTTCCCCGGCCCATTACTCTCGTTGCGCGGATCTCCGTCAGGGATGGCGGTCGCACCGAGATATACATCCGCTGCGGCCAGACCGGTGTAAACCGGGACCCCGTTGAGGGTTGCCCAACCGCCACCCAACTTCATCTTCTCCTCGAGCTGCTTGATATTAAAAAAGGCCCCGGATGAACACATTGGGCTGAAAGTTCCGGTCGTAACCACGTCCACGTCTTGGGATGCCTTCTTAACACCCTTTGTTTTCGCGATACCGATGACCTCTTCGGCCGTCACCACGACCGCCGACCCGGCACGGATCTTTTCATTGATCTCTTCAATCGTCTTTCCCATGAGCTGATCTCCTCTGCTGGCTGTTAGGGGCCAAATGGATTCTTCGATCGGCCAAACGGCTCCCGTGGGAGCCTCGGCATTATCCATAGACACCCCGTGCGCGCTTGAGGAGCAAGCATGCCCAAGGGCCCATCGCTGCAACCAACCATTTGATACATCCTCTTCATAGGAAAAAACCCACTCCGCCGTGGACTCATTCCAGCAGCATGACCCACCACCGCCAAATATCGCCTCTGTACTACATTGTGGTATGATTGTCAACTCTAAATATCGCCTCTTTTGTCGTTACTCGCCTCGATCGCGGGTTCGAAGGAAAAGGCCTAAGAATGGTTAGGAGGAAATACGAGTATGAAAAAAGTTGCCTACTAATTGTATTGCTTTACAGTTTTTTAAGTATTTCTTTCGCTTTTCTATGTACGTTTCAAGGTCATTGCCTGGACTATCCTGGATATATTGTGTTCCTTATGAGGCATATTTTTTGCTTCCCAATATCCGGACGTGGCTCCCGTGCTTTTTTGACGCAAGAGTTCTTGTCGCCCGTATTCTGGATTGGTTCCAGAGCCGGCTCGAATCTACCTAGTACCTAGTGCTTCAAGAGGACTTGAGATGGACCGGATCAAGGAGTTTAAGGAGCGTCTTTGGCTGTACCGGAAACAGATCGACGAGCTTCGGGGTCGGATGTATCAGGGTTGGGCGGATGAGATCCGCCGGATCGAAGAGGAAGCCAGGCGCTGTGTCGAAGAGTTTAAGAAGTGCGAAATGAACTCTTATAACGAAGAGCTTTAGCGTACGGACTCACTTAAGCAAAAGAAGCGCGATGGGTATGGGCCAGATCACGATGCTTGATCAGCTATGTTCGCCTCGTGCTTTCATCTCCTTCAGGATGGCGACCAGATCCGCCTCATTGTTAAGCTCCGGTCGATCGATCACTATCTCTAGCAGATGCTCCAGGGCCGACCCTACCCTTGGTCCGGGCGAAAGTCTTAGGATCTCCATCACCCTATGCCCGTCAATGGCGAGGTGATCTGTGTCCATCGGAAAAGGGGTATCCTTGAGACGCTTCAACCTGTGCTCAAGTTCCCCAAGCCATTCCAGCTTGCGGTCATATATGCCGTGGGCCAGAAGGTCCGCCCGCCGGAATGATAGCAATAGATCCAGATTATCGGGATTGACACGTCGGATCCATCTTTTCACGGCGCCATCGCCCCATTCCGGATGATAATCGATCATGTGGTGGGCAATAAGATGGGTGACCCGCCTGATAAGCTCGTCACTGAATCTGAGCCTTTTCATCATCCTCTCGGCAAGCTCGGCGCTCGCCTCGGCGTGCCCCCGAAAGCGCCACACACCCCCGACCTTTGTGCGCACTCGCGGTTTGGCAATATCGTGCAATAGGGCCGTCAACCTGAGGATGGGATCCGGCGGAACCCTATCCACACTTTCCATCGTGTGTCTGTAGATCGTATATCGGTGATATGCGTTCTGTCTTCGGCGGTATCCCTCAAGCAACTCCGGCAGCACTGCGACCGTGAGACCTGTTCTGCGCATGATGTTGAAACCCACGGATGGCTTCGGACTCATAAGGAGCTTCATCAGTTCTTCTCGTACCCGTTCCGGGGCCGCCGTGTCGATCTTCTTTGACAATGCGGTCATTACTCTTAGGGTCCGAGGTTCGATTCGAAACCGCAGTTCTGCGGCGATCCTTGCAGCCCGAATCAGTCTCAGGGGATCCTCCACGAATCGAGCCTCGGGATCCTTTACTGCTTGAATCCGTCTTTTGGCCATATCCGAGTGTCCCCCAAAGGGATCAACGACGATCTTCCGCGAGGGTTCGTAGGCCATGGCATTGATCGTGAAATCGCGATGCCCCAGATCTTCCTCGACGCTCCGGCCAAAACCACTTGCGCCGCGGAAGGTCGTGACCTCGTAGGCCCTATTTTCATGAACGAGGGTCACCGTGCCGTGTTTGAGGCTGAAATGTCTGAAATCCGTGAACGCCGCTTTGATCCTGGCAGGGTCGGCGGAAGTGGTAACGTCCCAATCGGAAACCGGGCGCCCGAGGCACACGTCTCGCACCGCTCCCCCGACGACGTAAGCTGAGTGACCGGCGTCGAGTAAACGCCGGATGATTGTCGTGACGACGGAAGGGAGGTCTATTTCCCTCACCCGATCCGCGATTTCATTTGTCTCTATGGTCATCTCAGGCCTTTGAAAGGGCTCGACGGGAAATACCCTGCAACGTGCAATTTAGTTTTTGAAACAAGTCAACGGACGGATCGTATGCGCTAACGCGTTTCAAGAGTCTAAAATGTTACCCGGCAACGAATTCTCGAAAGCTGCATAGTTGGGGCTTTCTAACCGCCATAGCGGCGTGTTGCATGCGAACGCGTTTAGACTATAATACCGAACATGGGCATGCAACCTTGAGACTAAAAGGGGTGAAAGGATGGGATTCCTGAAGATCTTCGCCGGCAAGAAACCGGCAGACTATGAGAGGAAGGCTGACAGCCTCGTCGAGGCAGGACAATACGGACTCGCCAAGATGGAATATGAGGCCGCGCTGGACAAATTGCAGAAAAGCGATCCGCCCGATAGCGATCTGAAGACGCGCCTGGAGGCGAAGCTTTCCGCGACTAAAGAAATCCTGGCCCAGATGCACAAGGCAGCAGGAGAAGAAATCCTGGCAAGCGGGAATTATGAAGATGCGGAAGACCCGTTCCGGTTGGCGTTGGAATTGACGGCAGACGCTGAATTGAGCACGGGCATCCGAGAGCGGCTCCAAGAAATTCGAGATCGGCGGTCCCGGGAGTTGGACGAGGACATCATTGAGCCCGCTATTTCAGCCGATTCCGTATCCGATTCAGAGCCAGTGGATCCCGCTGACGAGGAGCTTTTTGCCGTGCTCTGTTCGTCTCTGCCTGCCGACGTGAGCGCCGCTTATGCCGGATACGGAAAGGCCTTCAAGGAAGGCTACGTAGCCCTCAACCGCGGCGATTTCACACTCGCAGAGAGCAAGCTATCCCAGGCCCTGGAAGAGAATGACGCGCCGGAGAGCTACGTTCCCCTTGAATTGGCAACGGCCTCCCTGAATCTCGGAAAGACTGAAGA
>CAZAGT010000368.1:0-5031 GCA_964484515.1 uncultured Desulfobacteraceae bacterium | reverse complement strand
CATGAAAATCAATAAGATAATATAAAATTTGCTGGCCTAATAGGATAACTCTAATGTCTATTGAAAGGAGTTTCAATTCAGGCGTGAACTCTGAAGGCTTAACGTGTGGATCAACGAGGTGCAGGCATCCGTCACGTGCATGGCTGGGCTCATCCTCAAAGGCGACACCACCCTTGATAAAGCGTTCCATCAAAAAGCGGGCACCTAGCGCGATATCCGCCTCATAGGTTGGAGCGCCTTGCGATTCGTAGGCCTTACGGGCCTGGGCCAAATCGGCCGTCGTCCGAAAATAGAGGGCATCCACGGGAATCCCACGCAGATTGCGTAACTCGACCTCCTTTCGAAGGGCCCCTGACGGGGTCCACGGGCAGTCCCGGTCGACAAAGAAGACGATGCCAGGATGAGTTACGGTCCAATGGAAACGTCTGCCGTCAGAAAGCCGTCCCTGGAAGACGAGCTGAGTAGAGCGGCCGCTCGTTATCTGGGAATTCGATAGGATAAAGCCGTGATAGCTCATTCGGAGAACAGGGTCCCGGGGCGGACACTGTCGTTCCCAAATCGTTCGTAGAGGGAATCGAGGGCCCTGTTTAAGTCCTTCCGCTTCCGAGCAGTCCTGCCCTGTTGGAAAAGGGAAAGCTGGGCCTGGGATGTCGGATGGATGAGTTGGGAGACCGAGACCCCAAGGAGCCGCACCGGTCGCTTGCCAACCGCCGTCTTTGCGAGTAGGGGGCAGACGGCCGCGTAGATTTCACCCCCGTCGTCGGTGGCTTGCGGGAGTGCGACCGCGCGGGTTATCTGGACAAAATCAGCGTACTTCACCTTGAGTGTGACCGTCTTTCCGGTGATGCCATGGCTGCGCATCCGGCGGGCCACCCTATCGGTCAATCGGAGCAGCTCTTTCTTGGCGGCGGCGATCTCAACGATGTTTTCTGACAGGGTCTCTTCATGCCCGATCGACTTGGCCTCGTGAAAGGGGATCACATCCCGGTCGTCAATCCCCTCGGCCAGTTCGTGCATTCTGATGCCCCACCTGCCGAAGGCCTTTTCCAAGACCTTGAAAGGTGCTAGGCGTAGATCACGAAACGTCCGAATTCCGAGTCTTTCCAATGCCTGCTGGGTCTTTTTACCGGCGCCCCACATCTTGCTTGTGGGGAGGGGATCCAAGAATTCGCGCACGCGCCCAAGCTGCACAATCGTCAGCCCATCGGGTTTATCCATGTCCGATGCGATCTTTGCCACGAACTTCGAAGGCGCTACACCAGCCGATACGGTCAGGCCCGTTTCCTCCAGGACCATCCGTTTGATTTGCTTCGCTATCGTCACCGGATCACCAAAAAGCGACGTGGAGCCTGTGACATCCAGGAAAGCCTCGTCGATCGAAAGGGCCTCCACGAGCGGGGTAAACCGGAGAAATACTTCGAAGACCTGTCTTGAGACCTCCTTGTAGCGTGACATCCTAACGGGCAAGACAACGCCGGACGGGCAGAGCCGCACGGCAGTAGCCATCGGCTGAGCGGAGCGGACCCCGAATTTGCGAGCCTCATAGGAGGCTGAGGACACGACCCCGCGCGTCCGGCTTCCTCCCACGATGACCGGCCTGCCCCTGAGTTCCGGGTAGTCCAGGACCTCAACGGCGGGATAAAAGGCGTCCATATCGAGATGAATAATCTGTCTTGTTCCCATCAGCCTCTCAGAAGGCGGTTTTCCGGCAGCCTCCTAGTCGATCTCTTTGCCGATACTAAATGCTTTTCCCAGGTAATCCCCGATCTTGTGATAGGTGCGGACCTCAGGGTCATAGAGGAAGGGTTTTACCTTCTCCACATCCGGGAGTCCATTCTCACCGATGATCGCCTTGTCAGCCTTGACGTCCTTGACCTCTCCAATGAATTGCGTATGGATACCCAAATCAAGGGTATGGATCACGGCGCATTCCAATACTAAGGGGAATTCGCTAACATACGGGGCATCCACCAGATCGCCCCGCACCGGTGTCAGACCCGTCTTGGAAAACTTGTCCACCTTCTTGCCCGATGCGATACCAAACCAATCGGCCTGCCGGGCGTAGTCCTCGGAGGGCACACTGATCGTGTAGGCCTTGCGCTCCATAAGGTTATTGTACGTGTAGCGAATCTTCTGGACCGATACGTATACGCATGGCGGTTTACCGCAGCAGATGCCGCCCCATGCGGCGGTCATGACGTTTGGCTTACCCTCTTTGTCATAGGTTCCCACGACCCAGACCGGGGTTGTAAATACCAGCGCTCTCGCGCCCAGGGACTCCTTCATCTCGAGCCTCCTTTCTTATGTTCCCAATAATATGAGGAAGTGCAAGTATTCGGTTTTTTTATATTCTACTCCTGTAACTTTTCTGCAACGTACGTAGATGTTTCCAGGCCCCCCGAGGATGGTCTCTGTAGAAGGCGCAACCGGCCCGGTTCTCAACGGTCCTGGATGCGCCAGAGCTGATAGTCTCCGCAAGGCAGGCGCAGACGGTTGTTCTCCAACAGAGCCTCCCGGCCGGGCACTTCCGAAGAGGCCCTGTGACTATTTGGCGCCGTTTCACGGAGCACCGGGGAAGTGGTTGCCGTTCGTAAGAGATCATGCTTCGGTAAGCCCTGGAAGAGAACTCGATTGCGGCCGAGGGTCTCCACTCGGTAAGGGATCGAAATAGCTCAGCCATCCCGCAACGCTCGAATCAAGTCGTTCAAGGCCTTCTAGCTCTCAAATACCTTTGGAGGCATCCAGCTTAGAACCTAAGAGGCAGAACTCTTGTGGAATTTCGAAGTCTTCTTATCGATGCTGGCGTTAAATCTCGCGGCATCGATGATAAACCGTTCATGTATCCCTTCCGATATCTTGTCGATCTCATCGTATCCGGCGATCGAGAAGCGAAGCTTACGCCCATCGACCGCTTCAAGCTTTCCTTTGACCGTCACCGTCATGCCGGGGGGTGTCGCCGCGATGTGGCTTACCTCTATCCTGGTCCCGACCGTCTGTTCCTTAGGCCAGTCGAGGTGCGGATTGACGGCCTTGACGCAGGCGAACTCGAACAAACCCACCATGAACCCGGTGGCGAGGACCTTGGGCATAACCTGACCTTCAGGAATATCAGGATAAAGGAAAGGGACCGTCTTATCTTCCGACACCTTATATGAAAATTCGAATGTCAAGCCAGACCTCAGAGAATCCTTCATTATCTACCTCCAGCGCTCTTTCAGCCACATTTATAGATTCATTTTCTAGGATAGCCTCCATCTGGGAGTCAAAACACTCGCCAGACGGTGTCCAATTCGGAAATGAGCCGTTTTTCCTCTGAGCAAGGGCACAAGGGTTTCCACCGAGGTGAAAGATCCGCGGTTTGAGGCCTGAGGCTTGAGGTTTGAGGCAATACCAAAAAGCTTTAGGGGGGTTTTCCTCTTTTACTTTCAGCCTTTTACCTTTGGCCTGCCGTGTACACCGCACAAGGGATCCCGCCGATTGACGCAGAGATTGCGGAAAAGGACCATTTCTGACGGGAAACTAGATAGCATTTCGCAGAGATATTTTCCATGCTATTAAGGTCGATGGCACTCATGATTCATCAACCGGTTCGTTTATGCATTCAGGTCAGGAGCATGGGATGGTAGAGAAGAAATGGCCAGATATTGACCAGTTTCGGTTCCGGGATCTCCACCCGAATGTGTTCATCGGGACCGCGAGCGATCGATATGCCGGCTGGATAGGGCAGATCTATTCCGGGGAACGCTACAGGGAACGAATCACACGGCGTTCAAAAAGGGTCGGCGGTAAGACTTATCAGGAGGAGGTCCTACCGGTGGAGAGTGTGATCGAGTATTTCTTCCACTTCTCCGTGCTCGAATTGGACTTCACGTTTTATCGTCCACTCCTGGACCAGAACCTGGAGCCCACCCAAAACTACCACGTGCTCGAGGCCTACCGAAGATATCTGGAAAAAGACAATCGACTCATCCTGAAAGTCCCCCAGGCCGTATTTGCTCAAAGGCTCCGGCGGGGTGGGGAATTCATCGCGAATCCCGATTATCTCAGCCCGGAGGTCTTTGCGCGGAATTTCTACGAACCCGCAAACGCCGTTTTGGGAGACGCGATCACGGGGTTCATTTTTGAGCAGGAGTACCAACCCAAGAAAGACCGCATACCGGCGGAGGAATTCGCTACGGCATTAGACGTCTTCCTGGAAGCGATACCAAGAGATGATCGCTATCACATCGAAATACGGACCGAATCACTCCTTTCAACGCCCTATTTCGAGGTGCTCGCAAGACATGGCGTAGGACAGGTCCTGTCCCATTGGACTTGGTTACCGCCCCTTAAAAGACAGTTCGCCAAAGGCGGTCACAGGTTCTTGAACGCCGGTAACATCTCCGTGATGAGATTGCTGACACCCCTGCGGGTGCGTTATGAAACGGCCTATGCCCAGGCCTTTCCTTTTGAAGAGATGGTGGATGGTATGACGAGTCCACAGATGGTGGAGGAAAGCGTTGCATTGATGCTGGAAGCGGTCGAGCGTGACACGTACATCCACGTGTTGATCAACAACCGGGCAGGAGGCAATGCACCCCAAATCGCCCAAGAGGTGGCCAAGCGATTTCTGGAGAAGCGGCCCGAAGAGGGCCCACCTGGGGCACCTTAGTTGGGTGCCTACAAAAAAGCCTCACCCAAAGGACCGGGCGTCAAGGAAGCACCCCATTGGAGTAGGTAGGGGGTCCCGGCTTTGATTTTCGAAATTCGAAGCACGAAATCCGAAACGGTTCGACAAGCTCACCATCCTGAGCAGAGTCGAAGGACAATATCGAAAGACCAAAACCCAAATGATCAAAACGGCTTGGCACAGCTTTCCGGTGCGTAAGCGCCATTCAGGTGTGCTATTTCTGTCATGGGGACATTCGAACTTTGGATTTGTTTCGGCCTGCGACGAGCTCAGCCGAGTCGATTTCGATATTCGAATTTGGGCTTTGACGGTGTCACTGCTTTACCCGGCATAGCCACTGAACCGTGTCCACGCCCCTAGGA
>CAZAGT010000367.1:0-5085 GCA_964484515.1 uncultured Desulfobacteraceae bacterium | reverse complement strand
TGCACCCTTGGCGCCTGGAATCTGCAGCATCCTCGACTTTTGCAACGTTAGGGTGTACTTTGAGTGTATTACTCCGATTTGTTCGAGGACCCCGCCCGGTATCTTCATTTCCCGTCCACTCCAGTCCGACTCACCCTCCAACGGACACTCTGGTGATCTGCCCGAGCGAACCGGCGGCGAATTGCCTTCCGGAGCCCCGTTGCGCTTGTGAGCGCAAGCCACTTTCCATAATGGCTGATGAGGGCGGTGTTATTGTACCAGCAGGTGCAAAGACCATCGTCCGCCCTCCTCTTGCGCTCTTCGGCAAACGACGCCGAGTTCCAAATGACAAGGAACGCCTGCTCACGGATTGACCCGACGCGTACATGCTGTTCGAGGCAAGGGAAGACATTCCCCCAGGGATCGATCCGCGCCATCAAGACACCAGCATGGCATGGTTGAACGGGATAGGTCCCCTGTCTCCTCAAACCTGCCGTCAGACCTTTTGCGTAAAGATCCTTCTTGAGTGGCGTTGCATCCAGTTGCTCATCGAGTCTGTCGGAGTCAAGGTAAAATTCCGCGTCGGAATAGCCTGTGTAGTATGCATCACGGCAATAGTGTACCGGTTGGATCAGGACGTCATCCACGATGTTCGCCCACTTGCGATAGTAGGAGCGTAATTCCTGGACGTTACTATTGGAAAGCGCCATGCGCACACGCACAAACGGCCGTCCTTTCCGGGTGAGGAGGGCGCGGATGCCTTTTTCGATCAACGCCAGGGAACCGGGGACTCCCCGTATGCGGTCATGGCATTCAGCCGTGGCCCCATCAAGGCTCAATGTCACCATGGAGAGACCGGATGAGCATATCTCCTCAATGTGATCCTCAAGCAAGAGGCCGTTCGTGCACAAGTTGACTACCATATTGGCGTCCGTAAAGACGCTGATGATCGCAAATGCATCTTTTCGCATCAGCGGCTCTCCACCTGCAATGGTGACCTGATGGATACCGAGCCGTTCAAAATCCGCGCCCAATTTCTGATATTCGCCATATGTCAGTTCAGCGTCGCGGGTGTCTTGCCAGCGCTGGCACATCCGACAGCGGCAATTACAGCGATAGGTGATATCAAGCTCGGCCAAATAGGGGCCGGCGGTCAGTCTCCGGGATCGTTTTGCGGCAAGCAGGTTTGCCCTCGATCGCCAAACAGCAAGCGCAAAACGACGTGACAGCAGGAACCGCCGATATCGCCAAAACCGGGTAAATCTCATCTCTGACTACCGTCTAAAGGTTATGGCCTCAAATCAGCCCGGCCGCTTGTTGCGGTAGCGGCCGGGCGATAAGGTATCACAGAGATCATTTCATGAAGTTTCATACGAGGCCTCCCACATTCGATTATTTGAGATCATGATCCCGCTGGCCGGGTGCTCAGGTTTCCTGGATCCGTCAAGGCCGATAATTGCCGGCGGGCGGGTGAAGGCGGTCGTGAGAGATCATCCTCCGGGAGGGCCCTAAAGAAAACGCCGTTGCGGCTGAGGGCCCGGATCGGAGGAAGCGTCGGATGGAAGGCGTCACGGAGAGAAGACAGACCGGGGTAGTCATCCGTGGATTCGTTTTGTTCGACCTAAGGCCCCGAGCCTCTCGCCCCTACCGGTAATCGAAGACGCCGCCGCGAGGTGCCCACGCCTTGTCTACCTTCGGTCGCAGGGTCTGGTAACTTTCGATCAGATCACCGAGTTTCGCCTTTTTGAACCCCGAGATTTTGAGCCCCGCCTTTTGGCCCGCCCGAACCGATTTTACCGCGTCTCCTTCAATCTGGAGGGATTCGATCTTGCCGTTGTAAATGGGGCCCATAGCGGAGATAATCCTGAACGTCTTACCTGTTTCGAGGTGCCCCTCTTGGACGTCGCAGCCCAGGATGACGCCACGGCGGGTCCCTTTAAAGAGCGCAATGACCTTGGCCTTTCCTATGATCTCTTCCTTCTCCTCTTCACGTACGGTGAGCTTAGTGGCAATATCATGGAGATCAGTAATCAGTCGATAGATGACATCGTAAAGGCGGACTTCCACGCCCTGTTCCTGGCTCAACTCTTTGATCTTCGGCATGACGCCCACTTGAAACCCCACCACGAGGCGGCTGGCGGTCAGGGCCAAGAACAAATCGGATTTCGTGATGTCTCCAACGTCGGCCTGAAGGACCTTGACGTCGGCCTCAGATTGCTCCTTGGCGGCAAGACTGGCGGTGATGGCCTCTTTACTGCCTGTCGAATCGCATTTGAGGACGATATCCAGGCTTCCTTTATTTGTACTCATTCGGCAACCTTCTTCGAGTCACGGATTTGGTCATCATCCAGCGCCATTTACTCCTCGGGTAGATCCAACATACTACTTCTGCTGGGATGCTGCAACTTCTTCACACTCGCCGCCTGGATTTGACGAATCCGTTCCCGGGTAATCCCAAATTCCTCACCGATTTCCTGTAAGGTATGTTCCGCCGTCTCTCCGATTCCATATCGTTTGCGTAAGATGGTCTCCTCACGCGGGCTTAGCGTCGCGAGGATCATCTCGGTTCGTTCCGCCAGATTGCGTCGAATGACCGCCTTTTCGGGTGAGATCACTCCCTGGTCTTCGATGAAATCCCCCAACGACGCATCCGTATCTCCGATCGGAGTCTCCAACGAAAGGGTGTATCTTCTGCTCGCAATCTCAGTCAACCGTCTCACCTCGTTCACCGGACGGTCCATTCTTTCGGCAATCTCTTCCGGAGTGGGATTACGCCCTTTTACCTGCAGCAGTCCCTGTGAGACACGTTTCAGTCTGTTGATAATCTCCGTCATGTGAACAGGCAGACGAATCGTTTGACTCTGTTTCTGGATGTCGCGTGTGATCGCTTGCCAAATCCACCAGGAGGCATAGGTGCTAAACCGATACCCGAGACGGTAATCAAACTTCTCCACGGCCCGCATGAGGCCGATGTTGCCCTCTTGGATCAGATCGAGCAATTGAACGCCCTGATTGACGTATTTGTTTGCGACGCTGATGACCAGACGCAGATTCGCGTTCACCATTTCTTCCTTAGCAGCCTTTGAATTGTCGAAGGCATCCTTTGCACGTTTCAGGTCATCTCTGATCTGCTCATGAAGATTCAGAGGTGGCGGCGCAACAGGCATGTTTTCCCGAAATGCGGGTTGTGCATCCAGGGCGCCTTTCCGCATCCTTGCGTGGCTTGTTTGCCCCTCCTTATCATCCGGCCGGGTAGCCTCTGATTCCTTGATCCTACGGCCGTATTCCTCGATACCTGAAATAATGCTCTTCAACTGTTCGTCCGCGAGTTTGAGCTTCCGAAACACCTTCTCCATGTGTCGCAGGATACGCTCTCCCTTTTTGTTCAACTCATCGTGATGACGACCGCTCTCATAGAGTGATCGCAGCTGTTCGTTCAGCGCTTCAAGGTCGCCGAATTCCTTGGGGGTTTGGTGTACCTGTGCCGCCTTGAGCTCCGTGGCCTTCTCCGTCCCTGTTTCCAACCGTGGTTCGAGTTCGTCCCTAATGAGCATTGGATAGCGGCTCAGCACTCGGTAGAGGATACTTCGGTTGGCTTCGATCCGCTTCGCAATCTCAATCTCCTTTTCGCGATCAAGCGGAGATATCCGTGCGATATCCTGGAAATAGAGCTTCAGGGAATCATCAGTCAGATCTTCATCATGAGACGGTTTTGCCGTTTCGCTCAATGGCTCAGGTCCCTGGGTTGCTTTTGGAGATCCCTTTACAGTTTGATCCGCCAGGTATCCGTCCGTCTTGAGTTCGGTCTGTTTTGACATGGTTTATCGATCACCTACCTTTAGCCTCGACGAGGGTTACGTTTTTCGACCGACTCAGCCGCGTTCACCAGATCGTTACGAAGACACGCGAAGATTGAGCCATATGACTAACTAATCTAAACAGATTGCTGCATAAATCAAGATCGATCATTACGAGCCTCTCGGCAAGCCCAGGCCCATCCTCTCCTTTCCTCTAGCCAAGACTTCTTCAGCGATCGGACGGACACGTTCGCTGCCTTTGCGCAGCAGATCGTCGATCTGTCCGGGCTCGGACATTAGGGTCTCATATTCGGATTGCAGCGGCCTTAACCCTTCGATCACGATTTCGGCCAACTCCTTTTTGAATTCGGCATATCCTTTGCCCTCGAATCGAGACTCGATGGTTTTTCGTTCCTCACCCGTAAAAAGTCCGTAGATCGAGAGCAGATTGTGGATCCCAGGTCTACCTTCATCAAAACGGATCTCGCGCAAGGAGTCGGTGGTTGCCCTTGCGATCTTGGCCCTGATTTCGTCGGGCCTATCGAGCAGATTGATCGCATGTCTCCGGCCGAGTTCACTCTTACTCATCTTCACCGAAGGGTTGTCGAGTCCCATAATGCGTGCGCCGCTCCGCGGTATAACCGGATCCGGA
The DNA here is from genome assembly GCA_964484515.1 of uncultured Desulfobacteraceae bacterium. Classification (GTDB taxonomy): domain Bacteria; phylum Desulfobacterota; class DSM-4660; order Desulfatiglandales; family HGW-15; genus CAZAGT01. Next base: position 657 of record CAZAGT010000367.1, on the reverse strand, counting down.
ATCTTGAACGTCTTTCCATAGGTAGCATTGAATAGCCCTGCAACATCCCTGGTTAGTTCGAGATGTTGTTTTTGGTCGTCGCCGACCGGGACCAGATCCGTGTCGTAGAGTAAGATATCGGCGGTCATCAAGGCCGGGTAATCGAACAGCCCGACGCTCACACGGTCCTTTCGCCTTTTCGATTTTTCTTTGAACTGCGTCATCCGGTGCATCCACCCCATGGGGATAATACAATTGAGGATCCAGGTCAGTTCCGCATGGGCCCCAATATCTGACTGTACAAATAGGGCCGATTGCTCAGGGTCGATCCCCGCCGCAATCAAAAGACCGGCAGCCTCGCGAATCTTCCTGCTGAGCACCGCCGGGTCCTGGTGAACCGTGATAGCATGCAGATCGACGACACAGAATATCGTTTCATGATGTTCTTGCAACGTAATCCAGTGGCGGATGGCCCCCAAATAATTCCCAATATGAATATCCCCCGTGGGCTGTATGCCGGAGAATACCCGCGGCTTTATGTGACCTTCTGGAAGCATGACCCTCGTCCCTGGAGCACATCTCGCCCGCACCCACGCGCGTCACCCTGCACGAAGAGCAGACAGGTTTACCCTAACGTTGCAAAAGTCGAGGATGCTGCAGATTCCAGGCGCCAAGGGT
>CAZAGT010000366.1:0-5121 GCA_964484515.1 uncultured Desulfobacteraceae bacterium | reverse complement strand
TATTTTTGTCTTTCCACACCTTTCGACGTGTTGTTTATGCAACAGTAGGGTAAAGAAATCCCGAGGAGTGGGGCGCGGGAGATGCTCCGCATCAGGTTTGAGGCATCAGGGAAGAACGTAGGGTCGTCTTTTGCCTTTCACCTTCAGCCTTCCACCTCTTACCTTTGGCTTCCCATGTACGCCGCAGTGACGAGGGATGAGGGTAATCCCGATGCAATCGGGACAGATGGGCGTTTTCCGACAGCCTCTAGGTTATTGTGAAACTTGACGTGACCTTGTATCGGTAGTCCTTCCGCTTGACCCGATCCCGGCTATTTCATCGGTACTCATCTAAGCCCGACAGGGTTTTCTGCAATACGCCGAGGTTCTCCCGATCTTTGATATACCGTCAACATGGCGCTCCTTCATAGCTTTGTCCCTAATTGACAACAGGTCTATGTCAGCAGGAAATGATAGTGAAGCGTCATTGTGCATCTCCTGTAACAACTCTATGATATGTCTCCTGAAAGGCCTTTATCTTCGCTGCTATGTTGATGGGCTACCGGAATAAGCATGGGAAGTTATTGCTCTGAAACCTAGGGTTGACCACTGATGGTTTACTCGGGTAGTGGTCTTCACGTTATTAAGAGAAGGAGGTTCCCTTGTCGTTACGCCGAGAAACAATTGAAAAGGCCGTTCGTGGCTACGTCGATGCCTGCAACAAGGCTGATGCGAATATGATCAAGTCCTATTTCGCTGCGAATGCATTTCACTATTTTCCTGAAGGGAGTCCTTTCGGCACGCTCCGAGGTGCTGCTGCCATAGCTGCCTGTTGGACGAGGTGTGTCAAGGAGCTAGGTTCGTGGTGGACGGTTGACCGGGTGATTATCGATTCGGAGGCACAGGAGGCCGTGGTCGAATGGACTCACTTCAAACCGAAGATGAAGGGCTATCTAAGGGGTGACGAATGGTATCGATTTGACGATGATGGGCGTATCACGGAAATCAGGGCATACTACGCTTGTCCTGCCCAAGAGGGTGTCGCTCGACATGAAATCGGTGACTATCCCTATGAACCAAATGGGTATCCAATAGCTTTACCTAAAGAAGCCCTGGAAGCAAGGGGTATCCGCGACGCGGACTGGGCCACCGGCATCTGATTGCCGACGATTTGATCCTGAGCCATACTCGTTCCGCCGAGCCCTCCGTGACCGAAAAGTGTGGACCGAAGGCCAAAAATGAAAACAGAGGGCACGACTTCCAGCACCCCAACAAATCAATCCCAACTGAGATTTTTCTGGTATCGTAACCACATCTGTGCATAATTGACCCTGATTCTGTTTCTCATTGAGATACCATCGGGCCGGATTCCAGCCGTAAATGGCAACCTGCTAATTTTTACGATCCCGAAATGAGGTGAAAGATGCCGCGCCCACGCCTTCTTGTCTGTCCGCACAGAGGTCCGGGCCGCCAAGTCCTTCGAATTCGGAACGTGAATTCGAGGGAGATATCTGGCTCTTACATGAAAAATGGGGAGCGGCAGCCCCCTAGGTTGCATTATCGGCCTATGCGTGCTGGCAAATCCGCCAGACTCCAGATGCTGAAGAGGGGCTTTTCGTCGGTCCTTGGGGCCCTTCGCCATTTCAGGCACGGACTAAGAGATGTCTCAAGCCCCATCCTGATTACAGTATCTCTCTTCCTCTTTCTAACGCCCCTGGCCCACGGAGCCCTGGCAGTCCAATACATTTCAAAGGAAGCGTTTATCGAGCGGCACATCCCGGAGGGGAGTGAGCTCTCTGAAAAGGTTATTTCGCTTGAAAGAAAAGAACAGGAGACCATGGCCAGGAGATTCAATCTCCAGTCGGTGCCCTCTTCGATTCCGTTTGTTTTGGGGAAGGACAAGAGTGGGGCGCTCACGGGGGCGGCAGGCTTTCTGGTGCTTCACGGTAGGACCTACCGGGCATATCATCATGTAGGGGTGGCCCTGAACCCGGATGGGACTATCAAGGCGGTGGCCGTGATGGATCTCAAGGCGGAAAAGCCTCAAGAGGTGGCGACAGAGCGATTTCTGGCCCAGTTTGCCAACAAGTCGTCGAAGACCTTACGTTACGGTGAGGAAATCAATGCCGTTTCGGGGGCGACCGAGTCATCCCGTACGGTGCTCATCGCGGTCAAAGTCATTGTCGCCGTATTCTTGAAATACGTCAAAGGACCTCCTTGACCGACCATCTCTATCGGTGTCGGAAGGAGTGGTGTGATGGAGTTGATCCGGTTTGATTTGGTCCCTTAAAACTTTTGCTTAACGGAGGGCGAAGATGAGGAATCTTGGTTATGCACTCATGATCGTGTCGTTTGTTGTGTTTCTGCCGGCTAACACGCATGCTGAGGGGTCGCGGGATGTCCTGTTCCAGACATCGATGTTCAATGCCTTGGACCAGGGTGTTCAGGAAGGCGACTTCAGCATCAAAGAACTGAAGCAACGAGGGGACTTTGGAATCGGAACGTTCAATGCGATTGATGGGGAGATGGTTGTCCTGGATGGAGAGTGCTTTCAAATAAAGGCCAATGGAACCGCATTGCACGCGTCGGATTCCATGCGTACCCCGTTTGCTGCGGTGACCTTTTTTGAGCCCGACAAGATGGTCTCCTTAGACGAGGTCAAGGACTATGACTCACTGAAACAACTCCTGGACAAGGAGCTGCCGACAAAGAACATCTTTCATGCGATCAGGATAAGAGGCACATTCAAGTATATAAGATCTAGGAGCATCCCCCGCCAAAAGCCTCCCTACGGGTCTTTGCACAAGGTATTCGAGACTCAACAGATCTCTGAATTTCGAAATGTGCGCTGCACCCTCGTGGGCTTTTGGAGTCCAAGCTATGTCAAGGGAATCAATATTCCGGGTTACCATTTTCATTTTGTGACTGAAGACCAGAAGGCGGGCGGCCACGTGTTCGAATGCCACTTGGAAAAGGGCGTAGCTGAAATCGATTTCATTTCTCAATTTCTCATGGTTCTTCCACGATCGAACGCCTTTTACAAAGCTGAAAGGCTTGATGAGTACAACTTTTAGGGGCCCGTCGCAGAACCAGCTCCTCCGGGGACTGCCGCTCATCCCGCTGTCCGCAGCCGGGTGAAACCGGGGCCCGCCCCGGGGGGGTCGAGAGTGAGCGCAGGCAAGGAAATCCTGAGAAATAGAAGAAGCCCCATCCCCCATGATGGCCATGGGTTGGAGGGGGCTTCCTTAGTTGGGCTCACTTATCGTGATTAAAGCACAATCTTGACGTCTTCGGGACGGCGCGCGTAACCGCAGCCCACTTTCACGGCCTGCGAGATCTGCGGGTAATTCCAGACGTACATCGTGATCATATTCGGCACCGTTGGATACCATTCCTGTAGGATTTGAACGCCCGTCACATCATTGGCCACCTGATCTCCGGAAGCGACGATGAAGCCGGGAGCGACCTCTTCTCCGTGGGAAGGCCCGCCGGCGATGAGGGAGCGGCGGCCGTCCATGATGACCAGGTCCGGCTTGATGGGAATGTTGATCTCGCCGACCGCCTGCTTGTTGAAGATGTGGTTCAGGGGGTGCAGCTGGTTCCCCCGGTCATCGCGGTGGAGGATTCCGACCGATAGTTTCAGGCCCATGGTGAAACCGGCCGTGCAGTGGGTCTTCATGATCGGCTGGTAAATGATCTTGTCGAAGTGGCGCAGGGGTTCGGCATACGCGACGGTCCCGTCGCCCCCTCCGAATCTTCCGAGATACTCCGCGTTCGAATTGGTCACGTTCATCCACTTGCTCTTGTCGAAATCGATGAACTCCACCCCGTTCTTCTTGCAGACTTCATCGAATCTCAGCATCTTCATGACCCGCTCGGTGGGGCCCCAGGGGCCGCAGCTGTCCCCGACCGACACATTTCCGTAGCCCTCGTCGTGCAGGATCTGGATCAGGGCGTCCAGAAAGCGATAGTCCGTGCCTCCCCGGGGCCATTCATCGCCCGAGTTGGTGTTCGGCTTGATCAGGATGCGGTCGTTCTTGTTCAGGCACCTTCCGAAGCCTCCAATCTTTTCGACGGAGCGCTTGATGTCGCCTTTGATGTCCTTGTCGAGCGGCGTCGATTGGATCACGCTTACGAGCGATTCACCTCCATTACCCGTGTACCAGTTCTGATGGAGGTGCGACCAATTCACCGGGTTCATGTTGTTGACGAACTCCTCCGGTTCCTTTGTGAAATACCCCTCCGGAAGCGGCGCGTTGCGGATGAATTCGTCGACCTGGTCCATGTAAACATCCCTAAACTTCCACGCTTCGGAAGCTGCAAACCTGTCCAGGTCAGCAACGGCACCCGCCTCCCTGGCCTTGAGCATCGCAATCATTCCGACACTCGCCAACCCGCCATACTTCGCTACGTCCTTAAAGAATTGTCGCCTGCACACATCCTTGTCCTTCATGGCCCTTCTCCTTTCAGATCGAAATGGTTTGCGTTAAAAGCCAAGATCCCTTTCACTCACCTCCTTTCCCCGGCTGTCCGAAGACTTGTCGGATCGGCGCTCGATTTCGGCTCGTACCGCGCGCCAGCGTCAATACTAGAATAGCTCTCATTCTCCAATCATTGCATCGCAACATAATGATCATGATCTGCGCCTCCGACCGTTAGCCAAGACGACAGAGATCTGAAACCTCGGGGATGTCTTTACCAGGCTCTAAGCGAAATCGACGGACAATTGGAATTCTTGAAGAAGGTCCATTCCGGAACCTCTCGGAGTGGCTTTGAAAGCGGGCGTCTGGCGGTTTATCCATCAGATAACCTTTGAATGAGGTTAACCACTGGAGGATCTAAACCTTACTGAATTGGTATAAAATAGTTCACACTCCAAAATGCTGTCAAGAGAAATCTATGTTCCCTACCGAGATCTTGATGGTGGGCACAGGACGGACACTTGAGGTTAGGGTGCCTGTAATCTTAATCTTTTTGGTTCATCCGGCAAATGCCGGGGTGTCGATAATGGTTGAATGAGATGCGGGTGGTAGTGATGCTATAGAAAAATCGTCGCCGAGGCAGTATCTCTCATTCTGAGTCCTGACAAACCAGAATCGAGAGGAGGCCGATCATGGCGACGACTAGCTATCTCTACCACAC
>CAZAGT010000365.1:0-5151 GCA_964484515.1 uncultured Desulfobacteraceae bacterium | reverse complement strand
GGCTATCCGTGGGCCATCTTTTTCGCCCTACGAGCGCTTCGTGAGAAAAGCAAAAGACCGCTTATCGGATCGGTCATCCTGCAAGCGCAGGGATGGTGGGTCAATAACAATTCCATAAAACACATGGTAGACGCATTCATTGAAGATAGATTGGCGCAGGGTGAAATCCCCGGACTTGGTGATATGCTGAAGACGGTGCCAAAAGAACGGCTTGGCCACGTTGAAGGCTTTCTGAAGAAACTGAACCGACCAGAACTGCAACCGATGTTGGATGAAATTGTGCAACACAAGACCACGACATTGGATGCGGCCTATTTGAACTCCATCGGGAGGGTCTGGGGCGGAGAAGACCCTGACGAATTCATTTGGGAACATGAGGGTTTTGCCGAAGCTCTGGACCAGATTCAGATGTCCCTTTTTGAGGATCCCTGTCGTTCCGCGATTCTGGTAGGTGAATTCGGGGTTGGGAAAACGACGCTAGTAAGAGCGCTTGCGAAACGTCTCCGTGAACGGGGCTGGGCCGTTTTCGAAGCCGGTGCCACGGATGTCATCGCGGGCCAGGTGTATATCGGCCAATTGGAGGCGCGTATTCAAAAGATGATCGCACATCTTGAAACGCGCAGATGTGTCGTCTGGTTTATCCCGCAACTTCATGAGATGCTTTATGCGGGGCGTCACCGCTATAGCCCGGCCGGTATCCTGGATCTGCTGATGCCGTATATCGAAAACGACAATATCAGAATCGTCGGCGAAACCAACCCGGCAGCATTTGAACGGATGATCCGCGAAAACAATCGAATGAAGACGTCATTTCAGGTTATTCAGGTACACCCACTTGAAGAGAGAGAAACCCTGGGACTCGTCCATGAGTGGATTCGCCATCGGAATAATGCCGGCGAAGATAAGCTTGTCATTGAGCAAAAGACGATTCAAGAGGCGTGGAGTCTGTCAAGGCAGTTCTTGAGCGGAAAAGAGGCTCCGGGCAATATTATCGGCCTGCTGAAACTCGCCCAAAGAAACCTGGTCGCGGACCAGGAGGGAATCATCAAGGTCACCGGCGATCAACTCTACCTCACTCTTTCCCAATTGACCGGACTTCCACGTTCGATTCTTGATGATAAGAAAGGGCTCGATGTGTCGGAGCTCAAAGGTCTCTTCAAACAACGCGTCATGGGGCAGCCCGAGGCGATTGAATGCCTTGTCGAAAGAGTGGCCATGATCAAGGCCGGGTTGACGGACCCCACCAGGCCGTACGGTGTTTTTCTCTTTGCAGGACCCACCGGTACCGGGAAGACCGAGGTCGCCAAGACCCTGGCCGAGTTTCTTTTCGGCTCATCCGACCGAATGATTCGGCTGGACATGAGCGAATTCAAGGCCAACCAGTCGGAAAATCGGATCATAGGCGCTCCTGAAGAGGACAAGCATTCTGTGACCCTGGCCAATCAGATTCTCAAACAGCCTTTCTCACTCGTCCTGCTGGATGAGTTTGAAAAGGCCCATCCGGACATATGGGATCTGTTCCTACAGGTGTTTGATGACGGCCGTCTAACAGATCGGCATGGTAATACGGCGGATTTCCGTCATTCCATTATCATTCTAACGTCAAATCTGGGGTCCACCATACATCCTGGAATCAGCATCGGTTTCGATTCCAAGACCGCCGAGTTCTCATCCGAAAGCGTCGAAAAAACGATCATGATGACCTTTCGGCGTGAATTCGTGAATCGTATCGACCGCCTAGTCGTCTTCCGCCCCCTCGATAGATCCGTCATGCGCAAAATCCTGCGCAAAGAGTTGGATAACAGCCTACAACGTCGTGGCCTGCGAACGAGAGAATGGGCGGTCGAATGGGAGGACTCGGCCATTGATTTCCTATTGGAGAAAGGGTTTACAAGGGATCTTGGCGCAAGACCGCTCAAGAGGGCCATCGAGCGTTATCTCCTGTCCCCCCTGGCGATGACCATCGTGAATCATCAATTCCCGAAAGGTGATCAATTCCTTTTTGTCCGCAGCGACGGCATTGAACTTAACGTCGAATTTATCGATCCGGATGCGCCCGAACCGGATGAGACCATATTAGCTCCGCCAATGGATGAGAGGCTATCAGACGCCGAAAGACTTGAACTGAAACCGCTCATTGTCTATGCGCGGGGCAGCCAGACCGAAGTCCACGTGCTCAAGGACAACTACCTCTCATTAGAGTCGAGAATTAGATCGATGGATTGGGCGGATAAGAAACAGGAGGCATTGGCCAAGATCTCATCGGAAGGATTCTGGGACTCGGTCGACTGTCATCAGGTACTCGGCGAGATCGAGTTTATGGATCGAATGGAATCAGGATTCGAGACGGCCGAATCGCTTCTGAATCGTCTGATGGGCAATAAGGACAGGGCGCGGACCGGGCTTCCAAAACAAATGGTCCGCCGCCTGGCGCAGCAAATATACCTTCTTCAAGAAGCGTATCGGAGTTACGCCGGCGGGCTCCCTAAGGATGCGTTTTTATTAATTGAATCGAGTCCAAAGCAACAGGTGTCCGAGGATATAGCTAATGGTTTTGGTCGCAATTTGAGTGCCATGTATCATGCTTGGGGTAAGAAGCGCCGAATGACTGTGCGGCTATTGGAAGAGCATGACGGAGAAGACCATGAGCGTTATCGTTGTATCCTCGCCGTATCAGGATTCGGCTCCTACGCCATTCTGGAACCCGAAACGGGATTACACATTTGGGAGATGCCGAGAGGCTCCAAAAAGACGGACCGGTATAACGCTCGGGTGATCGTAACAGGCCAGCCTGAGACGCCCGAACAGGGGATCGAAGCCCTCTTAGAGCAAGCGAAAAAGAGCTTGGAGGAGATTAGAGAGGAATCGACGACCGTGGTGCGACGCTATCGCCGGGAGCCCTCCCCATTGGTTCGGGATCATGTCAAGAATTGGCGCACCGGGAATATCGACAAGGTGCTGAACGGCGATTTTGACTTGCTCGGTTGATGATTCGAATGCGATGGTGATATTTTAGGCCTATAGCCTACTCTAACAACGGCCTTGCGTTATAACCTTGATGTTTTTCACTCAAACGGAACTCGTTGTTATGTTTGCACTAATGGGACTCACAAAGCGCGGCACGATATCCGGCATCGTCTGCTTGGCCGAGGCGTCACACGATTATAGCTTCGGGCCGTTAAGCCTTTCTACCACACAGCATGAGTCGGTCAAAACCGATAGCAAAACCGATTCCTTGCTCGTAGGCGCCGCCGCCAACCACCTGTTTCTGCGCACCAAGGGTTGGAACCAGGATCTCAAAACCTTCTGCTGTATAGTAGCTTAATCCTCGCTTGACGCTTTCGGCTACGACATAGTCATTTGTCTGACAAGACACCATCTGCTCAGCAAGGTTAATCAGCTCCTCTTTCGTCCGATCGTTAGTCGGATTTATGACCTCCACACCGAACTGAAAGAACTCCCTGTACCGCCCCTCTTGCGGCTTTTCATAGCGCCAACACCGCTCAAAGTACCAAAGTCTCACGTCATTTCTTCTTTTGTAGTGTTTCTCGGCAATAAGCTGGATCGTTGCGGTCACTTCCGGCCTGAGACAAAGCTCGCGCCCCTTCTTATCCGGGAAGACATACATTTGCCCCAATATCTCGGTTCCCGCTTTTTCGCTATAGATTTCAGCGGGTTCCAGGCTGGGAACAATGATTTCGCAAAATCCCGCTGATTCCGCCAACGCAATCAGCTGGTTCAGCAGGTTCCGTCTACGAGCGGTCTCATCACCCGTCAATATCCTCACGCCCCGCGCTTGTTTTTGAATTCTGAGTTCCATCACAAACTTCTGACCCGTTCAGTCTTCCTCAGGCAACAAAAAAGCCTTCACTGGTGTCATCCAGGAAGGCTTTTAGGAACTGTCCAATCTTTCGTTTTCAGTTAGGCGATAAAAGCCTCCCCGCCGGATAATCTCAGGCCGTGAAGATGATTTAGATGGATAATGCTACTGACCATAATTCAATAATAGATCGATAACCGCCAGAACGTCAATGATAAAATATAATTGAGCGAAGACGCTCAACGTCCGTGGTCCTTTGTCTGTTGTTAAAGACAGGCTGATCTTCACTCCCATCGCGTTTCTCTTCATTGTAGTCAGCCGGATCCTTCGGGGACTGAACCGACAACCGGAACAGCGGGACCGCATAGACGCCCCTTCCTCGGCGACCGTTCCCCTTTCGGATTCCATTTCGTCGGATACGCTCTATATTTGAACGCATCGCGAGATGTACGAATCGCATCTTCGATCTTTCGAACGCCCAATCGATGCAATATATTTCACTATGGTGCGATGACCACGTCGCCGTTGCGTTCGGCGGGGGCGGCGCATGTCAGCTCCAGGAAACGCGGCACCAGGTCTTGAGGCAGAGCGACTCTTCCTAAGGGAGCGTTTTCGCCCCTTTGCCGCCAGCGGTCTTCAAAGGCCTCCCCGGTATATCCGGCGACCTGACGATGAAACTCTCGAGCCATCGGAGTATCCGTCAAGGTGACCGTGATACAATTCACGCTAATCCCGTATGGGGCCAACTCTTCAGGGTCTTCGTGAGCGATATGTTTCCGGCCTTTGTTACGTTATAGGCGCCGGTGAAGGGGGTCGGCTTTTCTCCCAGGATCGAGGCAACGTTCAAGATCCGCCCCTCTCCCTGCGCTTTCATTTGCGGAATAACCGCCTTGGCGCACAGGAACTGGCCGGTCAGGTTCACATCCAACGCCTCACACCACTCGGCCAGAGATAGCTCTTCCAAAGGACCGATCGGACCGGCGATCGCCGCGTTGTTGACCAGGACATCGATCCTACCAAGGGTATCCAGGGTTTCTGCAACCGCCCCAGCGACGTCATCCTCCCTGGAGATGTCGGCCTGGATGGTCGTCGCTCGGCAGCCCAGGGCCCGGATCTTTTCTGCGGTTTGCCCTATCCCGCTTTCCGATAAATCAATCAGGGACGCATCCGCACCTTCCTTGGCAAACCCTAGGGCCACGGCGGCGCCGATCCCGCCTCCCGCGCCCGTGATCATGGCGACCTTGCCGGCTAATTTCATAGAAGATCCTCCTGAGGCTGTCGGAAAACGCCCATCTGCCGTTCGACATGCTCACGGCCCTGAGCGAAGCCGA
>CAZAGT010000364.1:0-5157 GCA_964484515.1 uncultured Desulfobacteraceae bacterium | reverse complement strand
CCGTAGATCATGAGCCCGATGGGTAAACCCTGACGCGTAAACCCGCAGGGAACGGACAGACCGCAAAGGTTCAAGGCATTGCCGATCGAGGTATTTCGCAGGTAGGAGAGATTGTACCCCATATAGGTGTCGAGGTCGGCATCCACTTCGGCCAAGGGGCGGGGCGGGATGATCGTCGCCGGGACCAGGAGGGCCTCCACATGATGTAAGGCCTCGCTGCTCTTAACCCGCAGTTTCTTCAAATCGCGCAAGCACACTACGTACTCAGACGCACTGACCTCTTTACCCTTCAGCAGACGAGACGCTACGACGGGGTCCAATTGATCGTGGTGATCATCGACCCACTCCCTGTTGAAGGTATACGCCTCGGCCGCCAGGACCACCCCGTTGGCGTTACGCCTGAAACTTTCTTCCGCCACAGGGAACTGAATGCTGTCCACGTGAGCGCCAAGATCTTTAAAGACCTTTCCGGTCTCGCGCACCGATTCTTCAACCTCAGGATCGACATCTTCCCAGAAGAGGGATTCCGCAAAGGCCAGACGAAATCCACACACGCCTCCCGTCATCTGGTGCATGACGTCGATCGGTTGCCTTCCCCAGGTGGTTTCATCTTGCTGGTCGAAACCCTGAATCTGCTCGTAGACGAGGGCAGCGTCCTCCACCGTTCGAGCAAACACGCCCACGGAATCCAATGACCCGCTCAACGGGAATACCCCGTCACGGCTGATACGACCTACCGTGGTCTTCAACCCCGTGATCCCGCAAAGGGATGCCGGGATCCGCACCGATCCCCCCGTGTCGCTGCCGAGCGCCATCGGTGCCATTCCGGTCGCCACCGCAACCGCAGACCCACTACTCGAGCCTCCGGGCACATGCGGCACCTGCTGCCAGGGATTGTGCGGTGTTCCGTGGTCGTGGTTGATCCCAACGCCGCCATAGGCAAACTGGACCGTGTTGGTCTTTCCCAAGAACGCCATCCCTGCTCGGCTAAGCTTGTGAATCACGCCGGCATCAACGTTGGCGACGTTCTTCTCCAGGAGATGGCAGCCGGCCGTGGTGGGTAGGCCTCGAACATCAAAGAGGTCCTTGGCCGCATAGGGGATCCCTTGCAAAAAGCCCAGGTCATGACTGGCCTTTAGGGCCAATGCGGCGGCTTGCGCGGCCGTCGATGCACGCTCGCGACACACCATCCGAAAGGCGTTCAGGGTTGGATCCAGGGATTCGATTCGCGCGAGATGGCATTCGACGATCTCCAAAGGCGAAATCCGTCCTTCACGGATCTCTGCCGCCAACTCAACGAGCGTCCTGTAATGAAGCGGGGACTCATTCATGCTAAGCTTCTCCGATGATTTGAGATCGCTTTCTTACTCTAGCGGCCAGTAGGGTCACCCAGCGCCTCTTTCCATTCTGCGGGTTGGATGTGTGGCGGGGTGTCAGGGATTATGGCTTAAGCTTCGCGGCACACTCTCTGATTCTCTCGATGGCCTTCTCGATATTCTCAACCGAATTGGCGTAAGAAAACCGCAAGTAGCCTTCCCCGTACTTACCAAAGTCGGGCCCTCCTAGGGAAGCCACGCCGCCTTCGTAAAGGAGGTAATCCGCTACCTCCTTGGAGGGTCGGCCCCACGCTTTAATGTTCGGAAAGAGGTAAAAGGCACCCTGGGGACTGGTGCAACTGACACCGGGGATGTCACTAAGCCCCTTCCAAAAGATATCTCTTCTGCGCCGGAATTCGGCAACCATGGCACCTACCGAGTCTTGCGGCCCCTTCAAGGCGGCAAGGGCCGCCCTCTGGGTGAAGGATGCGGTGCAGGAATTGCTGTTGGTCATCATGCGGGTCACATGAGCGGCGAGGTCGAGGGGCATGACGCCGTAGCCGATCCGCCAGCCGGTCATGGCATACGTCTTTGAAAACCCGTCTAGAATAACGGCGAGCTCTTCCATCCCATCGTGGGCAGAGATACTGTGGAACTCCCCCTCATATAGGATGTAGGAATAGATCTCATCGGCGAGCACCGGAATTCCATTCCGCACTGCGATTTCGGCGATGGCTTTCAGATCCTCGGGCGGAAGGATTCCCCCGGTGGGATTCTGGGGCGAATTGATGATGATGAGTTTGGTCTTCTCCGTGACCAGATCCCGGAGTTCATCGACATCGAGGCTGAAATTGAGCTCCTCCCGTAGGGGTATCGGGACGGGTTTGGCGCCGACAAATTTTATCACCGACTCGTAGATCGGAAAACCGGGATTGGGATAAATGACCTCATCTCCCCTTTGCGCCAAGGCCAAGATAACAAAAAACATGATCGGCTTTGCGCCCGGAGTGACGACCACCTGATCGGCCTGAACGGATATCCCGCGCGATTGGGAGATCCCTTGGGCAATGGCCTCTCTGAGATCCAGCATGCCCGCTGATGGCCCATAGTGCGTGTAGCCTTCATCGAGGGCCCTCTTGGCGGCCTCAATAATGTGCCCAGGCGTATCGAAGTCGGGCTCCCCGATCTCAAGGTGGACAATGTCCTTGCCCTCGGCTTCGAGAGCTTGGCACTTCGCCAGGACCTCAAATGCCGTTTCAGTGCCAAGCATTGACATGCGGTCGGCAAATTTCATGGTTTAGACCTCTTCATCTAAGGGTACGCGTCTATTTTGCGCGGCTAGCCAGTTTTTGATTACGTGCGACGCACCCGGTGGAGTCGATTTCTGCGAAGGAATCGTTTTCAACGTCAAGGGCACCGCAGATGTCTTCATGGTACCGTTTTTCAATGAAAAGTCAACCAGCCGGGCCTGGGGGAGAGCGGTTATCAAGCCCGACTTGCCGCCCCTCCATCCTGCCGGCTCAAGGATGTCCGTCTCATCTTTTTTGCCGGCGGTTCTTATCAAAACATCATCCAGACTTGGAATTGCCTTCGGCCGGATTTTGGTGTATTTGGTCTATATGCATATCGACAAGGACAAATGCGTCGGCTGCGCCAATTGTGTACCGGTCTGTCCGATGGGGGCAATCTATATTGGCCCTGATAAGCTGGCAGAGGTCAATCAGGAAGCCTGTGTCGAATGTTACACCTGCTACCGCGGCCTGAGTGTTGAACACTTGCCGCCCTGGCCCATCCGCCTGCTCCGGAGCCTTCTTGCCTCGCTGAGTTTGCGGTTTCAACCGGACCCGGACATCTGCCCTACTGAAGCCGTGGTGCCGGACACCCTGACGTGGCCACGGATCGTGCGACGGGCCTTCAGCGACCCCCAGGTACCGCATGAGTCAACCGGCATTCACGGTCGAGGAACCGCGGAGGTCAAGACCAATGATGTAACCGGCAGGATCAATGAGGGTGAAGCAGGCCTTGTGGTTGAACTCGGTCGGCCGGGCATAGGGGTTTATTTCGATGAAGTGGACCGGATGGCAAGGACACTCGCCGCCAGGGGGGTCGTCTTCGAACAGCAAAACCCGGTTACGAGTCTCATGGTGGACTACTCCAACGGCCACATCCGTGAAGATATCCACGCCGAAAAGGTCCTTTCGTGCATCATCGAAGCCAAGATCGGTCTAGAGAAGGTCCCTGAGATCTTGGGTGTCATCAAAGAACTTGCATCCACCTTCACCACGGTAATCAGCGTCGGAGTATCAACCCGCTGCGACCAATCCGGCGAAGACCCCCTCCGCCAGGTACTGATCAACGCGGGATTCGAGGCCCAACGCGCAAAAATGAACTTGGGCATGGGAAGACACAGCAATCCCACCTAATTCGCAAGGGAACCCAGGACGTGACCAACACACTACATCGATTCGGAAGACCCGAGAGCCTGAAAGACGACTACATCGTATTCCTGATGCCATCTAAAGGCATCAATGATCACGGCGCCCTCGAAAAGGCTCGCCACTTCCTGACCACCGCCTTACGCTACGACCCTGTGAACATGGGGAATTCTTTGGGAGAGCCGATGTATCGTCCCGAAAGGGACTTGAACCTGATCAAGGTGTATCTGACAGGACGCCGGGAAAAGGTTACGGCCGAACAGGTGATCGACGATCTCAAAGAGACGGGAACTCCTGCGGTTGTCTTCAACAACAAGGAGGCGGTACAGGGGTTTCTGAAGGATCTGAAGGAGCTTGACCTGGGGATCTCCATCAACGCCAGCGCCCTGGTCGACGATGTCAGGGATGCCTGTCGACAGAGTGGCATTGTCCTTCATTCGGTTGAATACTCCCTCGGCTTTCAAGGCGATACCTACCGCTTGCCGGATCGCCATGTATTATCGCTGACGACGATGTGCGGTCACGGTATGATCTCGGCCAATTTCGCCAAGAAGATGATCGACCGCGTCAGGGAAGCCCGATTGACACCCGAAAAGGCGGTGACCTACATGGCTAAGTTCTGTGTCTGTGGCGTCTTCAACACGAGCCGGGCTGTCAGGATTCTGAATGAGGCCAGGACGACCAACTAGTCTGGCAGACGATCATATTAACGGGAACAACAGGAATATACTTATATCCCACACAGTGTGGCTCACCACGTTCGTCAGTAGAGAATGGGCACGGAGATAGAGAAATCCCCAGCAAAGGCCGCAGAGTCCGGCCGCCAGCACGAGCATAAGATTACCGCTCCCGATGTGGACGAGGGCGTAAATCGACGTAGCGATCGCAAACCCTTTCCAGGGTCCCTGCTCTAGTTGGGCCCGACGCTGTAGAAACCCTCTCCAGAAGAGTTCCTCACCTGGACCTATCACCAACACCATCAGCATGGCAACACGAAGCGGTGAGGCTTGGGCCTTGAAACCGTAAATGTCCGCAATCCCCTGCCCCGCAAAGGGGAAGATCTTTCGTGACACGATATTGCCCGCATAGAACAGACCAAAGAGCACGCCCGCCGAAATCAGTCCGAGCCCGATCTTGAAGGGAATCCTCGCCTCGAACTCGCTCAAGATCTCCCTGCGCCAATCCCTGTCCAAGAAAGCGACTAGGATGAGAAGAAAGACGAGGTTGGCTGAGAGCCACCACCAGAAATCCAGCCATGAAATACCGCGGCTGACAAAGAGGAGGACAAAAAGGATCGCCGCTAGAATGGTGATGGTCCAGGTCGTCTTCACGGATTTCAATCGGGTTACTGTAGAGGCTGTCGGAAAACGCCCATCTGCCGTTCGACAGGCTCACGGCCCTGAGCA
>CAZAGT010000363.1:337-5185 GCA_964484515.1 uncultured Desulfobacteraceae bacterium | reverse complement strand
ATACCCAACTGTTCGGCCAACATAATCCCTACCGCCCCATTGTTTAGATCATCTGCCTGAACTCCGGTCATAATGAGATCAAAGGGGATCCCTTTGATGACTTCGGCCAGGACCGTCGATATCGCAAAGGCGTCCAGATCGAGTTCGCCGGGCTCGATTCGGATCGCCTTATCCGCACCCATGGCCAGGCATCTCCTGAGCACTTCTTCATCCTCTTCCCCACCGACCGTGACGGCCGTGACCGTACCTCCTTGCTGGTCCTTGAGTTGGATAGCCTCCTCAATCGCATAGTTGTCCCATTCATTAATTACAAAGGGGAGCATATCTTTGCGCACACCCTTCTTGTCGGCATCGATCTCCAGATCCGCCTCCTGGGTGAAGGGAACCCGTTTTACGCAGACAATGGTATCCATACATGACCTCCTCTATACGTTTTTCAGGCTTGGTAAGGCCTCAACCCTCAAGCCTCACGCCCAGGGCCCTTTCTCCCGGTGCATCGAGCGTTGAGATGAGCAACTCCATCAGATCGATGACCCACATCTGATCCTCCAACCCTGCCGTCTTGATTGCATCCTCAAAATGGATGAGACAGAATGGGCAGGCCGTGACAATGACATTCGCACCGGCCTCCTGCGCCATCTGAATCCGCTTCTCAGCCATCCGCACCTCTTCCTGTTCAATCTCATGCCACAGGATGATATCCCCGCCGCCGCAGCAAAAGCTGCGGTCCTTCGAGCTTTCCATCTCGACAAACGTCAGCCCGGGAACGGCGCGCAGCAACTTCCTGGGCGCCTCGTAGATCCCGTTGTGGCGGCCGAGGTAGCAGGGATCATGGTAGGTGAAACGATCCGCCTGATCCACGGGGTATGACGGCTTCAATCGCCCCTCCTCGATCAGCGACAGAAAGTACGGGGCGTAATGGGAGACGTCGAAGGTCTCGGGATAATCCTTCTTGAGGGTATTGTAGGCGTGGGGATCGGTCGTGATGATCCGCTCAAACCGAATGCCCTTGAAGGCTTCCATGTTCTCTTCCACAAGGAGCTGAAAAAGGCCCTCCTCACCCATTCGACGGACCTGGTGCCCGCTGTCCCGCTCAACCGACCCCAGCACACCGAAATCGATCCCGGCTTTCTGAAGGCCCTTGACGACGGCCGAGGCGATGGCCTGGACCCTGGGGTCGTAGGACCCGTAGCTGTCGACAAAGTAGAGCACATCGACTTTATCACCGGCTTTCAAGACCTTCACCGGTCCATCCGTAAGCTCCTTGATCCACTCAGACCGTTTTGCCGCCGGCTTTCCAAACGGATTGCCGGTCTTCTCAAACTGCATAAGGACCTGATTAAACACCTTTGGATTCTGAGCTGTCTCGATCAGGTGGCGACGCATGTCGATGATCTTGTCGATGTATTCGATGAACAGCGGACACTCCTCTTCACACGCACCGCAGGTCGTGCACGACCAGATGACCTCAGGGCTCACGTGCCCCCCGATGAGCGGCCGACCGGAAGCGCTGCCCCCACCATCGGTCTTAGGCGGGAGGAGCGGAATCTTCCGGTAACCGACGTCGCGCAGGGTGATCGTAAGCATCTTGGGCGAAAGGGGTCGACCAACGGCATTGGCCGGGCAATGGTCCGTGCAGCGACCGCACTCGGTGCACGTATATAAATCGAGGATATGCTTCCAAGTCAGATCTTCGAACTTCCCGACACCGAGTGATTCAAGTTCCTCGATATCCGTCACGCCCCATCGGGCCGGCTTTATCGCTCCCTTGGGCATCTTCCGCAAAAACACGTTCGGCAGCGAGGTGATGATGTGGAAGTGTTTGCCGAGCGGCAGGTAGTTGAGAAAGAAGAAAAAGGCCAGCAGGTGTAGCCAGTAACTCCCGGTGTATACGAGATCGAGCGTGGCCTGGTCGCCGCTCGGCAATAGGAGGGCGCCCAATTGGGCCGCCGGGAGCCATCCCTCCGATGAGACCCCCAGCAGGCCTGCGCTCCCCTCGTAAAGCATATCCGTCACCATCAGGAAGGAGATCAAGCCAAGGACCAGATAGGCCTCGGACGCGCGGCTGCCCTCGTATCTGGCCGGCCTTGCCACGGCCCGTCTTAGGACGGCGACAGCGCAGGCGACGAGAACGAGCAACTCGAAAAGGTCTTTGAGGGTACCGTAGGCAGCACCCAAGCTCGATTCCATCAGGGGTTGCAGAAAAGGCAGGTTGAGTCCCTGGCTGATGAGATCGATGGAACGCAGTCCAAGGATGACAAAGCCCCAGAAGATGATCACATGGAGAGATCCCGCCAAGCGGTAGCGGGGCTGTCTTTTCTGAATCAACCCGTAAACAACGAGATCGCGAAAACGCTTCCCAATAGCCGTGAACCGAGGATCAGGCTGACCCAGGCGCAGGAGCTGATAACGCCTGAAAAGAATATAGCCGAAAAGGGACAGGCTGATCAGCATGATGAGCCATGCGAAGACATATCCGGGGATTCCGAGGTAGGCCTGCGAGGCTGGATGGGTCGGCAACGTCATGCAGATTCCTTGCGGCGCTGGATCCAGAAATGAATGACCATTCATTTATTAGCACGGAGGCCGAAGAGGTGTCAAGCCAATTCACCCGGCAGAGGCTTGCCCGGGGCTCAGGATAGCGAAAGCTTGGCATGCTATTTGAATGCTTCTGCTTGGCGTCAGGTATCCAGGCTTTATATGCTTGGTTAGTTTAAAATGATTCCTTTTCTTCTTTTTTAGTTTAACTTGAAAAAGCCCGGCAGTCCCAGCACTGCCAATCCCTGCCATCGAGAAGGAGGACGGTCATGCCGAAGCCAAACTGCCAGTTTAATGGCACCGGAGGCCAATATGTCGGGACCGTGTTGATACACCTCATCATCCTCACGTCGCTGACGTTGGGTCTATACTGGCCCTGGGCGTGGGTCAGATTCCTCAAGTTGAAGGCCTCCCACACCACCATGCACGGGAAGTCGGTCAGCTTTGAGGGCTCCGGCGGCCAGCTGTTTGCGCTGCTCCTTGTGCAAGGGCTTTTGACCCTGATCACCTTGGGATTCTATGCCCCCTGGGCCTACTGCAAGTACTATCAGTGGCGACTTCAAAACACCCTCGTGGGGGGCAAGCCCGGTCAATTCACAGGGACCGGCGGTTCTCTCTTCTTTTTCTACTTTATCCACTTGATGATTCTACCGATGCTCACCCTCGGCCTTTACGCGTTCTATGGGTTCTACCGGCTTTGGGCATGGAAGGAGGAGCGCAGCAGGTATGGTGGCGAGAAGACGTCCTTCGGCGCCAAATTCGGCGGTTTCATGAAAGTCTCACTAGCCACCTACTTCCTCAATATTATCACCCTGAATCTCTTCACACCCTGGGCGATGTGCATGTTTTCGAAATGGCAGGTGAACGGTCTGCTCGTCGGCCGCGAAGATGAAGTCGAGCACTTTCCGCCGGTCCGGACAAATTACGCCGCTGCGGGGGTCCTCCTCGTGATTGGGTTGTCCCCCTTCGTGGCCCTGGGCTTCTTCATCAGGGGCCAAATGACGGGTATCAACAAGATAGTCCAGTCTCAGATGGCCCAGATGCAGACAGCTCCCTTGCTTCAAAACCAACCGATGATGAAGCGGGTTCCGATACCTCAGCCCGGCATCGCGCAGCGATCACCCGGCAAGGCAACCCCTGCGGAAGAAAAGGATCTGGCAAAGCCCGCTGTCGCCGACGCGAAGGATTCGGAAGGGATTGACCATCAGTTCGAGCTGAAACGACTCAACAGCTTGCTGGAGGTCAACCCCAGGAACGCCGACGCCTTCTACAACCGAGGCTGGTTATATGCCTACCAGGGTGATACGCAGGCCGCGCTGGATGACTATGACAAGGCGATCGAAATTGACGCCAATTATGCGGACGCATACTACAATCGCGGTCTCATCTTTGTAGGTCTGAAGGATTATCAAAAAGCCATCGAGGATTTCTCCGCCGCCATCCGACTGAAGCCCCAATCCGCAGACGCTTACTGTAATCGCGGGGCGGCGTACTTCGAACAAGGCCAACTCGACCTGGCGCGTCAAGATTATGGTGAGGCACTGAAAATAGACGCAAATGATGCGGACGTGTATTTCAACCGGGCCGCCGTGTACCAGGCCATGGGCGAAAAGCCCAAGGCAATGGCCGACCTTCAGAAGGCCGCACTGCTGGGTCATGAAAAGGCCAAGCAGCAGCTGAACATGCCTCAGGGAGGCGAGCCCCAAACGGCGGTCGCCATGAAGGAGCCTTCAACGGGTTGGACGATGGAGCTGAATCAGGCTCAAATACCCGATGGAGTAGCCGCCGGGCGTATCTGCGGTGAAGAATTTAAGGTAGAAAAAGCTATGGTGGAAAATGGCATTCTCTCCTTGCGGCAGGGACAGGATTTTTTCCCGGATCGCGAGTTCATGATCTTTCTCTTTCCGGAACAGGGGGAAGCACTGGAAGGTAAGACGTACCGGGTTGCTAAAGATCAGGGGCATGGCTCGCCCCACGTGCACATGAAATGGAAACCGGCCAATAAGGACGTCCCCGACGCCGAGATCTTCATGAAAGAGTATACCATGCTCCTCGAATTCGGGAAGAAGAAGAACGGCGTCTTGCCCGGTAAGATCTACCTCTCTATCCCGGATGAATCGAAAAGCTTCGTGGCCGGCTCCTTTCAGGCGGATGTGAAGTAGGGCGGGGTAAAATACTTAAGGCAGGCCTTCTGTCGCAACCACGCCCTTCTTGGGGCCCTCCCGGAGGATGCTCTCTACCTACGGCCTAAAAATATCTTCGCGTTTCGCGCGATGAGTGCGAATCTTCAGCCTTCAGTCTTCTTCACGC
>CAZAGT010000363.1:0-327 GCA_964484515.1 uncultured Desulfobacteraceae bacterium | reverse complement strand
AAATCACTTCTGATGCTGCGGGTTCAGGCCCTCCAAGGCCTTTTGAATTTTTCCCTGCAGACGGGGGTCGTTGGCGGCGTACTCTTTCGCTTTTTCAAAGTGAAATCGCCCTTTGTCCACCTGTCCCGTGCGTTGAAAATAGATCCCGAAGTTGTAATGCGCCCAACCGAGTATTCCTGCCATCCCATATGACATGCCGAGATTGTAGTAGACCTCGTCTTTTGCTCTACCCGCAGCCGCAAGTCGTTCGTAGAGTCGGATGGCCTTTTGTACTCCTCCTGATTCTGGTAGGAAACGGCCAGCAGGTAGGAAACGGCGCGGTCTGAC
>CAZAGT010000362.1:1084-5185 GCA_964484515.1 uncultured Desulfobacteraceae bacterium | reverse complement strand
CCGGCCGCCTTGCCCCTCGGCCGTGAGCTCGGGGCCGAACGGCTTGCAAGCTTCTCCCAGCGTTCGAGCAGGTGAGGTTTCGTTTCTTGAAAAGAGACCCCCATGGCCGGGCCTTGTGGTATCAAAGATCTTCCTTCATGACGCTTCATACGAGTGAACCTCGAATTCTGAAACCTGAACACTGGTTTGATAGCTCCTGAGGGCCCGATTAGAGGAGACTTGTCATTTGAGTACCACTGAGAAAGTAGGAAGAAACGATCCGTGTCCCTGTGGCAGCGGCAAGAAGTTCAAACGTTGTCACCTCGGCAGGGAAGCAGAACTGTCGCTCGGAGGCGCGGAAGAGCTTTCGGTGGAAGAGATGGGGGCCAGAATCGCCGGCCTTCCGCGTGTTCATTACGGCCGCGCGGACGAGATGATGGCCGCTTTGGATCTCGAGGCATTGACCGGAAGCGCCGCCGGGGTGGCGTTCGTGGATTTGAAGAAATACACGGATCTGAATCTCTTCGGCGGAGCTCACGTCAAGGCATCGAAAGGGCAGAGCGGGGGCGTTTTCGTGAATCCCTTCAAGACTGCCAAGGCGAATCCAACCAACCTCTATCTCGCTATCTCCAAGGACATCGACGATTCGACGCTGGTCCATGAGCTGGCACATGTCCTTGACTATCTCGGCGGCTCTCGACTGGTGCCCGGGACGCTGGCGCCATTGAGTCTCGAACTAACCGTCCCGGTAGAACATCTAGAGCACCCGAAGTCGTTTGGGCACTGGCTCGACTTTCTCGCGCAGAAGTTCGATGTCCAGCTCGATGCGGACGATACCCTCATCAGATTCCTATACCGGGAAGGACTACTCATCGAGGGAGAGGTCATCCAGGCCAAGAATGCTTTCACCCTCAGGGCGAAATCCGAGCGCATTCTTCGCTTCATGAGCGAGCGGAGTGAAGAAATAGACGCGTTGATTCGAGAACTGCCCGGGTATATCGGTCCGCGGCGACCCCAGAATTAGCCCGAGCCGTCAGGAAGCGGGAAGTGACGTTCGCCGGCTGAGGCGGGTGAGTTTGCGCCTGGCCGGGGTGCGTGTTTTATTTTCAAGGTCTGCTCACCAAAGAGGCTGAACTTGAGCCAATCCATGGCGAAACGGAGGAGGGCCAGTTCGTCGTGGCGGAGCCGCTCCCGCAGGTCGCCATCGACCTCGAAGAGATCCAGGAATCGACTTTCAAAGATGAATGCCTTGAACCGGTCCACGTTGTAAGATGCCATCGTAAACATCTGGATCTTACGTAGGACATCCTCCTTGCGGCCGAGGCTTTTTCGGGAGGTCGTGATTTCCAGCCATTGATCGTTGAGGTCGATGTAGTCGTTGAGGGCTTCGTTTTCGAGCCACTCGTCGACGGTCCACCTTTGCTCCTCTTGCAGACCCAAACAGTGGGGTTCCCTTACGAGGAAGAGCCTCGTTCGTGTCTCTCTTCCCCCATCCACCTTTGAGGCGGCCCGTCCCAACGGGTAGATGCGGCAAGCGCCGGGTCGATCATCGTAAACCTCACATCCCTCCTTTGCCACGAAAGGGCAACGGCGCTCCGAATCCTGATTCATTTTCAGTCTCAGGAGCGGAAACCGGTCTTGTTGTTTGACACGCGGCTCGGTGTACCGTTCCAAGAAGTCAGCCGACGACAGCCCCAGACGATTCTTGAGGCGCAGCACATCGTAAGGCGTCAATACCAAGTTGAGATCAGCGCAGCATCTGGTGAAGCATGCGATATCCCGATGACACTTGAACCTGAAGGTGTTTCCATCAAGCGGTGTGAAGGTGGTTTCGGAATTCATTTCGACCTAGGAAACCACGTCCCAGGGACGTGAGCATGTTTCAGTGGCTATACCACGCAAAGGAGTAATACCGTCAAATCCGAAATTCGAATATCGAAATGCGAAACAAATTCGAAGCCCGAATGTCCTAATGACTTAAACACCTACACAAGCAATGTTCATGGGCAGGAAAGCCCTTCCAGGCAGTCTGGGTCATTCGGATTTTGGCCATTTGATATTGCCCTTCGACTCTGCTCAGGGTGGTGAGCCTGTCGAACCATTTCGAGTTTCGGATTTCGTGCTTCGAATTTGGCAAATCATAGCCAGGACCCCCTGCGCCCCGCTAGTAGGGGTGCTTACGAGAAGCCCCGTCCTTTGGGCGGGGATTCTCAACCTAGGTGGGATGGGCGTCAGGCTTCACCCAAAAGAGCTTTTGGCCAAAAAGCCCGAAATTCAGCCAATCAAACGCGAATTTGAGTAACGCCTCGTCATCAGCCTTGATTGTCTCTACCACATCCTTTTCTAATTGAAAGCGTTCGAGAAAGCTGCTCTGGAACACAAATTCTCGGAACTTATCCAGATTGTAGAGGGCCATAAAGGTCATCTTCGCGACCTGAGGGTTATCGATGTCCAGCTGGTGGGCCTGGAGTTGAAGCGTAAAGCTGGTGAATAGCTTATTGATCTCATCATAGGGGCCGGTACCCTGTGCCCTAATCCAATCAACGATCTGCCATCGATTCGATTCGTTGAGGCCCCGGCAGCGAGCGCCGTCGGCGATGATGCGATACGTTCCGTCATCGTTTAAGTCCAAAGGAAACATTCGACAGGGCCAGGGACGGTCTTCGTACACGAAACACCCGTTTTCGGACACAAAAGGACAGTGTTTGTCCTCCTCGTTCATCTTGAGGAGAACGAGGGCGATCAGCCGTCCCTTTGTGGGGATGATGAGGGCATGCTTTTCGAGGAATTCGTCGGAACTCATCTCCAATCGGTTCTTGAGTCTCAAGACGTCGTAAGGTGTCAATGCAATCGTAACGTCCTGGCAGCATTGCGTAAAACAGACTATGCCGGGATTACAGTTGAAACGTATCAAATGCTCCTTTTCGAGTCGCGCGATACCCGGTTCCTTCATCGGTGTTAAATCTTCAGACATGATTCTCGCCTTCGTGGATGTTTAACCTTTACGGCCGCAAAGGTCATTATTTTCTTGACGACGGCCGACCGTTTGCACTTATATGCCCGTCATCGGCTAATTCAAAAGGAATAAACCACTGGCATGCCAGTGGTATGAACAATGGCTATGCCAGTGATTAGTGCCGAGATTCCTTGAGCCTGCGATAAATACGTAGGCCAAAGTTGGAGTTGCTTCATAAAGATACCTCTCAGCTGACATAGAATCCGAGAAAGGGTCGCCGTCCGACGAGGACAGGGCAGAAGAGGCCGGTCTAGATCAATCAATGAAGCTCCGATCCATGCCGTTGCCTCCCAAATTCGCGTTATGTTGTCTTCAGGACCGCCACTTGTGGCGGCCCCATACCACCAGTTTACTGGTGGTATTGATTTTCCGATCTAATATAAATAGTCAAGGGATAGAATCAATGCAAGAAAGGACTTTGGCCATCATCAAGCCCGATGCCGTGGCGAGACATCTTATCGGTGGGATCATCAAGAAGATCGAAGAGGCCGGCCTCAACATCAAGGCCATGAAGATGATCAAGCTGAGTAAGAGCCAGGCCATGGGCTTTTACAAAGTTCATAAGGGCAAACCCTTTTACGACAGCCTTACCGATTTTATGTCCTCCGGCCCGTGTGTCGTTATGGTATTGGAGGGGGGGGATGCCATCACGAGGTACCGCGACCTCATGGGGGCGACAAATTACGAGGAGGCCGCGGAGCGGACCATTCGGCGCGAGTTCGCCACGGATATCGAGAAAAACGCCGTCCATGGATCCGACTCGCGTGAGTCAGTAGATTTCGAAATTGGCTATTTCTTTGGGGAAATCGAGGTTGCCGATATGTAAAACGAGGCCCGCCTGTTTCAGGCGCGCCCCGTTCGTGAGGTCAGATAGTCATCGGCTGCGGGTCAACTGAAGGAGACTGCACGGTGAGCTTGCCTGCCCCTTCCGCTGAAGCCCCCATCCAAGCGATGGGGGACGGATGGGACCCGGACCGGATTTCTATTCTTTCTCCTCTTCCTTCTTTGGTTTTGTGCCTGATTTGTCCGTCTTCAGTTCCTTTATCTCTTCTTTGAGGCTTTCCACCTCGTTCTTGAGGTCACTCGTATCAGCGTCGAAGCTCTCC
>CAZAGT010000362.1:0-1074 GCA_964484515.1 uncultured Desulfobacteraceae bacterium | reverse complement strand
CTCTCCGAGGCACGCTTGTCTTTGATTTCCTCAATGCCCAGGTATGTCGCCAAAGCGCCGCCTAAGATAAGCATCACCGGGACGCCCCCCATAAGGAGCTGCAAAAAATACCCCCACCAGAAGATGATTCCGATGATTCCCAATATGAGTGCGATTAGCCCTCCCGCCAAAGCCGTCATGCTTTTACCTCCTTAAAAAATAGTTTCATCTACGCTGTTCGAGAACAGGCTTGATTGACGTAAGATCAGGGCCTTCATCAAGGTCTCGAAAGACCAAAAAATCCGCTCAAGGCTAAATGATTATTTTGAGAAAGTCAAATGAAATGTCATCGTCTGGCGCGGAGATCAGTGGGCCACCCGAGGCACGGACAGGCGTTTTGAAATTAAGTTGACAAGCCTTCTCGAGGTATCTATAGTCGCGCGTTTAAAGGTCAATGCCGACGGCGGTCAAGACCGCCACCCGGCCGGGGTGTGGCACCTATTCCACCTTTCCTATGCGAGTGAGAGTCCGTCCGAATACGTGTCCTCTCAAAACGAGCAATGTGGCCCGCAAAGACGTCTATCTGAATGACCCCACAATCGAAAAAGACTGAAAATCGACGAAACGTATCGAAATAGTGATAGAAACCATTCTTGGTAGCCTTCCGTACAGAAAATTCAGGGTCTTGTTCGAAAAAAGTGGTTGAAAAAAGAAAAACAAAAGGTTATCCTTGAAAATTGTCTTTTTTTGAATTGCCGGCCAGCGTAGCTCAGATGGCAGAGCAACTGATTTGTAATCAGTGGGTCGGGGGTTCGATTCCCTTCGCTGGCTCCAGGTCAGGCTCTTTGGAGAGGTTCCCGAGCGGTCAAAGGGAGCAGACTGTAAATCTGCCGGCTCAGCCTTCGGAGGTTCGAATCCTCCCCTCTCCACCAAGCCACTTCCCATCGCAAAATGGGCGGATATCATTTCTTTTCAATCGTTCGGAATGGCTGCTTTGGTGTCCTCATGAGCGGGCCGCGAACGTGAAAGGGAGCTTTACAGGCGGGAATAGCTCAGTTGGCTAGAGCGTCAGCCTTCCAAGCTGAGGGTCGCGGG
>CAZAGT010000361.1:0-5187 GCA_964484515.1 uncultured Desulfobacteraceae bacterium | reverse complement strand
ACCCTTGGCGCCTGGAATCTGCAGCATCCTCGACTTTTGCAACGTTAGGGTAGAGTCGAAGGACTCACGGCCCTGAGCAAAGCTGAAGGGCTGCGTTACCCTCATCATCCCTCGTCACTGCGGTGTAATGGAAAGGCACAGAGCTCAGGGCGCAAGGGCATAGTAAAAGAAGCTTCTTGCTTTTTTGCCTCAAACCTCCAACCTAACGCTCGAGAATCCGGCCGCCTCATTCCTCGGAATTTTGGTGGTGGGCGTTTACCTGGTCTTCAGAACATCATCTAAGTGGATAATCTTGTCTGTCTTTTTGACAGCGTCCATGGAGAGTTTTAACTTGGCCTTCCGCAAATCGTTGATCATCCCCTGGACCTCAGGATTCTTGTCGATGATCTCTTTGATTTGCTTGCTTAGCTCTTTCCAGGTGGTTTCGAGTTCGCTTGTGTCCAGTTGAAACCCCCCCCAAAAGGATAGCAGGGAGGCCAGGTGCGATAGAAGCCCGAAGTGCTTCGTTCCTTGAAGGTAATAGGGGCAATGGCACCACAAACTCATGCACTCAAACCCTCTTTTCTGGGCCTCGTTTTGGAGGATCGTGTGAATGGCACTCGGTCCCTTGTAACTGATGGGAGTCACCTTCCTTGTCTTTAATCTTTTTAGGGTCTCTTCACTGGAGGCGAGGGCCGAAACGACCGTTTCTGTGTGGAGGACATTGTCGTACATGCTGCCGAGACTGATGATGTTGTTTACACCCGTCTTGTGACACACCGCGAGGACGTTTTCCACGAAGTGAAACCATCGGGTAGACGGTTCGACAGCCCTGAAGATGATGATGTCGCGCTCGGCAGTTCCAGGTCGTGTGGCATAGAAATCCCCGCCGGGCGGGCTGACCTTTCGAAGTAAGCCATCTTCGATGTCCACGGTAGGGCGGCTCTCGTCAAAGCGATAAAACCGGTCTGGATTGATTCTGCCGAAAGGCTCTGCCTTCAGCTTCTTGATCAAGTATTCTGCCATTCCGCTGGAAATATCCAGCGCATTTCCCCAACCCTCAAAACCGGCGATAAACAGCGGATTGTCCAGTTTAGGTAGATAGTCTAATTCGACGCTTTCCATGCCCATGTCTCAAAGTTTGACACCCGACCCTTTGAATGTCAAGGAATAGCGAATATTTCTATTGACAAACGAAGCAAAAGCTCTAAAGTATCACCCCCTAAAGGACGATGGTTTGGGTGAAGCTCCCTTTGTTTCCGGCCACAGAAATGAGGATTCGTACCGTTGTCCATAGCGATTGAAAGGGCTACCCTAAGAAGAGCCTGCATGGAGATGATCGAAACGATCCTCTACTGCCTCCCAGATGCCTTCAAGGGAACCATCTATCAAATCGGCAAACCCCCCCACCTGATCGCTGAGAGGATCACGTCGGGTGTTATCGACGATAAAAGGAAAAGGATTTCCTGGGGGCTGCCTGCGCGATCCGATTACAATCCTCCGGGCAAGACATGGCTTAATTACCGAGACGAGCCGGAGCGACCCCTGGAAGCGATGGCCTGGTGTGTCGAAAGACAACGGAGCTGGACCGCCGAGGATCCGCGTCACGATGCCCGAAGCGTCAGGTTGCACGTCGATGGGCAACATGAAGACTTCAATCACATGGAACCGGTGCTCGTCCGCGAGGCCGACCTCAATCCGAGCGGGCAGCGTCCCTCGGAATACCCGCGGAAATACGATGGCAGGGCTATCTGGCAGGACACCGAGTATGTGGTTGTGGCCGTCATTAAGATCCATTTCAGGCCCGATACGATTAGAGTCGGAGGCCCTGAAACGCGTGTCATAAAGCGACTCTCTCGTTCTTTGGGTACCGAGCTGCTCTCCTATCAATTGAGACAGGATTCCATGCAAGCGATGCAACAATTGGCCAGGGACAGGTTGAGTTCATGTAATGTCCTGGCGGATTCTTTGCGCAACGCGATTACAAAATCTGGCCTCATTTTTTCACTCGTGAAAAAAGAGATGGCTTATCTCAGAGAAGAATGGGAACAGGTTCTCCGGAATGAACTCGATGAGAGGGACGCAAAAAAAGAAGCGATCGATGCCCTGGACGACATCCTCGGCAGCATGAAGGATGAAGCCAGTTCGCTTAGGAAGGAGTTGGTTCGCGTTCAGGGCCGGTTCCTGGAACTTTCCCTCCCGCCGGAAAAGGCGATCAACTGGATCGATAAACAGATTAAGACGAGATGGCGCGTTCTCCTTCAGAGGAGTCCTCAAGATGATCGGATTGCAGACGTGATTTGGCAAAAGATTGACGAACTGGTCGAGTCGCTCCATTTTGGCCAGTCCCCGAACATCATTGGACGCTATGGGAGGCTCCCGGAAGATGTAAAAACGGAGTGGGTGAACCTGATATACAAGAATACGGATCGATTCGACGCCAGGGTGCTCGAGCGACTTATCAAGACGCTTGAGAATCCCCATCTTGAAATTCCTTCTCGCCGAAGATCGCGAGAGACCCTCACCCAACTAAAAGCACTGGCAGAAACGATGAATCAACTGGAGGAGAATACGAATTGCGTCTTGAGTCAGATGCTGAATGGCGGCAACGGAGCCGGTCCTCCACCCACATAGGAAAAGGAATCGAAACCCGAACACCCGCCGCGGCGCTATCTGACGTGCCTAACTCGCTCCCGTTACACTGAACCAGCCCTCGGGAGCACGACACCTCTTACCTCCCATTGCCAGATGAAAAAAATCCAGTCATAGGGTATAACATCGACGTTAACACAGGATGGGCGCCTGTAGCTCAGCTGGATAGAGCAGCGGACTTCTAATCCGCAGGCCGGGGGTTCGAATCCCTCCAGGCGCGCCACTGATACAGACGCATACCCCTCTGACGACAAATCGAGCATGATAACAGGCTCTTGACACTTAATACCGTCAAGGGCCTGTTTTTTTTGAATTGAGGGAAACATTTGCTGCACGCTGAGACAATTCATCATATAATAATTCTATTTAATGAAATTATTATGAAATAAAATGGCTGAGCACGCCCTGCAAAGAGTTGGATCTCCAAGGCCGAAACATACTATAAAATATTTTTTGTTTTACTATTTATTTTATGATAACATAACTCTATATTAAACTTCATCTGTGGTTACGTTATCAGGATATCAAAAAGATCCACGCGAAGCGTACAAGATGAAAACAAGCTGTCCGCAATGCGGCCTGGATGCAACTTTCACAAAAGGTACACGCGAGAAGACCATGGACGTGCGTGGAATGCTCATTGACGTGGAGACGGGCTGCCTCAACTGCTCGGCTTGCGGAAACACCTTCGAAGATCCCGCTGAAGCCCATGAAACCCTGGAAAGGGCCTATCGCGAATACCGGCGTCGAAACGGAATGATGCAACCGGAGGAGATCCGGCACCTCCGCAAGCTTTACGGCCTGACCCAGCGTGAATTGGCGAAACTCCTTGGCTGGGGCTTGGTCACCTTGAGCCGCTACGAAAACGGCGCCCTTCAGGACACCGCCCATGACAAAATCCTGCGTCTCATCACCGATCCTCACAACCTCTTACGACTCCTTGAATCAGAGCCGGAAGCCCTATCCGATGAGAAACGAAAAAAGATGATCGGGCAGTTTCGGGACTCCTGCTCGGGTCTCTATCGGTTGGAACGAATCTATGAGGAGCGTTTTGGTCGCTACGAGGCCGACGGCTTGAGCGGGTATCGTCGTTTCGATATGGGCAAGTTGCTCAACATGGCCCTGTTCTTTTGTGAAGGCGGACGGCTCGCAGCAACTCTGAGCAAGATCCTCTTCCTTGCGGACTTCAAGCACTTCAAGGAATATGCCGGCTCAATTAGCGGGACAAGGTACCTCAAGAGCGACCTCGGACCACTGCCCGAGAAATGGTATTATTACCTCACACTCCTTATAGAGCGACAGGAGGTGAATGTGACGGAAGTATTCGCCGGCGAGGACATCGCAGCCGAGCAGTTCTTGGCAAGAAAGAAAGCGGATTTGTCCCTGTTTGCCAATACCGAGCTCCTGGTCTTGGCCTTCATCAAGGACCACGTCAAGACGTGGAACGCAAAAATGATTTCAAATCTCATCCAAAATGAGAGAGGATATATCGGGATCCCTGGGGGAACTATGATTCCTTATCGGCTGGCGGCTGATTTGGGCATCTGAATCGTTCCCACCTCCCCATGGAACGCAGGTGAAGTCGCGTTCATCATGTAGTCGGTCTGGTAGATCATGGGAAGTGTCATCAAGTTCATCACAACCGATGTTTGGAGAATCCGTCGCGAGGAGCTGCACGGCCTAAAGGCCCTCGGTTTGAAACTCTTGCGGATTGTTCTCCTCTCGATGCGTGGTTTTGAGGAGGACAAATGCATGTTTAGGGCGTCCGCCCTGACATTCTATTCCCTGCTGTCAATCGTTCCGGTGCTCGCCATGGCCTTCGGGCTGGCCAAGGGATTCGGGCTTGAGAAGGCGCTTGAGAGGATGATTTATGAGCGCTTCCAGGGACAGGCGGAGATCATCGAACGCCTCACCGGGTTTGCTCGCTCGCTCCTGGCAAGCGCGGAAGGGGGCGTCATCGCGGGCATTGGGATCCTTTTCTTGTTCTGGGCGACCATCCGTGTTCTTGGCAACATCGAAAATGCCTTTAATCATATCTGGGGAATCAAGAAATCGCGGACCTTGCCAAGGAAGATCAGTGACTACCTTTCGGCGATGCTCATCAGCCCGATCCTGCTCATTATGTCCAGCGCCCTAACGGTTGCCATCAAGGGTCAGGTGGAGTCTATTGTCCAAAGAATTGAACTCCTACGGACCTTCAATCCAGTCATTTTCTTTGCACTCAGGTTTTTACCCTACTGGGTAATATGGGTTCTCTTCACCTTTATTTACATTTTTATGCCTAATGGAAAGATCCGTTTTAGGGCAGGCCTGTTCGGTGGCCTCATCGCGGGGACACTGTATCAGATCTTCCAATTCGCCTACGTAACGTTTCAGGTCGGGGTCTCCAAATACAATGCGATCTACGGCAGCTTTGCCGCGCTCCCCCTCTTTGTGGTGTGGCTTCAACTGAGTTGGATCATCGTCCTTTTTGGGGCTGAAATCTCCTTCGCCTATCAGAATGAAGAATCCTACGAATTTGAACCTGACTGCGAAAAGATCAGCTATAGCTACAGG
>CAZAGT010000360.1:0-5197 GCA_964484515.1 uncultured Desulfobacteraceae bacterium | reverse complement strand
ATCCTGACCCTCCTCGGCTAGAAGAACCCCCAGTATGCCGCGATCGTCTTTGACGCCAAGGGCCCAACCTTTCGGCATGAGATCTACCCGGAATACAAGGCGAACAGGCCGCCGCCGCCTGAGGACCTAATCGTCCAGATTCCCTATATCAAGGAGGCCGTCAGGGGATTCAACGTCAGGGCGATCGAGAAGACAGGCTACGAGGCGGACGATATTATCGGCACCCTTGCGCGTAAGGCCGAAAGGGAATCCTTCGAGGTGATCATCGTCACGGGAGACAAGGACTTTCGACAGCTCATCACGGAGAAGATCGCTCTCTGGGATACCATGAAAGACAAGTTCACCGATTACCGTACCTTTGTCGCCGAAAACGAGCTCGAGCCTCTGCAGATCATCGATGTCATGGGATTGGCCGGCGACCGATCGGATAACATCCCTGGTGTTCCCGGGGTGGGGGAAAAGACCGCTGCCGGTCTGATCAAGAGTTACGGCTCATTGGAAGGCGTTTTGGGACATTTGGCGGACATCAAGCAGAAGAAGCTCAAGGAAAACCTGGAAATGGCTCAGGATGCCGCAGCCTTGAGCAAGAAACTGGTCACGATCGATCGGTTCGTCGAGCTGGAGGTAGGGGTTGAAGATCTGAAGCTCGGCAAGCCCGACAACGAGACCCTTTCGGAGATGTTTCGCGAACTGGAGTTTAAGGGGTTGTGGGATCAGTTTGCGAGCCCTAAAGCCTCTGAGACCGGAGATTACCGAGCCTGCCTTTCGGAGGGTGATCTCCGGTCGTTGATTGAGGAGATCAAAGGGAAAGGCTTGGTCTGCGTCGACACAGAGACGACGAGCAGGGACCCTCTCTCCGCCGAGCTTGTGGGGATATCTCTTGCTCTTGAGGAGGGCAGGGGCACCTATCTGCCCTTGGCACATCGTTATCACGGGGCGCCCCGCCAATTGGAGATTGGATCGGCGCTGGAACTCCTCAGGCCGATTTTTGAGGATAATCGCATCGCGAAGGTGGGACAGAACATCAAATACGATACCCTGGTCCTCACTCGCCACGGCGTGCGCATGGAGGGGATCCATTTTGATACCATGATCGCGTCGTATGTCATCAATCCGGGTCTGCGGCAGCACGGTCTCGATTATCTTGCCCAGCACTACCTCGCTCACAAGATGATCTCCTATGCCGACGTGGTGGGTAAGGGCAAACAGCAACTCAGCTTCGCAGAGGTGGACGTGGAGAGGGCGACAGAGTACTCCTGTGAGGATGCGGACATCACCCTCAGGCTTATGAGCATCCTTGACGAGCATTTGCAAGCAGACAAGAACGAGGATCTGTTCTATGGGCTGGAGATGAAGCTGGTCCCTGTTCTCGCGGAGATGGAGCTGAACGGGATTGAAATCGACACAGCCTATTTGAAATCGATGTCGGAACGTTTTGCGGTTCAGCTAAAAGACATCGAAAAGCAGATCTACGCCGAAGCCGGGATGGAATTCAACATCAACTCGTCCCAACAACTTGGCTACGTCCTCTTTGAGAAATTGCAGCTCCCTGCCCAGAAGAAGACAAGCAAGACCAAGGCGTACTCTACTGATGTCAAGGTCCTTAGCAAGCTGGCGGCCTTACCCTTCAAGACTCCAAAGCTCCTGCTGCGCTACCGCACCCTCTCCAAGCTCAAGTCCACGTACATTGATGCCCTGGTAAAGCTCGTTGACCCGTCCACCGGCCGGGTCCACACGTCCTTTAATCAAACCGTCGCCGCTACCGGACGTCTCAGCAGCAGCAATCCGAATCTTCAGAATATCCCCGTGCGAGGGGAGGAAGGGCGCCAGATACGGCGGGCCTTTGTGGCTAAGGCAGGTCATCGGCTCCTATCGGCCGATTATAGCCAGGTGGAGCTTCGCGTCTTCGCCCATTATTCAAAAGACGAGGCCTTCATGGAGGCCTTTCGCCGGGGGGACGACGTTCACACCCGGACCGCCGCCGAAATACTCGATGTTGATCCCGCGGCCGTAACCCCTGATAAGCGTCGGATTGCAAAAGCGATCAACTTCGGCATCATCTATGGCATGGGCGCACGCCGGTTGGCCGAGGAACTGGGCATTGATCACAGGACGGCCAAGAGCTACATCGAGACGTACTACGCGCGCTATCAAGGAGTTGTGAAATACCGCGAAGAGATGCTGGCCTCGGTACGAACCAAGGGCTATGTGTCGACCCTTTTCAATCGGAGGCGGTATTTGCCGAACATAAACGACAGCGATCAGCGGGTACGTGCGGAGGCGGAGCGCATGGCGATCAATACCCCGATTCAGGGAACAGCGGCCGACCTCATCAAGAAGGCCATGATCAGCATTGCAGAGCGGCTAAAGCAGGAACGATTCGAGACCAAGATGCTGCTCCAGGTCCACGACGAGCTTATCTTCGAGGTGCCGGTGGAGGAGACTGAAGCGGTCAATGCAATCGTCAAGGAGGAGATGGAGCGGGTGCACCGCTTGGATGTGCCGCTCAAGGTGGATACCAACATCGGGAGGAACTGGGAAGAGGCTCACTAAATCCAGGTTCATGGGCCGTATCAAGGCCGTCGGAATCCCGAGGAATGAGACATATGAATTCTGCGGCGTGAGGCTTGAGGTATGAGGCTTGAGCCAGGAAAAGGGAAAACGTTTTGTTTTTTTGCCTCAGACCGCATGCCTCATGCCTTGGGCCTTTCATTTGAAGTCGGGCGGCCTACTGGTCAGCCACCAATGCTCCTTTTCCGTGTCGTATTCCCAGGTCTGACGGTCAATGAGCCTGGATTGCCGCGGGTTTGTAACCGTGTAATACTTGATCTGGACCGCTTGGACTGCTTGGTCGTCCCCAATCATCGCAGGGCCCATGATCACGTCATAGGAGACCAACTTGACGGCCTGGGTATCCGCCGGGCTGTTTCCCCGGAGATCAGGCCTCATAAACGCGCGTGTCCCCTCGAAAGCCTCCCACCGCATGGAGGTGTAGTAGGCCTGCAGGGTCTTGTTGAGGAGAACCAGCCGCTTCTCCTTCGTCGAGGCGCAGCCCCCGATGGCAAGGGCGATCCAAGTCAGGGCCATGAAACCTATCACCAACTTCTTCATTATGCTCTCCAAAGGGTATTTTCTAGGAGCCCGGCCGAAAACCAGCTCCTGCGGAGTCTGCCGAAAAATGTCCAGATGCAAGGCTCCCGAAACCGGGGACCCGCCCCGAAGGGGTGGGGATTGAGCCGAGCGAAGCGAAGGTAAAGAAATCCTGAGGAGTGAGGCGTACGGACCCTCAGGTTCGAGGACCGAGATTCGAGGCAAAGGAGATGCGAATCCTATACCTGTGTTTGCGATACGGCCTCGCCTCTTGTACCTTCAGCCTTGGGCTTCTTAATTACGCCGCAGTGACTTGCCCTGTTGAATCGGCTTCGTCGTCTCGCGCAGCGAGAATTCAACAGGGCGAGGATGAGGATAACGCGGCAGATAGAGTTTTCCGACGGCCTCCGAGTTGGAAATCATAGTGAAATTAGTCTCTTACGTCAAGCAAATAGTGTCTGCTCAGATCCCTGATCGATGAGATCGAACCCTTTTCTAGATTAGACTTGCCGGGTTGCGATAACGTATGCTTAGATCGAAGGACGTAGCTCTTGTTAAGACAATGAACATCCAACGTCCAACTCGCCACGGGCGAGCAAGCGCTTGTCCGCCTCAGGCAGATCGAACGTCAAACGCAAAAGATTAAAAAGACATAGAGGGCATGAGAATGTCTCCAAAAAAGACGGGGCAGGACACTGATCGCCTGGATCCGGCTGTTGTAGAGGCCCGACGTGAGCGGGAGCGTCGAGAGAAGGGCTACCGCGAACGGGCGCTCAAGCTGTTTCCATGGGTCTGTGCACGCTGTGGCCGGGAATTTGCGGGCAAGAAGCTGCGCGAGCTCACGGTTCATCATAAAGACCACGATCACGATAACAATCCGCCGGACGGTAGCAACTGGGAGTTGCTGTGTCTTTACTGCCACGACAATGAGCACTCACGGTATCTGGATCAGGACTGGCAGCAGGAGAAGACGCCGGCCTCCGAACAAGAGGCAGCTTCGACCTACAAGCCGTTCGCCGAACTCGCGGCCTTGCTGAAAGACAAAGAGTAGCGACACACTGGAGCTCTGGGCCCGGCTTCGTAGTAAGGGAGATACAAGCATGGATTCCGAAAAGCAGACGCATTTGAAGTCGATGGGTTACATCCTGTGGCTCGTTGGTTTTACCGGTGCTCATCGCTTCTATTTTGGGAAACCGATCTCGGGTACGATCTACTTCTTCACCTTCGGGCTTTTGGGTATCGGATGGCTGATCGACCTGTTTCTGATACCCTCCTTGGATCGGCAGGCGGAGTTAAGGTTTCAGCCGGGTCGTATCGACTATACAGCGGCGTGGATTCTGCTCACGTTCCTCGGACTCTTGGGCATTCACCGGTTTTATATAGGAAAGTGGTTTACGGGATTCATCTACTTACTTACAGGGGGAGTACTGGGACTCGGGTATCTCTACGATTTCTGGACACTGAATGATCAGATCACGGTGCTGAACAGCTCCTAAGCCGTGTTAGGAGCTGGTTAGTCGAAGATCGGCTTTTAAAGGTCGGGTGGTAGCGGCCCTTGCCAGACGCGGAAGCTTTCTTTGCGCCAAATCATCTGCGAGACGTTTTGGGCGCCCGTGTTGCGGAGAAACATGGCGTGTTGGGTCTTGTGGCAGAGGGCCGCCGCGATCTTTTGGTCCAGCCAGGGCGTGATGTCGCGCACGACATCTGCCGGGTCATCCTTGTTGATGACGCGCTCGCGCTCAGGCGACTCATACCTCGCGGACCAACTCAGGAGAGCTGTTGCGGGAAGTGTCTTGGCGAGGGCCAGGCGAGTCGCCCGGTGAGTGTAGATATGTTGGGGATGGCCGTATTCTCCGTTAGAGCCGTGGGTGATGACCAGGTCAGGTAGAATCCGACCCATATATTCGGCAATGGCGTTGGCAAACTCCTCGATGGGTGCGTCGATCCTGCGCGGCGTACCGCCGATCTCCATATGCGGATCAACATAGGGCAGAAAGAAAATGTCACGAGTTCCAAGGGCCCGTGCCGCGTTGCGGACCTCCTGTTCACGAACGGCGCCCAGGTTTTCTAGAGTTGCCCGCGGCGGCTCGCCTACTTCACCCCCTTC
>CAZAGT010000359.1:0-5222 GCA_964484515.1 uncultured Desulfobacteraceae bacterium | reverse complement strand
CGCAGAGGCTGGAAACGGTTTTTTCGCCCACAAATTCTTGTGAGGAGCCGAAAAACAAATCCGTCCCAAAGTCTTGCCTCAAACCTCAAACCTCAAACCTCAAGCCTCACGCCGAAGGATCCCTAATCCTTCCTCCTCTCCATCGCCTGGCAAGAACGCCTCGAGCAGCCGCCGGAATATCCTTAGGGCACACCTGATTTCTTACCTCATAAGATTCGGCAGGAAAGTGACGATCTCGGGGAAAAGCATCAGAATCACCACGCAGAGGACGTAAGCGGGCAGAAAAAAGAGTACGCCTCTGAACACCGCTTCGAGGGGCACGTCTTCGGCCATACCTCCGACCACATAGGTCGTTGCCCCGACCGGAGGGGTGACTGCTCCAAGGGTTGTCACCACGGTGATGATGACCGCAAACCAAATGGGATCATATCCCAACTCCCTGGCCACCGGGAAGAAGATCGGAATGGTGATCAGGAGCAAAGCTAGGGCGTCCATGACCGCGCCGCCCAGGATGTAGATCACGAATATGATCGTCACGATAACCATGTTCGGTACGGGGAGCGCCACAACCCAGGATGCGATGTCAAAGGGGATCCGGGTCACGGCCAGGAACCGGCCGAATATCATGGCGCCGGCGATGATCACGATCACCATACACGAGATTCGCAGCGTGTCCGCTACGGAAGCGACGAGGCCTCTCCACGTCAACCGGCGTTGCACGGCGCTGATCAGGACGGCAAAGAAAGACCCCACGGCCCCGGCCTCAGCCGGCGTGAAGATACCGAAATAGAGCCCCAACATGACCGACAGAAAAAGGATGATCATCTCGAATGCTCCCGAAAGCGCCTTGAGCTTCTCAACGACATCCGTTTTTGGTCCTACCGGACCCCAGGCGGGGTTAAAGCGACAAACCAGATAGACCGTGAGGGTCAAGAGAACCGCCATGGTGACACCGGCCCCGATCCCACCGTAAAAGAGCCTGGCGATGGACTGCTCGGTGGAGAGGCCGATCACAATCAGGACCACGCTGGGCGGGATTACGACGCCGAGGGTGGAACCACAGGCCACCGATCCTGTACTCAGCTTGGGGTCGTAGTTGAATTTCTTCATCTGGGGTAAGGCAACGGTACTCATGGTAGCAGCGGTGGCTGCATTGGAGCCGCAAATCGCGGAGAACGCCGCGCACGCCATGACGGTGGCCATGGCAATCCCGCCGCGGATATGGCCGACCCATTTGTAGGCGGCATTATAAAGCTTTTCATTAACGCCCGAGTGAAAGGCGACCTGTCCCATGAAGATGAAGAGAGGGATCACAGTCAGACCGTACTTCGAGAAGGTGTCCCACAGGACCGACCCGATCATATTGAGTCCGGCCTTGATGGAAACCACATAGGAGAATCCGAGAAACCCGATGATGCCCATGGCAAAACCGACCGGCATTCCAAGCAAGAACAGGACCAGAAGGAGGACGACGATCCCAATGATGCCGACCAACGCCAGGCTCATCTTGAATTCGCCTTTTGGGGAAAGAGAGTCTTGAGTAATTCGATCAGAAACGCGAGGGAGAGAACGCCGAATCCGATGGCCACGGCGTAGGTGAAGGGGTAATAGATGATGCGAAGCGTCTCAGTCACCTCTCCGGTCATCCGGAGGGTCTCCGCCTTCACGGCCAACTGCCAGGCCACAAGCGCGAAGAAAACCGTGCCGACGGTCTCATTAACGATGCCCAGGGTTCGTTGTGTCTTCTCGGAAAAGGTGTTGATCAAGACATCCACAGCGATATGCCCTCGCCTCAGGTGCGTGTAGCCTAAGGCAAAAGCCGCCGCCACGGCGCCAAAAAAACCCATCAGTTCAAAGGTGCCCCGGACGGGAAACCAAAAGAGACGCAGCAAGATATTCGCGCAGGTCAGAGCGATCATGCCAAGCAGAAAGATTCCCGCCACGATCATCAGCAGGCGATGAAGATGGAGCCCGAGCTTGTCTAAGAACTTCATTTGTAATGCCACACACTCCTTGGAAACGAGTCTCCGCCTCGCTCTCGATTGAAATCTAGCCTTTCCTATTTCGACCTGCTGACTGTGGCGTCCGGGTGGGAGGCCTGCGATACCTTTTCTTCGGTTCCGAGGCTCCGGGCTGGTTTTTTCTATGACTTATCTGCGGGGGAGTTCTGCCCCCTCCGACATTCCCCTCGACTTCGCTCGGGGCTGCGGTTTCCCCCACAGATAAGCCATGAAAAGACGGCACCCTCCCACCAGTCACTTCGAAAAGATATCACAATCCTCCCACCTCTAAGGGATGAGACTGTTCTTCCGCCCGCAGATTCTTGGTGAGGAACTGAAACAAAGAAGGTTTTCGACTGTTCTACCTCGATCCTCGTACCAGAAATATCTCCAGCCGCAAGATCGGGTAGGCCTATTCTACCGAGTATGCTTCCTTATCAAAGCCCTGATGTCTTCAACCATGGCTTTGCCGGGTAGGCCTTTGGCCGTGGCCTCGGCGATCCATGCCTCCTCGATCGGTTTCAGTCTCTGATCCCATTCTGGCCGTTCTGCTGCCGGAATCCGGATAAATTCGACCTGGTAGGTCTTTCGTGACCACTCGACGGATTCCTTGACATGATTATCCATGTAATCGCCGGTCCAGGCTGCCTGCTCCCTGCCCAAATCGGTTATGACGTCCTGTACCTCTTTGGGGAGGCTGCGCCACCTATCCATATTCATGACCACGGCAAAGGGGTAGATGACCGTGCCGGTCATGGTGACGTACCGACACAGCTCCGCGAATTTGAGGTCCTTCATGACCTCCAGGGAGGAGAAAAGACCCTGGACGACTCCCTTTTGAAGGGCCTCGGGCGTGGCCGACATGGGCATGCCGACCTGGTTTGCGCCCCAGGCCTTGAGGATTTGGGCCGCCCCTCCCGATGCCCTTAGATCGAGCCCCCGAAGGTCGGCCAGCCGCCTGACAGGCTTTTTGGACATGATGTTGGCGGGGGCCGTCGTAAACATCGTCAGGACCTTCACTTTGGCAAAGGCCCGTGGCTTGTACTTATTGTATAGGTCCCAGAGGACATGGCTACCCGTACGGGCATCGGGGATCCCCACCGGGAGACTCGTTGCATTGGTGAGCATGAAACGGCCCGGTTGGTATGCCATGCAGAGGTTGCCGATGTCCGCCTGCCCCGCAATGACACCGTCCATCATGTTCTTGGCCCCCAATAAGGTGCCGCCGGGAAAGGTGTTGATGACGACCGACCTGTTGGTCCGTTTCTCTACTTCCTCTTTCCATCGTTCCATCTGTACACAGGGAAAGGTCGTAGCGGGCGGGAAGTTGGCGTAACTGAGCCTGATCGGACGTGCATCTGCAATCGGCATGGGGCCGGCCCAGGTCAGTAGCAAGAGGGTCAAGACAATCCCCGTTGCGATCATTTCAACTCTTCGTGTCATTCTTCTCATCCTTTGTTCCTCCTCTCTCATCAAAGACCCGCTTGCTCTTGCGCTGGGTGCGGGGGAGGGAACCGTATTCGACGATTTCGACCTGGCTTCGCACCAGGACCTTTTGGCGGATTTCATGCGCTACCGCCTCAGCAAGTGGTTCGTCATCCTGTCTTATGGTCCCCATGGCTCTTTCGACCTTGATGAGCATCATTTCGCGGCCGTCTTGCAGGTGCTTCAGGTGGATCTGGAATTCACTGCCGATCCCGTCGATTTGACTCAAAAGGTGATCTATTTGACTGGGGTAGATGTTGACAGCCCGATAGATAAACATGTCATCCGTTCGGCCTGAAATCCGGTCGTGCATGGGAAGCCTGCATCCACAGGGGCATTCGTGATCCAGGAGTCGGGTGACATCATGGGTGCGATAACGTATGAGGGGACTCCCCTCTTTGCACAGCGTGGTCACGACGAGTTCGCCTTCCTGCCCGGCAGGAACCGGAGCCAGGGTGGTGGGGTCGAGGATCTCGAAGATGAAGTAATCAGCCCAGTAATGGATGCCGTCGTGCAGGACGCAATCGAGCCCCGTTCCGGGACCGTACAGCTCGGTGAGCCCGTAGATATCGAAGATGTGCTCGACGCGCATGAGTTCCATAATCCGTGTCCGCATGGCCTCGCTGTGGCGCTCCGCACCCATGATAATCTTTTTGACCTTGATTTGAGACAGGATGTTGCGCCGCTGGATCTCCTCCGCCATCAGAAGGGCCATCGACGCCGTCGCGCAAAAGACCGTCGTTTGAAGGTCGATCATCATTTCGCAATGCATGTCGGCATTTGCCGGTCCGACGGGCACGGCCATAGCGCCGAACCGCTCGCAACCCGCTTGAAAGCCGATCCCCGCCGTCCAGAGGCCGTAACCGACGGCGATCTGGACGCGATCCTCGCGGGACAGGCCGGCAAGTTCGTAGCAGCGCGCGAACATGTCGGCCCAACAATCGATGTCCTTTTGGGTGTAGCAGAGCACTTTGCGTTTCCCGGTCGTCCCCGAGGACGCGTGAATTCTGACGATATCGTCAAAGGGAGCTGCCCTGAGTGGAAATGGGTACCCGTCACGCAAATCATCCTTATCGGTGAGCGGAAGGCTCCTGAGATCACCGAGGGAACGGATATCTTCAGGGCAAACCCCGGCCTGATCGAGTTTCTGTCGATACGAAGGGGCATGCTCGTAGGCGTGAGAGACGGTCCATTTGAGACCCTCCAACTGGATTTCTTTCAGTCGCTGATCGCTCAGATCATTTGGGACAAAGCCCATGGTGTCAACTCCCGTCAACATCCGTGAAATAGGCTGGAGGCCGAAAAAGCAAAGAGATTGTCAATTGAGTTCCCTTATGCTTTAGACCTCAAGCCGCAGAATGAACGCGCTTCATCTATCGGGGTTTTGAAAGTCTTGTATCTGAGCATGTTCCATCAAGCGCTCAAAAGTACTTGTCTAGTCCCATATCGTTGTGCAGCTGAAGAAATCGCTTCTTCCCCAGTTTCCAGAGGAGGGACAAGTAGCTAAAGCCCTCATAGGGTAGTGCGTAACGCTCCAGGCCCGGTTCGGTACATGCTCGGCATTCCGGAAGGGCGCCTGTCTTTCGCCGGAATTGGTCGGCCTTTTCCGAGAGAAAGAGGAGCTCAATCGGTGTCTCCTTGACATTTCCCATACTTCGGTTGACGAGAGGGCACAGGAAAAGCTCCCCATTGTGCCGAACAAAGAAATAGTTGTAGCCACAGGAGCAGGGTTTCTTC
>CAZAGT010000358.1:0-5279 GCA_964484515.1 uncultured Desulfobacteraceae bacterium | reverse complement strand
AGTCACTGCGAAAAGACATCACCGTCCTCCCACCGCAGAGGCTGGAAACGGTTTTCTCACCTGCAAGTTCTTGTAAGGAGCCTAAAAGTGGTGCCCGAGTTTGGCATTCTCAGATATTTCAATGCACGTTAAGGTATCACAGACCTCATCTCATGAAGTCTCATACGAGAACGAATGTCGAAGACGGTGGAGAACCACCAGGGACTCTGTTTCTATTATCGGTAGATGTTGTCAACTTTTTTTGAAGGCTCTATAAGAGAGGAATTTGAGAGAGGGTCATAGAGTATGGGGTCTTTAGGGTCCGATAGAAGGAGGGGGCTTCAAGATGAAGAAGGTGTTGTGGCAGGAAATGAGGCGAGATGAATTCAAGGCGATCGCCGAAAGGGACGGCATTGTGATTCTCCCGGTCGGTTCGACCGAGCAGCACGGAGAGCATCTGCCGGTCAACACGGATACGAACTGCTGTTTCACGATTGCCGTACGCGCCGCAGAGAGTATCGATGATTTCCCGGTCGTCGTGCTCCCCCCGGTCTGGTCGGGTTATTCACCCCACCACATGGCCTTTGGCGGTACGATCACACTCGAATTTCACACGTTCGTGGAGGTGTTAAGCCAGATCGCCGCCGGCGTTGCCGCGCACGGATTCAAAAAGATCATCCTGTTGAATGGACACGGCGGCAATGCCGCCATCTTGGCGTCGATGCGAAACAAACTGAAAGCGGAGAAGGGAATAACCGTCATGGGTTACACCTACTGGGAAATGCCCACGGTATCCGAGGAGATGAAACGCGTGAGTGCGTCCGATAAGGGCTTTATCGGTCATGCCTCAGAGATCGAGACCTCCATGCAACTCTATTTGCAGCCCGAATTGGTCGACATGCGCGCGGCTCGTTGGGTTCCGGGGGTGTGGGGAGACCCCGCCACGGCAGACGCCAAGAAGGGCGAGTGCGTTATCGATTCGGCCGTCAAGGCCCTTGTGAAGATCTTGGGCGAGTATCACAGCGGGCAACTCGAAGAAAGACAAAAATGGCGCAAGGAGGTCCTCTAACATACACCGAGGGGGCCCGATTCGGAAGGGCGAACGCATCTCTCGGCTTAGCCGGCGGGGAGGATCTCTGAAAGGGCCTTCGTCGTCAGCCAGAGCCGCGGCATGGAGAACGAAGGCTTGAAATTGACTGTGCATTCCAGTAAAAGGCCTTCAGGATAAATGCTGAGGCTGTCGGAAAACGCCCACATCCCGTTGGACATGCCGTTCGACACGCTCACGGTCCTGAGCTAAGCCGAAGGGCCGCGTTACCCTCATCCCTCGTCACTGCGGCGTATGAATTCCCCGGGATTTCTTCACCTTCGCTTCGCTCGGCTCAGTCCCCACCCCTTCGGGGCGGGTCCCCTGTTTCGGACGACTTGCATCCGGGCATT
Source organism: uncultured Desulfobacteraceae bacterium (assembly GCA_964484515.1). Taxonomy (GTDB): domain Bacteria; phylum Desulfobacterota; class DSM-4660; order Desulfatiglandales; family HGW-15; genus CAZAGT01. The sequence continues at coordinate 3,860 of CAZAGT010000358.1, read as the reverse complement.
TTCCATCAGCCTCAGAAGGATCGGTTTTTCGAGAGCGTCGCTATAAATTCCCTCTTTGGAGTCCTAAGCCGACCGTTGATGGCCGAAGGCTGCCGGATGGTGTCTTGACCGGATTGAGGTACTGCAGAGATTGAAACGGATCGATCATGCGGTGGGTGAATCTGAATAGGTCTCTTGTGATCATCAGTGCCACATTCGCATTCGCGGCCTCGAACGTCGATTACCCGGCGGCTCAGGAGGAGCACGCGGGTGTAACCGCTGCGCCTGTGCAGAAGGTCGATTTGACGGATGTTCCCGACGGCACCTATCAAGTGAATTTAATCTGAAAGCTGAATTGATCTAGGACGGTTACGTGACGATAAAGGCCCAGCAGATCAGCCGGATCGAGGTGGACAGCGAAGATTTGGCCTTCCTGAAAAAGCCGGTCGAGCTTATCGAAAGGGTTATCCAAGCACGGTCGGTGGAGGTTGACGCCGTGACCGGGGCCTCCGCCTCCAGCATGATCCTCCTGCGCGCCATAAAAGACGCACTCCAGAAGGCCACCGCAGAGGCAGAGTAATTTCCGTGACCGGATAGGTTTTCAAGTCTCCGCCTTCTACCCTGACCAACCACGCCTCGTAAAGCGGACCTTAGTCGAACCGCCATTGCGTAACGAGCAAGTCGAAGGATACAGAAGCTTCATGCCGGAGTTTCCCCGGACAGCAGATGTGGTGATCGTCGGTGGTGGCGTTATCGGTCTCAGTATCGCCTACCATCTGGCCAAGAGGGGCATCCCGGATCTGCTGTTACTGGAAAAGGATGCGCTTGGAGCAGGTTCGACCGGCAAATGCGCGGGCGGGATCCGGATGCAGTTCAGCACCGATATCAACGTTCGGCTTTCACTGCTCAGCTCCAAGATCTTTGAAAACTTCCGATCGGAGTTTGATGTCGATCCCGAGTTTCGTCGGGTGGGTTACCTTTTCCTTGCTCGCGGTGAGAAGGATTGGTCGATCCTGAGGGGGAACGCTCGGCATCTCGGAAACATGGGGATTGAGGTGCGGCTTCTCGATCGGGAGGGGCTCAAGGACCAATGGCCGTTCCTGTACGTAGATGATCTTCTGGGCGGCGCCCATACCCCCAGCGACGGTTATGCCGGTCCCTACGAGGTCCTTCAGGGTTTTGCCAAAGGGGCTCGCCGGCGCGGCGTGATGATCAAGGAGGGGGTTGAGGTGACGGGGATCCGCCACAAGGCAGGCCGGGTTGAAGGCGTCGTGACGTCCCGGGGTGAAACCGTCATGGCGCCGGTGGTGGTCAATGCGGCGGGCCCCTACGCAGCTCATTTAAGTGATATGTTAGGGCTGGAGGTACCCGTCCGCCCCTTGAGAAGACAGGTGTTCTTTACAGATCCTTTCCCGGCCCTACCGCCGGAGACGCCTCTGGTGATCGACTTGGAGCACGGCTGGTACATGCGTCGCGAAGGAAGCGGCCTGCTGCTGGCGGGCCCGCAGGACGCACAGAGTTCCTTCAACGAGGGCGTCGATTTTGAGGGCCGGACCTGGACCGCTGAACGTTCCATGCATAGAGTCCCGGTGCTAAAAGACGCCCAGATCGTGCGAGGCTGGGCCGGCCTGTATGCCATTTCCCCGGACCACCATGCCATCATCGGATCGTTTCCGGAGATGGAAGGATTCATTTGCGCCAATGGATTCAGCGGACACGGCTTTCAACACAGCCCGGCGGTGGGAATCCTCGTATCCGAACTCATAGCTGAAGGAAAGGTGAGCAGCATAGATATCGGGGCGCTTCGACCGGATCGTTTTAGAGACGGGGCGCTTATTGATGAGCCCTTAACCGCCTTGCGAGAGTGAGTCCAAGTCGTCAAAGGGGAACAGATCGTATGTTTTGCTCAACGGGGCGAAAGATTCAGGGTCCCTGCTTTGTTGGCTCCTCACAAGAATTTGTGGGCGATAAAGGAGTTTCCAGCCTCCAGGGTGGGAGGACTGGGATCTCTTTTCGGAGTGACTGGCGGGAGGGCGCTGTCTTTTCATGGCTTATCAGTGGGGGAAACCGCAGCCCCGAGCGAAGTCGAGGGGAATGTCGGAGGGGGCAGAACTCCCCCGCCGATAAGGCATAGAAAAGACCCGCCCGGGAGCCCCGGAATCGAAGAAAAGATATCGCAGGCCTCCCACCAGAGTCCACGGGACGCAGATCGAAATCCAGAAATCCGGATTTCGATCGAAAACGGATATAGCTCCAAGGTATTGTGCTCTCGATATCGAACTATTGACCCGCAAATTCTTGTGAGGAGCCGTTTTTTTTTGAGAACGGACCGCGGCCGTTGAGCGCTATCACTAAATCAGGTTGACCCAGGACCAGGAGGAGACGAAACCATGTCAAGAGATCAGCTAATCAAAGTTTACCGCGAGAAACACCCTAAATCGGCGGGTCTCCATCAACGGGCCTCCGAGGTGTTCGCGGGGGACGGGGCGACGGCCTTCGTGCGCATGCTCGACCCCTATCGCCCCTACATCACGCACGCCAAGGGATCGAAAAAATGGGATGTGGATGGTCACGAGTACATCGATTATGTGATGGGGCATGGCTCGTTGCTCCTGGGCCACAGCCATCCGGCGATCGTTGCGGCAGTGCAAGAACAGGTGGCCAAGGGGGTCCACTACGGAGACAATCACGAGTTGGAAGTGGAATTGGCTGAGAAGATAAAGAGTTTGCTGCCGGCGGCGGAGAGGATCGCCTTTTTTTCATGCGGTCAAGAGGCCAACCTGATGGCGATCCGTATCAGTCGTATCTTTACGGGGCGGCGCAAGATTCTCAGATTCGTAGAGAACTTTCACGGATGGGCCGATGAAGTCGCCTGGCCGCCGAGTGCGCCGGGAGTGGTCGCGGACGCCGTGACCATTGTGCCCTATGATTTGGACCGCGTGGAAGAAGAGCTTGCTACAGAGCAATACGCGATCGTCATGACGGAAGGGGGCGGCGCCCACATGAGCGGACAGGTCCCGATCGACGAAGCCTTTGTCCAAGCCTTGCCTGATCTGGTCCATAGGTACGGGACTGTATGGCACATGGATGAGGTCGTCACGGGTTTTCGCGATACCGTGGGAGGGTTTCAGACTATGGTGGGGGTCAAGCCGGATCTGACAAGCCTGGGTAAGATCATCGGGGGCGGCCTCGGCATAGGGGCGCTTGCGGGCAAGGCGGATATCATGCAGCCCTTCAGCTCGAAGGCCCCTGATGACAGGCGAGTGCGCCACAGCGGCACCTGGAATGCCAACCCCCTCACCTGTGCTGCGGGATTGGCCGCCTTCGGGATTTATCACACCGGTGAACCTCAGAAGAGGGCCAATGAACTCGCGGCCCAATTCCGCAAGGAGGGCAACCAGATTCTACGCCGAAAAGGGATTGGAGGCTGGCTTTACGGGCGCAGCGTCACACACATCTACCTCGGCCCGATCGAGTTCGAGCCCTCCGATGCCATTACGCCTCCGACAAAGGATGTCGAAAAAATCGTTGGGATGGTCCCGGCAAAGGTGCGCTTAGGCCATCAGCTTCTGCAGCGCGGTGTAGCAATCCTGGGCGGATGGCTGTTCGTTTTCTCAGCTGCTCATGACGAAGAAGACGTGGCGAAGACCTTAAGTGCGTTCTCGGATTCTATCGATGCCATGCTGGAGGAGGGCTCGCTTGAGGGGCCGTAAGAGACGGCTCCCAGCAAGAGTTTGCAGGAGAAAGACGGTTTCAGGCCTTCCACTCGCACTCTACCGGCATCAGATTGAGAACCGAGAATTCAGATTTCGATCTAAAAAGGATGGTAACATTTTAGATTCTTGAAACGTTTTGGCGCTTGAGCCGTCCGGTCATGGGGG
>CAZAGT010000357.1:0-5283 GCA_964484515.1 uncultured Desulfobacteraceae bacterium | reverse complement strand
CAATCCCTTGATTTTCTTGATCTTGCGAAAAAATTCTCATTTCTGATCTGGAAACTTCGCTAGTGCCTGGTTTGTATTTCTGGATCGACACTAGCTAGCTGAATACCCCGCAGGAGCTCTACGACCCGACGGTCCGCAAATTGGAGTATCCGCTGGAGAGCGATTGAAGTTTACTCTGGCCGTATTGAATGATATATACGATGATACCTGGCCAAGATCGATTCCCGCTCACGGCGAAAAGGCTTACGAATACAACGGACGGCGCATCGTCAAACTTCGGGGGCCGGCGATAAGCGGCTGATGGGAGCATAAATCCTTCCTGGACACGAAGATATAAGGTGAATCCTGTATTCATCGTGGGGCGCTCCGGCATTGGGGCGCAGAAGGTCTTGGCCTTCGGGAGCATCTGCCATGCAAGCCAAAAAGCGACTCGTAATCGTTGAGGACCACAAGATACTAAGGCAGGGATTGCAGTCCTTGCTGAGCCTGCATGACGACCTCGAAGTCGTGGGCGAGGCCGGGGACGGCGTCGAGGCCATCCGGAGCATCAACGCGAACAATCCTGATCTGGTCCTTCTGGATCTCAACATGCCCAAGATGGACGGAATCGCCGTCATCAAGGAGATCAAGCAGCGATCGCCCGAAACAAAGATCCTGGCGCTGACCATGTTCAAGCATGAGGATTACATCCTCGAGGTCTTCAAATCGGGCGGGGACGGCTATTGCTTGAAATCCTCTGACCACGATGAGTTGCTCGTGGCGATAAGGAGCGTTTTGGCGGGCAAGACGTATGTGAGTCCGGAGATTTCGGGTCTTGTGCTGGAGGGATACCTGGAGGGGAAGAGGACCATCAAGAAGACCTCTTCCTTCGACACCCTGACGCAGCGCGAAAAAGAAATCCTGAAGCTGGTCGGCGAGGGTTATCAAAACAAGGAGATCGCGGATTATCTCTGTATCAGCCCGAAGACCGTCGAAAAGCATCGGGCGAATATCATGCAAAAACTGAATCTACACACCGCATCGGCCCTCACGGCCTATGCGATTGAAAAAGGACTCGTCGTAAGAGAGTAGGATCCCGTGCTAAACGGGCCAGCGTGCCCGAATCCGGGTCCCCTTTCCCCTTTCGGAGCCGATCTCGAATACGCCGCCGGAAAGCTCCGCGCGCTCCCTCATCGTCGCCAATCCCATGCCGCCGCCCAGGGGGTGGTCTTTGAAACGGGAGCCCGTCCACTCGAGCCCGCGGCCGTTATCCTCGATCTCGAGCTCCAGTCGATCTTCCCTTTTCGCCAGGCGGAGACGAACCGTATCGGCGCCGCTGTGTTTGCAGGTATTGTTCAGGGCCTCCTGCAGGATCCTGTAGATGACGATCTTCAGTCCCTCGGGAATGTGCTCCTCATGCAGATCGATTTGCTTTTCGATTCGGACCCCCGTATAGATCTTCTGGAATTTCTGGCTCATCCATTGAATCGTGGCAAGGATTCCGATGTCATCCAGCATCGGGGGCCGCAAGTCCGTACAGACCCTCTGGGTCTCTTCAATGGTCTCCCGAACGATAGTGAGGAGTTGCTCCAACGTGATACCTTCCGTTGACTTTTCACGGCGAACCATGCGGCTGAGCTTTTCTTCCAGGCCGTACTTCACCGCTGCCAGATTCGAACCGATACTGTCGTGGATGTCCTTCGCAACGATTTCTCGCTCCTTTTCCTGAGCTTCGACAAGCTTGGTGGAAAGCACCCTCAGCTGCTCCTCGGATTTGCGCAGCTCTGCGAGCGTCCTTTCGCGCTGAAGGGCGTATCGTATGGACCGCTCAAGCAGGGTAGCATTGAGGGCGCCTTTCTCCAGGTAGTCCATCGCCCCCTCCTTCATGGCCTGCAGATCAATCTGGCGGTCCCCCTGACCGGTCAGCATAATGATCGGCCCGGTGAACCCCCTCCGCCGAAATTCCCGTAAGAGTTCAATCCCGTCGCCATCGCCGAGGACGTAGTCCATGAGACAGACGTCGTATTGGTTTCGTTCGATTAATTCCCACGCGTTAACACGGGCGCGCGACCACTCCAAGACGAACCCGACCAGCGGGATCTCGGCCAGGAGGTCCCGGACGATGATGTAATCGTCCTCGTCGTCATCTACGAGCAGGACCTTAATGGGACTCGGGCCGATCTCGGCCAGCATAAAAGCCTTAACGCCTGTTTCGCCCTTGACGTTATTCATAGTTCCTTATCCCTGTGACGATCCCGGAGTCCTCGCAGCGACGGCTCGCGGCCGGACGCCGCTTTCGGTGACATGGGATGGATGAAAGCCGGAAATGACCAGAAAACAGATTACCCGAATCTGTGGAGGTTTTCAAGAAGAGGTGTCTATGGGGAAAAGGGACTCCTGACTGGAACGCATCGTCAATAGGGAGCCGACTACTAAAGAGGGCCGATTTCGCCTGAGAAGATGATCTCGCCTGATTGCCCCCTCAGGTCCGGCAGGTTGCGTTCCAGGATATTCCATCCAAAGGGGTAGACGTTCTTCAATCCGCTCACGTCCACAAGGATCTTTTCCTCGTGAGGCTGGTTGCGCCTGAGGGTTCGCAGCAGTACGTGGGCCGACGAGCCGTCCAGATCGCCTTTCAGGCGCAGGTGCAGGAGTCCGTTGTGCCGTTCAGGGTGGATTTCAAAGTTGGATGCCATATCTTTTCCTCCCTTCGATCCAGGCCGTCTGGATGGCCATCCCTCAGCCATCTGAGGGTAAGCGACCACCGGGAGCCGTGCAATCGGGAGACTCCGGATTTTCTCTAGGATATTTCCGAATGCGGGGAGCAGTCCTTCCGGAGAGATGCGGGGCTTCACGAATTATCGTAGAGACCTCTCCCGCCGAAATACGGGATTGACCCCATTTGCGGCCTGCGAGTCGTTTGCTATAGTAAAATTAGGTTCACGGTTCAAAGGTTTTGTCTTTTGATATCTTTGATGTTGCATGAAACCATACCTGATTGACGCGCAACAGGATCGTTAGAGAGCTGTAGGACACCATAACTGCGAATCGTGAACCCGCCTGAGGGTTTAGCAGCGTCAGGATGGCGGATAAACGTAGAATTGCTTAACCTCGAGGAAAGGTAAATCGGAGGTCTCATCCCGAAGTCATGTTTGTTCTCGAATTCGTACTCGCGGCCGTCGTTGCCGCCGTCCTGACCGCGCTTTCCTTTCTGTTCACTCGCAGGGCGGGGCGGCGGAGCGGCCTGCTTTGGCTCTTCCTGCTTCTATTCCTGGCCGCCTGGGCCGGGGGAGTCTGGATCAGACCTCTCGGTCCGGACGTGGGGGGAATCCACTGGCTCGGATTTCTCCTCGCAGGCCTAATCGTCGCCCTGGCGCTCGTGGCCACGGGATCGCCGAAGGCACCCCACAGCCGACAAGAGACCCTGGATTTGCTGGAGGAGATGCAACAAAAAAAGGCGCTGGAGGAGACGGCCTATATCACGTTGAGCCTCTTCTACTGGGTCCTGCTTATCGTCCTGGCCGCCGCTGTCATCGGGCGTTACGTCCTCTGAAGACAGATAGCATGAATTGAGACCGAGACCTGCGAGAGGAAGAAGGGCATTTTCCAACGGGTACCGGGAGTATCCACCCTAGGAGGAACATTTCGTGAACGATAAACGCACTCTTTCGTCCCCAAAAGGGCTGCCGCCGCGGAAATCTTACAATTGGAAGGCGATCCTCTGGCTCGGCCTATTATGGCTCTTCGTGCTCTACTTTTTCGGCCACCTCGGCGCCGTTGAACGCATGTCGCTCTCCTATTCCGACTTCAAACAGAAGGTCCGCCAGGGCAATGTCAGCCGGATCACCGTCAGGGGCCAGGAGATCACCGGGAACTTCAAGAAGCCTGTGAAGGGCAAGCCGCGCGATACCTTGTTTGGCAAGAAGCGAACGCCTCAATATGAGGGCTTTAAGACGACGATGCCCTCATTTGGAGACCCGGATCTGCTCGGGCTGCTCGAAAAGCAAGGCGTGCGTATCGATGCCCAGACCGAAGAGCGCTCCTGGTTCTGGACCCTTGTGGTGAGTTTACTCCCATGGGTGCTGATCATCGGGTTCTTCATCTGGTCGAGCAAGCGGTTTCAGGAACGGATGGGAGGGGCCGGAGGCCTGTTTGGCTTCGCGAAATCGAAGGCCAAGTTGTACACCAAATCGACGAGTGATGTGACCTTTCGGGATGTGGCCGGTCTGAGCCATGCCAAAAAAGAACTCCAGGAGGTCGTCGACTTTCTGAAAGAACCGGCGAAATACTCGGCGTTGGGCGGCGAGCTGCCGCGGGGAATCCTGCTCGTGGGACCGCCGGGCGTCGGCAAGACGCTTATGGCGCGGGCCGTTGCCGGCGAAGCCGACGTGCCCTTTTACAGTATCAGCGGATCCGAGTTCATCGAGATGTTCGTGGGGGTCGGGGCGTCGCGGGTGCGGGACATGTTTTCGAATGCCAAGAAGGATGCGCCGACGATCATCTTTGTGGACGAGCTCGATTCGATTGGCCGGGTGCGGGGCACCGGCCTGGGCGGCGGCCACGATGAAAGGGAGCAAACCCTGAATCAGATCCTGTCCGAGATGGACGGGTTTGCGCCCCATGAGCACGTCGTCGTGCTCGCGGCCACGAACCGGCCTGACGTGCTCGACCCGGCCCTCGTGCGGCCGGGACGCTTCGACCGGCAGATCACGCTGGAAATCCCGGAGCAAAAGGCGCGAGAAGAGATCCTGCGCGTGCATACCCGCGAGATGCCGTTGGCCGACGATGTGGACTTGGCGAGAACGGCGAAACGGACGGTCGGCTTCTCGGGCGCGGAGCTCAAGAACCTGGTCAACGAGGCGGCCCTGCTGGCGGCGCGCCGGAACAAGCATCAGGTGGCCGCCGAAGAGTTTGATGAAGCCAGGGACAAGATCATCATGGGCATTGAGCGCGAGGACCTGATCCTGGAGGATGAGAAAAGGGTCATTGCATATCACGAGGCCGGCCACGCCCTGGTGGCTCGGATCTATCCCGGCGCGGACCCGCTCGAAAAGGTGACCGTGATTCCGCGCGGCCGTTCCCTGGGTGCGACCGAGCAGATCCCGGAGAAGGACCGTCACAACCTCAGCCGCACGTATCTCCGCGGCCGAATCGCGATCATGCTGGGCGGCCGCGCCGCTGAAAAAGTCGTGTGCGAGGACATTACTTCGGGTGCGGGCGACGATCTCAAAAAGGCGACCCAGCTCGCGCGCCGTATGGTCTGCAACTGGGGCATGAGTGAAAAAGTCGGGCCGGTCACCTTCC
>CAZAGT010000356.1:0-5284 GCA_964484515.1 uncultured Desulfobacteraceae bacterium | reverse complement strand
CTTATGCCGAGACAACGCACTCAATTCCTCGTTTTTGAAAAGAGACCCCCATGGCTGGGCGAACAGATCTCGAAAAATATCAAAATGTCAAATTCGAGTACCAACTTCATGAAGTTTGCCGGTCGATCAACCTGGCCGCCCTGTGGCAAGAGGCGGCGCCGAGAAGAGACAATCGAAAGGAGATTTTAGATGGGCGACAGGATATACAACTTCAATGCCGGGCCCGCGGCACTGCCGCTCCCCGTACTTGAACAGGCTAGAGAGGAGTTCCTCGATTATCAAGGCTCGGGGATGTCGGTTACTGAGCTGAGCCACCGCTCGCCCTGGTTCGACGCCATCATCAATGAAGCGGTCGAGCGGACCAAACGACTGCTGGACCTGGACGATCATTTCAAAGTGCTTTTCATCCAGGGCGGGGCCACCCTCCAGTTCTGCATGATCCCCATGAACCTGGCAACAGAGGGCAGGCCGGTTGACTATATCAATTCCGGCTCATGGTCGACAAAGGCGATCAAAGAGGCGGAAATCCAAGGTAAGGACGTCCGCGTGATCGCCTCTTCCGAAGATCGGGATTTCTCCTATATCCCGACGGAGTTTGACGTTCACCCGGACGCGGCTTACCTCCATTTCACCTCAAACAACACCATCAAGGGTACCCAATGGCACGTGTACCCGGAGGCCGGAGATGTGCCCTTGATCTGTGACATGTCCTCTGACATAATGAGCCATTCCTTTGATGTCGGGCCGTTCGGCCTTGTCTATGCCGGGGCGCAGAAGAACCTAGGACCGGCCGGGACGGCTCTGGTGGTCATCCGTGAAGATATGCTGGAAAGGGTCCCGGCCGGTTTACCCACGATCCTCAAGTACACGACCTTTGCCGAGAAGAACTCGCTTTACAACACGCCGAGTTGCTTCACGATCTATGTGATCAATCTCGTACTCAAGTGGATTGAAGATACCGTTGGTGGATTGGGAGAGATGGAGCGGATCAATGCGGAAAAGGCGCGCATCCTGTACGATTGCATCGATCATTCCGACTTCTATCGCGGCACGGCTGCCAAAGGGAGTCGTTCCCTAATGAACGTGACTTTCCGTCTCCCCAACGAGGAACTGGAGGGTCGCTTCGTGGCTGAAGCCTCGAAGGCGGGCCTCGGGGGCCTCAAGGGACATCGTTCGGTCGGCGGGTGCCGTGCATCGATATACAACGCGACAGGGACCGGGGCTGTGAAAGCCCTGGTTGAGTTCATGACCGAATTTGAACGGAAAGGGGTATAAGCTTGCAGCGGAGTAGAGTCGTTGATCTACTCGCGTCCGAGGATGTGGGGACGAAACATACCGTGGCGGGCTGGGTTCGGACGCGGCGAGACTCCAAGGGGGGCTTCTCGTTCATCGAAATCAACGACGGTTCGAGCATGCGTGGACTTCAGCTCGTCGCCGACAGGGAGCTGCCCAACTACGAAACCGATGTTCTCAAGCTTCAGACGGGTTGCGCCATCAGAGCCACCGGGACCTTGGTGGCCTCCCAGGGTAAGGGACAGCAGGTCGAGCTCCGGGCTACGGGAATCGAGGTCGTAGGGTGGGCGGACCCGGAGGCGTATCCGCTGCAAAAGAAACGACACTCCTTCGAATTCCTGCGCTCGATTGCCCACCTAAGGCCACGCACGAATACCTTTGGCGCCGTTGCCAGGGTCCGAAATGCCGCTAGTATGGCCGTTCATCGCTTTTTTCAGGAACGAGGCTTCCTTTATATACACACCCCCATCATCACCGGGAGTGACTGCGAGGGTGCCGGTGAGATGTTCAGGGTGACCGCCTTCGATCTCGATGCGATCCCTCAGAAAGATGGCCGGACCGATTTTGAGAGGGATTTTTTTGGTCGGCAGGCCAAACTGACCGTCAGCGGCCAGCTCGAGGCGGAAATATATGCCCTTGCCATGGGCAATGTTTACACCTTCGGGCCCACGTTCAGGGCGGAGAACTCAAACACGGCCCGTCACCTCGCCGAATTCTGGATGGTCGAACCGGAGATGGCCTTTTACGAGCTCGACGAAAACGTCGCACTAGCTGAGGCCTTTCTGAAATACATCCTGAGCCATCTATTGAATCATTGCGAAGAGGACATGGAGTTCTTCAACCGCTGGGTAGCCCCGTCGATCATCGATGTCCTCAAGGGGGTCGTGGAGAAGAGCTTTGAACGGCTTACTTATACGGAAGCCTTGAAGATACTCAAAGAGGCCGATGTCTCCTTCGAATTCCCGGTCGATTGGGGCGTGGATTTGCAGTCCGAACATGAACGGTATCTCTGTGAAACCGTGTTCGACAGCCCGGTCGTCATTACCGACTATCCGAAGGAGATCAAACCCTTCTACATGAAGGTCAATGACGACGGCCGGACCGTTCGGGCGATGGATGTCCTGGTGCCCAAGATTGGCGAGATCATCGGCGGGAGCCAGCGGGAGGACGTCTACGACACATTGCTCGAACGGATGAAGGAGACAAACCTCCCTCCTGATGATTACTGGTGGTATCTTGAATTGCGAAGATTCGGCTCAGTACCCCATTCCGGCTTTGGCCTGGGCTTTGAGCGGTTGGTTCAGTTCGTGACCGGGATGTCGAACATCCGTGACGTGATTCCCTTTCCGCGCACTCCTGGAAACGTTTCATTTTGAGAGCTTGCGGAGCGGATTGGGCCTTTTGCGCTGGTCTCGCCGGGAAGAGCGGTAGCTTAGTTGCGATCACCTAGGATCGACAATCCGACCACGTAGTGGCCCTTGAATCGACCTTGATCCTCCTTGGTGATCTGGCTGATTTCTGTCTCCAGGTACTGGGGTGATTGAAGTGCGTCTTCGCTGTAGTATTTCATCTTCATCGTATCGCCGACCTTGAGGCAATCCACGACTTCTGAGGTCTCCTTAATCAGAACACACATAACCTCCGGATTCATGTTCCAGAGCCTGAATTGGCGCAAGTGATCGGCGCCATCCACGGAAAACTCCACGCTGCAATACGGCTTTTCTTGCTGGAATCCAGACTCAATAGACGTTTCATGGCATTGCTGGCTTATCGCTTTTTCGTTCATTGGCCTTCCTTCAGTGTCTGATGTTTTGGGTGCCCTTGGCCTCAACCATGGCCAACAGCGGAAACCGCGCTTTACTCTAGCAATAAATATGCCATCTTGAGGTTCCCCTTGACATGAGAAGGGTCTGCGGATATTCATGCATCATGGGCATCGTCGGCGCCTCTTTGGCGTTGCAGACGGTCCCCCATCATTGAGAAACGAATCATTCATAGAACTTCACCCCAATGTGAACGGAAAAGGAGGATCGCCATGGACAAGATCTTACGAATCGACATGAGCGCGGATGGAGGCCCGCAACCGAGCGAGACCTCGATGGGAGATTACGCGGGCCTGGGGGGGCGGGCACTGACATCCGCCATTGTCTCCAAGGAGGTGCCGCCGCTGTGCCACCCCCTGGGGGAAGACAATAAACTGGTCATCGCGCCGGGGCTATTGGGCGGCACGACCGCGGCTATGTCGGGTCGACTTTCGGTCGGCTGTAAGAGTCCCCTCACCGGAGGGATTAAAGAGGCCAATGCCGGGGGACAGCCTGCCCAGGTGCTTGCCAGATTGGGATATGCGGCCATTATCCTGGAGGGGAAGCCGCAGGATGATACCCTCTATAAGATATCCATAAACAAGGACGGAGTTCAGATCGTTGCCGCCAACGAGCTCAAGATGCTGGGCAACTATGACCTGATCGAAAAGATCAAAGCGGATTATGGAGAGAAGATCGCCGCCATCTCCGTGGGCCCTGCCGGCGAGATGAAAATGGCCGCGGCCTCCATCGCTTGCACCGACATGGAGTTGAGGCCGACCCGCCACGCTGGCCGGGGTGGGGTCGGCGCCGTGATGGGAAGCAAGGGCGTCAAGGTCATCGTGCTGGATGACGGCGGCATGAAGATGCGAGTCCCAAAAGATCCGGAGGGATTCAAAGAAGCGAACAAGCGCTACGTCGAGGGCCTCAGAAAACACCCGGTGACCGGAGAAGGTCTTCCGGCCTACGGGACGAACGTGCTCACGAATGTCATCAATGAGGCCGGTGCGTATCCGACCCATAATTTCCTATGGGGACGCTTTGACGGGTGTTCAAAGATAAGCGGTGAAACACAGGCCGAAACGGAAACCTCCCGGGGCGGTGTGGCCACGCACGGGTGCCACCGCGGCTGTATCATCAGGTGTTCGGGAACTTACGTCAACAAGGATGGGCATTATCTGACCAAGCAGCCGGAATACGAGACGGTTTGGGCTCATGGCGGCAATTGCGGTATTGACGACCTCGATGCGATTGCCACGTTGGATCGTATGGATGACGATTACGGCCTCGATACCATCGAGATGGGAGCCACGATCGCGGTCGCGATGGAGGCCGGATTGGCGAAATTCGGAGACGCCGAGGGTGCCATCAAGCTCCTTAAAGAGGTCGGCGAAGGGACCCCCCTCGGGCGTGTCCTCGGAAACGGAGCGGCCGTCACCGGCCGAGTGTTCGGCGTGGAAAGGGTTCCGGTCGTGAAAGGCCAAGCTATGCCGGCTTACGATCCCCGCGGGATTCAGGGCATCGGTGTCACGTATGCCACGAGCACCATGGGTGCCGATCATACCTCCGGCTATGCGGTAGCCCAGAATGTGCTCGGTGTCGGCGGCAACGTCGACGCACTTAAGTCCGAGGGGCAGGTCGAACTTTCCAGAAACCTCCAAATCGCCACCGCCGCCATCGACTCCACCGGAATGTGTTTGTTCATCGCTTTTGCAGCTATGGATCAACCTGAAACCATGCAAGCCCTTGTTGACATGCTCAATGCCTTTTACGGGCTGAGTATGACAGCCGATGACGTCACCGCGTTAGGCAAGTCGGTCCTTAAGAATGAAAGGGAGTTCAATACCAAGGCGGGCCTTGGGGCGGAACAGGACCGGTTGCCGGAATACTTCAGGAAAGAGGCCCTGCCGCCTCACGATATCACCTTCCAGGTGTCGGATGAGGAGCTGGATCAGGTCTTTAATTTCTAGGAGGTTGTCCTCCTGACGTTTCCAAGGCAGTCTAGACCATGAATGAACGGGGCTGCTCCTGGTGGGCCGTCCCGTTCGTTGTTCTTTGTCTCAGATCTCGCATGAAACTTCATGAGATGAGATCTGTGACACATTAACGCCCGGCCATGGGGTTTCTTTTCAAGAAGGAGGAATTGAGTGCGTTGTCTCGGCATAAGGCGCTACCCGAGGCGGCCGGAG